>NZ_JBCMFH010000002.1:0-458546 GCF_043848115.1 Salmonella sp. 2020_1395 | reverse complement strand
TCTGAGGCAGCACCTGGCACGGCTGGGACGGAAGTCGCTGTCGTTCTCAAAATCGGTGGAGCTGCATGACAAAGTCATCGGGCATTATCTGAACATAAAACACTATCAGTAAGTTGGAGTCATTACCCAGGAAAACAATAAAATTCATCCTCGGCATCATAGGGCGATAATTTTTGATAACCGTCACCAAAATCCCATATATATACCGAAAAATCATTTCCAGGGAGATTATATTTTTCCAGAATTTTTCTTTCATTTTCTCTCCACCAATTCAGTTTCCCCCTGTCCGTAATGGGGAAATGCCTGGCAAGAATGTTAATGTCTTTACCTGAATAATAATGGACATCCACGATTTCTACTGGTCTGCCTGACCATAAGTATATAACAACAGAACAAAATAATATGGCGATTGTCACAATATAAATGAATTTTTTCGTTATTACCCATGACACAATCACATTCCTTATGCAAAATATCGGACTATGCTATGTTAACAATACAAACAAATACCTTGCCGACAATACATACCAAATCAGGAGTAATATCCTCTGACACCTGAGATTTTTACGGTGGTATTTATTTCTGTAATATACACTTCATCCTTTAAGCTGACTCTTTGTTGGCTGCGCTCAGAAACCCCGGTCACATAGTTATCTATGCTCCCGGGGATTTCTTCCCTTGCCGCCGCGATGCATCTAGAATGATTTTGTGTATAAATGGCTTAAACTCATACCCCTCTTTCTCATAATGTTGAAGTACAAACCAAATTTTAAAGACATCCCAATGGCTATAAAGCCAATGTGTTATATCATTACTGTCAAGACTAAAATGATCCTGCATCCTGTAATGCCCGTTTGCTGCGTAGGCATTTTTGATACATTCAATGATGTTATGGTAACGTGTGTGCCATACATATCATGAACAGATAATCTCAGCCCGTAGCTATAGGCCCTCCACGATTTTATTTCCCTCTGTCGGCAATTGTTCCGCATCTTTTGTTGTTGCCTTTTGCTTCCCAGAAGATGTAGATCCGTTACCCGTGTCGACTGTAGGTACATTTGACGGTACAGGGTAATTTGATTTATTCAACAACCCTTCTTATGGTGAAAAATAACTATCTATAGGCATCAAAGCGTTACAGATCTTTCCATCAAATAATTCAAAATCATGGACGTTTACTAAAAATTTATCTTTATATGAGTAATTAGCACCAACCACTGGAATAGTAAAAATCTCGATCTCTTCATTTTTTTTATTTATTATTAACATGCCATCAAAACCATGAGGTATTTGATCGTCACTAAAATTATTTAATGATAGTCTAATATTTATTATAGATTTATTATTCCCAGCCAAAAAGGAATTAATTAAAGAATCGGTTATTCCATGAGGATAAGTATCAACATATACTATTCGTATAGAGTTCCCCGCTCTTTCATTCCAACAGGATTTATTGACCGCATATATCCTTTCATTAGCTCTATATTCTTTAAAATATTCCTTCCCTTCTGGGTTACCCCATATGAATAAATAATATCCTCGCTCACCAGCGTTGACAGAAAATGTCACAATCCAGATAAAGAGGAATATATATTTAGCCATATCATCTATCTCTTACATTAGATTTTTTTGAACGGGTGTAAATTCACCACCGCAAAGATGTCCGGTTCCTGGCCGTCAGCCTCCAGCGTGGAACTTTAGCGGGCGAGAGTTCGTCAGGCTCATACTTTATCGTGTTTCCAGAACATGAAACAATGTACAAAAATAGACTACTTAGTGAGTAGGCTGTAGGATCTTTCCCTACAGCCTCTCACAAACCGTACGTAAAGCTCTCATTTCATACGATTCGCGTCAGACAAATATATCCTCTGGCACTACGGTTCAGTGTAAAAACACTCAGAATTATGCCTTTGATAGTTGCTCCCTTAACTGACATATTTTTGCCTTTTAACGGTCACTGCATTATCATCCCGGTTCCGGTTGACAAACTCCTCACCACTGATCGCTACTTATTTTCCTTAAAACAGGGGAGTCTCTGAGACTTCCGCCAGCGTTTTAGCTCTTCAATAACTCCTTCAGGACTATCTTCTCGTTCCCCTGATGGATAAAATATCAAATCCCCGCCATCAGGGTGTTGAGTAATTTTATTAAAATGGCGTAGAAGATTATCAATAAACTTCGATAATTCATCTCCAGTCAACTCTTCAGGAGGCTCAAAAAAATTGTTTAAAAACTCGATAAACTCATCTTCTGTATAATCTTCAAGGTTATTTTTTAGTTCCATTTTCACCTCAAACCTTACTTATACAATCGTATATGATTTTTAGGAGTGTTTATCCTAAGGTTATCAACATCAAACACCATTCCTCCATACTGGATCTTTCCAACGTGGTAAATTTCATAAGCCCACCTACCTCCGACTTGTTGCCTTATCAAGGTGTACGGCGCTCGACTTCTTTTTATCAAAGTTTGATTCGATTTACTAAACTGCGCCAGTAACTCTGGGCATTCCCCTACACCTGATTTTCATTTACTTTTCTTAAAACAAGGCAATCCTTGAGATTCTCTCCATTCTTTAATTATGTTCAGAATACCCTCAGGTGTTCCATCACTTTCCGTTTCAGGATAATAGATAAGATCTGTTCCATCTGGGTATTCAGTGATCTTCTCAAAATACTCAAGCAATGGATCTAATGTTTCATCTGTATCCGACTCGTTTTCAGAAAATATCACTCTCAAGAAATCAATGAACTCACTTTCCGTATAATCACTAATATTTTCTTTTAATTTCATAAATCGCCTGTGTATGTCAATATGGTGTTCACACGGAGATTGTCTACATTGTAAACATCGCCTCTATTTGCAACTTCATCTATATGATGAAGCTCGAACCTCCGTTTTCCGACTCTGTCAACTTTTCTAACCTTTGATGCTTTACCTGATTTCATTCGAGTCATATTAACCTCCCCGCCACAGTCCACCGCATCACCCATTCTGGCAACGGGCAGGCCGTCAATAAATACCGTGGGGGAACTCGCTATACTCACGGTCTCGTAATAATCGTCGTGCTGGGTGCCTTTATCGTTGAGTCGGGCGGCTGTGGGCATTTTTCTCCATAGCTTCATTACTAAATAATAAGTGATAGGAACATTGAACTTACTGCAACTCCAATATAACTAATTAATTCTTTTAATAAAAATCTAAACTCTGAATCTTTTTTATGCGAATCCAGGATATTAATTAATTCATTTTCTCTTCGATTTGATGGCATAATTCCATCTGGGAATGTATTTATTGGTTTTCTCAATGCACTGCTGATTTTTTTAAAATTTGTTATTAAATAAAGCTTTTCTTTCTTTTTTTTATGAATTTGGATATAACATGAGTATTCTGTTTGTGTACTAAATTTTTTAGTGACCATGACACAGATTCATTATCAATGATAATCTTACCATCAGAAAATTCAATTTTTTGAATAAAGAAAAATTTTTATTTCCCCGCCCAAAATGTATGCAGGTTCCAAACCAAACATTTCATTATCAGCTAATGCGCCTAATTTTTTAACTGTGCGATCAAAAAGATAATTATTGTTATCATCCACTAAATCAAATCCTTCCTGACTTGAAGATGCAAGAAAAGATGTAATTTCGCTGTCAAGAATATTTTTTGTTTTATTGATAAACCTATTTTCATTAAAAATGATCTTATTAAGTAAAGGTAAGATGATAATATTTCCTCCTGTGAACCATGGCCTGATTTAATGCTATCATTGGATGCATCATCTGGTGTTTTTAGTCTTTCATTCTTATTCCAGCTTGCACCTGTTGAACTGTTGATACCTCTGGAGGGTGAAGCTGACGACAGTGGTTGCCGCCGGCGCTAATCCGTCCACATCCAGCGTAAAACACAGGCCATTTTGTGACATAACCTTATTCTGGATTTATTGACGAAAAAGGAACCACGGTCCGCTCGTGACAGTGGCAATGGGGAGGACAGCCGCTTCAGGCACGCTACCGCCAAAGTTTCCGGCATCCACCATCTCCCATATATGAAACGTAACAGACGTAACTCATTGCTGGCACGGGCTTTTTGTCTCCGTTCCCGGACAAAAACAGCATCTCACCATTAAGGCGGAATGCTGTGGATTTACTCTTATGCTTCCAGCGGCGCACGCCAGTCATCAGCACCTGAAGTGCCTGTTGAAACGTGTTCCCACTCAATTTTGCGGTAAGCCAGAGAAACTCTAACCAGATGTGTGAACTCACGTTTGGTGTTGTCCTGGCAGTGCGGCACAGCGGAAAGTGTCGATAGCTGGCATCCGGCCTTGTTGTAGGTGTCGATATAGCCCAGCAATTCAGGCAGGCGTTTCAGGGGAAGGGCGGGGTGATGCTGGGTTACAACAGGAGTTACAACACCATCCAGATCGAATGCCGGATTATATTTAATCGTTCCCTGCTGTACGGCGTGGCGCATAATTTTGGTCAGATGCTGGCGTATACGTCCGGCAACATCATGCACACCTTTATCATCAATGTCTCTGACCAGTCGTGCGAGATGTAGGGTTTAAGTCGCCGAAATACCCATTGCGCCGATATCAGGGAAAACGTAGTGTTGGAGGCAGACAGGAATTTTATTGGCGTGACTTTCTGACCAGAGTTTCAGGCAGCCTGTATGCCACAATCTGGCGATGTACTGGAACGTTCTAATTCATTGACAACCTTTTTTCGTCCCGGCGCTGCTGAGAAGGGGTAAAGCCGGATTTTAGTACGCGCCGGGTGGCATCGCGTTTTTCGCGGGCAAGGGCGAGTGAAGTTTCGGGATAAGGACCGAATGATACCCCGGACTCTTTTCCCTCAAAACGATATTTGAAATACCAGATACGAAAACCGTTGGGTTTTACCAGAAGATACAGGCTGAGTGTATCAGCGAGTTTGTAGGGTTTATCAGAAGGCTTTGCACTACGGGCTTGTTTGTCGGTTAATGCCATTTGGGGGGCACTCCTTTATCGAACCGGACTGAGCACCGAGTTGACCACCAAAAGCCCCTGATTTGGGCGGATAAATAGAAATTCGCTGGGAAGAGTTTTTCCACTAACTCATTGAATTAAAAACACATGGGGATTTTTAAGGAAGTATAAAAAGGGAAGGTGGTGCCCGGACTCGGAATCGAACCAAGGACACGGGGATTTTCAATCCCCTGCTCTACCGACTGAGCTATCCGGGCAACGAGGCGCATTAAACCGTAATCGCCTCGCTTCGTCAACGAAATTTCTTCAAATCAACGTAGACTGCACAATCTATCACCACTTTGTTGTTATTGCACGCAGAGTCAGGCAAAAAACATCGCCCATGCGGCGGAAATCGGCATCGCCAATAACAGCGCCGGGAGCATATTCACTACCGGAAACATTTTGATTCCGCATACACGCAAGCCGGTCGCCACCAGCAGCAGTCCGCCTACAGCGCTAAAGTCGCCCATCATTGCCGGCGTGGTCAGCGGAAGAATGAGAGTGGCGCAGGCGGCAAGCGTTAACTGGATAATCAACATCGGCGCGCAAATCGCCGAAACGGCGATGCCAAGCGAACAGGCGAAAATAATGGCAGTGAAAAAATCCAGAAAAGATTTAGCGATCAAAATGTTTGGATCGCCGGTCATCCCTTCATGCATCGCGCCGAAAATACCGGTGCCGCTGGCGCAAAAAAGTACAATGATAGCGACGTAACTTTGAATAAATGAGTCGTGTGTTGGCTTCTTACCCGATGCCATAAATAATTGTTGGATTTTCGCGACTGCGCCATTAATGCCTTTTTCCAGCAAACAAAACTCGCCGATAAGCGCGCCGACCAGCGTCGCCAGCACCATCACCGGAAGATTAGCGCACTTCATCACCAGCAGAATACCAATTCCCAGAGAGCACAGACCAAAAATAGACGTCATTGAGACGCGAATCCGTTCTGGCAGACGCTGACTTAACAGCGCGCCAATAACGCCGCCGAATAAAATTGCGCCAGCGTTAATGAAAGGTCCAATTACCACAATGACTCCTGTTATTTGTCTTTCAAATTGCCTTATTATCACGCGATTAAGCTGTTAATAGCTTGATTATCTGTGACGTATAGAGCGCTGATTTTACCTTGCGCCGTCTGGTGAAAGGTGCCATGATTGCGCGAAATTTCTCCTGCCAGCATGGGGCTCGCCGGGATGAACATAGCGCCTTTATATTGTCTTCACTGTCGCCTGACTGCGCGAGGTTTGCCCCTTTCTTTCCTTTTTTTTGTCATCCCCGCTATGCGGTGAGGGCAGCGCACGCTCACTGCAGGACAACAGTAAAATCAGAAACAGTCTGTTTTTACTGATGTCTGGCGGTCGGAGCTGGTATCCAGTTTGACCCGGCATCTCGTTGGGCAAGGCATCGGGCCTTGTCCGGGGTTACTCTACTCCCGAAACGGGTATTTGCGCTTATGAAATCAATGAATATTGCCGCCAGCGGTGAACTCATCCCCCGTCTCTCCACCCACCGAAACGTAGTGGCGCTGGACAGTACCGACTTTACCGATGTGGCCGCAGTCGTCATTACCACTGCCGACAGCCGTAGCGGTATTCTGGCGTTGCTTAAACGCACCGGTTTTCACCTGCCGGTGTTTATGCTTGCGGATGAACCCGTCAGCGCGCCTGTCGGCGTTACGGCGGTAATAGTCGGGAACGCGCAGGAATGGCTGGAGCTGGAAAACGCTGCCTGTCGCTACGAAGCGGAACTTCTGCCGCCCTTTTATGGCACCCTGACCCAGTATGTCGACATGGGGAATAGTACTTTTGCTTGCCCGGGGCACCAGCATGGCGAATTTTTTAGAAAACATCCCGCAGGCCGCCATTTTTATGACTTTTTTGGTGAAAACCTGTTTCGTGCGGATATGTGTAACGCCGATGTGAAACTTGGCGATCTGCTAATACATGAAGGTTCTGCCAAACACGCGCAGAAATTTGCGGCAAAAGTGTTTAATGCGGATAAAACCTACTTTGTGCTGAATGGGACTTCGGCGGCGAATAAAGTGGTCACCAACGCCCTGCTGACGCGCGGCGATCTGGTGCTGTTTGATCGTAATAATCACAAATCCAACCACCACGGCGCCCTGATTCAGGCCGGGGCGACGCCAGTCTATCTTGAAGCGGCGCGTAACCCGTTTGGTTTTATCGGTGGCATTGATGCGCACTGTTTTGATGAAACGTACCTGCGCGACCAGATTCGTGACGTGATGCCGGAAAGCGCCGATGCGTCGCGTCCGTTCCGCCTGGCGATCATTCAGCTGGGTACCTATGACGGCACTATTTACAACGCCCGTCAGGTGGTGGATAAAATCGGGCATCTCTGCGATTACATTCTGTTTGACTCCGCGTGGGTAGGCTATGAGCAGTTTATCAATATGATGGCGGATACCTCGCCGTTGCGGCTGGAGCTTAATGAAAACGACCCAGGGATCTTTGTGACCCAATCGGTACATAAGCAACAGGCGGGGTTCTCACAAACCTCGCAGATCCACAAAAAAGATAACCATATTCGCGGCCAGGCGCGTTTTTGCCCGCACAAACGCCTGAACAACGCCTTCATGTTGCATGCTTCAACCAGTCCGTTCTACCCGCTGTTTGCGGCGCTGGATATCAATGCCAAAATCCACGAAGGGGAGAGCGGTCGCCGCCTGTGGGCGGAGTGCGTTGCGCTGGGCATTGACGCGCGTAAAGCCATTCTCGCCCGTTGCAAACTGCTTCAGCCCTTTATCCCACTGGTGGTTGACGGCAAGCCGTGGCAGGCATATCCGACGGAGACCATTGCCAGCAATCGTCGTTTCTTCAGTTTTGAGCCCGGGGCGAAATGGCATGGCTTTGAGGGTTATGCGGATGACCAGTATTTTGTCGACCCCTGTAAACTGTTACTGACCACGCCAGGTATTGATGCCGATAGTGGGCGGTACACCGAATTCGGCATCCCGGCGACCATTCTCGCCCACTATCTGCGTGAGAACGGTATTGTGCCTGAGAAGTGCGATCTCAACTCGATTCTGTTCTTGCTGACACCTGCCGAGAGCGAAGAGAAACTGGCGCGACTGGTCGCGATGCTGGCGCAATTTGAACGACACATTGAAGACGATACGCCGCTTGCGGATGTATTGCCGACGGTTTTTCAGAAATACCCGGTGCGCTACCGCGATTACACCCTGCGTGAGCTATGTCAGGAGATGCACAATCTGTACGTTAGCTTTGACGTTAAGGATCTGCAAAAAGCGATGTTCCGCAAAGAAAGCCTGCCGCATGTGGCGATGAACCCACAGGATGCCAACAGCGCCTTTATTCGCGGCGATGTAGAGCTGGTGCGTATCAGCGAGGCGGGCGGGCGTATTGCTGCCGAGGGGGCATTGCCATACCCGCCGGGCGTACTGTGCGTGGTGCCGGGGGAGATTTGGGGCGGCGCGGCGCAGCGTTATTTTTTGGCGCTGGAAGAGGGCATCAATCTGTTGCCCGGTTTTTCGCCGGAATTGCAGGGAGTGTATAGCGAGACCGATGCCGATGGAATTCAACGCTTGTACGGATATGTTTTAAAGTAACGTTGCCTGCAGGCCGGATAAGGCATTTACGCCTTATCCGGCCTGCGAAACAGGGCAAGAATTAATGTGCAACGGGTTGCGAACCTGCCGGAACGCGAACGTGTTTGTATTTGAACAAGGCTACGAACGCGAAGGCCAGCACCAGCGAGTAGCCTGCGAAGATGAGCCACACGGTCTGCCAGTCGGTAATGCCGTTTTGAGTGTAATACTCCACCACTTTACCGCTCACAATGCCGCCCAGGATACAGCCGAAGCCGTTGGTCATCATCAGGAACATCCCCTGCGCGCTGGCGCGGATTTCCGGGCGTACTTCTTTTTCGACAAACACCGAGCCAGAAATGTTGAAGAAGTCGAAGGCGCAGCCGTACACAATCATCGACAATACCAGCAGAACGGTACCGAACGGCGTCGGGTCGCCATAAGCGAACAGGCCGAAACGCAGCATCCACGCCACAATACTGATAAGCATAACGTTCTTAATACCATAACGGCTCAGGAAGAACGGAATGGTCAGGATGAATAACGTTTCAGAAATCTGCGAAATCGACATCATCACCGAGGCGTGCTGCACGATAAAGCTACTGGCGAATAGCGGATCTTTATCAAAGCTATGCAGGAAGGTGTTGCCAAACATGTTGGTGATCTGCAGTTCCGCGCCCAGCATCATGGAGAAGATGAAGAAAATCGCCATCCGCTTATTTTTAAACAGCGCAAAAGCGTCAAGGCCCAGCATTGATGTCCAGCTCTGGTTTTTCTGTTGGTTCGCCACCGGAATGTGCGGCAGGGTAAAAGTAAACAGTACCAGCAGAACAGAAAGCGTCGCGCCGATATAAAGCTGCATATGGCTCAGCTCGAAACCGGAGAAACTCACGCCCCACATCGCCAGAATAAAGCCAATGGTGCCCCAGATACGGATAGGCGGGAAGTCAGTCACAATATCCATGCCGGCAGACTGCAGGCGGTAATACGATATGGTATTGATCAAGCCCAACGTCGGCATATAGGCCAACGAGTTAAGCAGGATCACAAAGAACATCGCCCCAGGCGTAGTGACTTCCGCGGCCATGAATAGCGTGATGGCGCCGACGACATGACACAGGGCATAGACCCATTTCGCGCTCAGCCATTTGTCAGCCACAATGCCTAACAAGGTCGGCATAAAGACGGCGGCAATCCCCAGTGAACTATAAACTGCGCCAATAGATGCGCCGTCAAATTTTAAGGTGACGAACATATACGAGCCCAGGGTAGTGAGCCAGCTTCCCCACAGACAGAACTGCAGAAAAGAGAGTATTTTAAGCTGCAGCTTAAGATTCATGTTAATTTCCTCACACCTGAGAGCGGATGAATGTTTTAAAAGGCACATTTGCCGTTGTGATTTGGTGTGATTCTATCAATGAGAGGCGGGCTTTTTTTGTTACCTGTGACAAATATTTGCAAACAATTTCTGATTGCAAAGCAAAAAGGTGACGGAGTTAACACTTTTACCTTTCCCGCCTCTGTCATTTGCCGGCCAGAGGCGGGATGCGATGGTTTATCGGCGGCGATACGATCGCTGGGCGGAATTCACCTTATACAGATAGCGGCGCGACTCCGCAGATGGATGTCGGGTGGTTAATATCTGGTACACATCCCCCGGCGACATGCGGTTAATCATATTCGCGGCCTGAATCTTATCGTTCGAGAATACGCGTAATACGCTGCCTGCGCCGCCATTGTAGGCGGTAATGACCGCATAGCGCCGCGACGTCGGATTCTCGATACCGCTCAGATAGACATTATTCAACATCGCCAGATACGCTGTGCCGGTATCGATATTGTTGGCGGGGTCGAACAGGAAGTTACGGCTTGGCGTGCCGGACTTACCCTGAGAACGGAAAACATCTTTCCCGGCGCTGTGTTGCACCACCTGCATCAGGCCCAGCGCATCCGCATGGCTGACCGCATACGGGTTAAACGAGGACTCCGTTTGCATAATCGCCAGAATCAGCGACTCGTCAACGCCGTATTTACGGGAGGCCTGGCGTACCATGCCAATGTATTTATGCGCGCGTTTATCAAGGTGGTTCGGCACCAGATTAATGGTGACGCTGTAAATAATACGCAGGCCGTTACTGCGGCTTTTGAGCCGCGTTTTCAGCAAGTAATCCGCGAATGTCGTGGCGCGGCCTTCCCAGCGAATAGGCTGGCCGGTATTGTCGAGGACCTGACCATACAGGAAGGGTTCTTTAGAAATTTTTATGTCATCGACATCGGAGTAAAGATCGACGGAGGTTGGGTCGTCACCCATGAGCAACGTTTTAATAATGGCCCGGCGCAGATGTGCGGTAGGTTCCGTCCCGGCGATGGTTTCAACGGTAATGGTCCCATCATCAAAGTTGATGTGGCTACGGGTCTGGAACTGATCGGTATATTTGACGTAGTCTTTCGGCCCGGCGATCAGGACTTCCTTATATCCCCACAGATTTTCAATATTGTTGGCAAATTGCCCCATCAAAATATCAAAGCCGTTGGTATCCTTGACCCAGGCTTCATTATACGTCTCGCCTTTTTTGGTCGAACTGGAGCAGGAGATGAGCAACGGCGCAATAACAGCAAGCGCGAGTAATTTTTTCATCATTCCGGGAGTGCATGTTGTGTTGTCGTTATGCCATGTTGCCGGGCAGCGGCGCTAAGGGCTTATCCGGCATAACTCACAGGCCGAATAAGCGCAGCCTCATTCAGCAACGGGCCTATTTTTTATCTTCCGGCGTATAACCTTCGATATGAACGTCTTTGCCTTCGAACAGGAAGCTCACCATCTCCTGTTCCAGCAGTTTACGGTGCTCGGCGTTCATCATGTTGAGCTTTTTCTCGTTAATCAACATGGTCTGCTTATGCTGCCACTGCGCCCACGCGTCCTTAGAGATCTCGTTATAGATACGTTTTCCCAGTTCGCCAGGGTAGAGCTGAAAATCTTGCCCTTCAGCGTCGCGTTGCAGGTAAGTACAAAAAATCGTTCTGCTCATAAGTCATCCTCTTCATCGACCGGGGCGTTAAACTGGCGCTCCGGTACGTAACTGCTGTAACAAGCGCTCCACGGGGGCCGCCAGTCCGACTGACGGCGGTTGCGCTAAGTTATACCAGAGCGCGCTGCCTTCATCCATGCAGGCGTCCAGTGACGACACGGGAAGCCACATAGGCACAATATCCAGGTGGAAATGGCTAAATGTGTGGCGAAACGCGTTAAGCTGGGTCAAATTATCAGCGTTAACATGCCGTTGCGCCAGCCATTCACGTAATTCAGCTTCGCTGGCGAACTGCGGAAAGCAGTAGAGTCCGCCCCATAAACCGCTGGGAGGGCGCTGCGCCAGGAAAATCTCCTGATTATGCTGTAACAATAAAAAGTAACCCGTCCGCTCCGGCAACGTCTGTTTCGGTTTCTTGCCCGGATAGCGTGACCAGCTTTCATGCGCAGCGGCGATACAACCGTTTTGCAGCGGACACAGGGTGCACTTTGGCTTTGAACGCGTACAAACCATCGCGCCCAGATCCATCATCGCCTGATTAAAACGCTCCACGCCGCGTGCGGGCGTCACTTGCTCGCTCAACGTCCACAGCGTATTCTCCACCTCTTTTTTTCCAGGCCAGCCGCTAACAGCATAACAGCGAGCCAGCACACGTTTAACGTTTCCATCAAGAATCGGATAATGTTTACCTAACGCGAGGGAGAGAATTGCGCCGGCGGTTGAACGCCCGACGCCGGGTAGCGCGGCGATTTCGGCAAAAGTTTGCGGGAATTCTCCACCGTGAAGCGTCGCCACCTGTTGCGCCGCTTTATGCAAATTACGTGCGCGGGCGTAATAGCCGAGCCCGGTCCATAAATGGAGTACTTCATCCAGCGGCGCATTCGCTAAATCCGTCACTGTGGGAAAGCGCGCCATAAATCGCTCAAAGTAAGGAATCACCGTCGTCACCTGCGTTTGTTGCAACATGACTTCCGAGAGCCATACTTTGTAAGGCGTCTTGTTAATTTGCCAGGGCAGCGTTTTCCGCCCGTATTTGTCGTACCAGTCCAGAACCTGGGCTGAAAATTGAGACGCTTGCATGGAAACTCATTCATTATTGCCGGGGGCAAGATTGCAGCACAGAGGCCGCAGGGTGTAAACCGGAACTTTCCGCAGTGCGCTTCATGCTTGCATCCGGCAACTAACTTTGGATAATGCCCGTTTTCAGAACTCAAACACAGCAGACTACACTTTTATGAAAAACGACGTCATTTCACCGGAATTTGATGAAAACGGTCGCCCGCTGCGCCGTATTCGTAGTTTTGTTCGTCGCCAGGGGCGACTGACAAAGGGGCAAGAACACGCGCTGGAAAACTACTGGCCGGTGATGGGCGTCGAGTTCAGCGAAGCGCCGGTAGATTTCGCCACGTTGTTTGGTCGCGAAGCGCCGGTGACGCTGGAGATTGGTTTTGGCATGGGGGCGTCTCTCGTGGCGATGGCGAAAGCGCGCCCGGAGCAGAATTTCCTCGGCATTGAAGTACATTCGCCCGGTGTCGGCGCGTGTCTGGCGTCCGCTCATGAAGAGGGCGTTGAAAACCTGCGCGTCATGTGCCACGACGCGGTAGAAGTGTTGCATACAATGATTCCTGACAATTCTTTATCGATGGTTCAGCTCTTTTTCCCTGACCCGTGGCATAAAGCGCGTCATAATAAACGCCGTATCGTTCAGGTGCCGTTTGCTGAACTGGTATTGAGCAAGCTGAAATTGGGCGGCGTTTTCCATATGGCGACCGACTGGGAAGCGTATGCGGAACACATGCTTGAAGTCATGTCTTCTATCGACGGGTACAAAAATCTGTCAGAGAGCAATGATTATGTACCGCGCCCGGAATCGCGCCCGGTAACGAAATTTGAACAACGTGGCCATCGTCTTGGTCATGGCGTATGGGACTTAATGTTCGAGAGGGTGAAATAATGGCAAAGAACCGTAGTCGTCGTCTGCGTAAAAAAATGCACATTGACGAATTCCAGGAATTAGGATTTTCGGTGGCATGGCGTTTTCCGGAAGGTACATCTGAAGAGCAGGTCGATAAGACTGTCGATGACTTTATTAATGACGTTATTGAGCCTAATAAACTGGCGTTTGACGGCAGCGGCTACCTGGCCTGGGAAGGGCTGATTTGTATGCAGGAAATCGGTAAATGTACCGAAGAACATCAGGCGATTGTGCGTAAGTGGCTGGAAGCGCGCAACCTTGAAGAAGTCCGAACCAGCGAACTTTTCGACGTTTGGTGGGACTAATAAGTACAGGGTCGGCAAATGCCGGCCCGCTTTGTCTTGAGGGAAAGTTATGATGCGCAAAACGCTGCTGGCGGCAGTGCTAACGTTTACGGCGATGGCCGCTCATGCAGATTACAAATGCAGCGTCACGCCGCGTGACGATGTGATCCTGAGTCCACAAACGGTGCAGGTGAAAGGTGAAAACGGCAACCTGGTGATCACGCCGGACGGCAATGTGATGTACAACGGTAAGCAGTACACCCTTAGCGCCGCGCAGCGCGAGCAAGCGAAAGATTACCAGGCGGAGCTGCGAAGCGCGCTGCCGTGGATTGATGAGGGCGCCCGATCGCGCGTCGAAAAAGGCCGCGTGGCGCTGGATAAAATCATCGCTAAAGAGGTGGGCGAAAGCAGCAACATGCGTAGCCGTCTGACGAAGCTTGATGCGCAATTAAAAGCGCAAATGAACCGCATTATCGAACATCGTACGGACGGCCTGACGTTCCACTATAAGGCTATCGACCAGGTGCGTGCCGACGGTCAGCAGTTGGTGAATCAGGCGATGGGCGGTATTTTGCAGGACAGCATTAACGAAATGGGCGCCAAAGCGGTGCTTAAAGGCGGCGGTAATCCTTTACAGGGTGTGATGGGCAGCCTCGGTGGTTTGCAAACCGCTATCCAGAACGAATGGAAAAACCAGGAGAAAGATTTCCAGCAGTTTGGCAAAGATGTCTGTAGCCGCGTAGTGACCTTAGAAGATAGCCGCAAAGCGCTGGTTGGCAGCCTGAAGTAATCTTTCCTTTTTAAACAATGGCGCAGATCGTATCTGCGCCTTTTTATTCTGTTTTTTCCTGCATTTTGTTATCCATCTCTAAAAAATACTCTCTGTCGGATATATATCGCTGGTTAATCGTATGGCGTCACATTATTCGTCTGCAATATAGAGATAATGCGACCAGTTGACATAACTGGAGATATAACATGGAGTTTTTCAGGAAAACGGCATTAGCTGCTCTGGTAATGGGTTTCAGCGGCGCAGCGTTCGCTTTACCGAATATCACCATCTTAGCGACCGGCGGAACGATCGCTGGCGGCGGTGATTCAGCAACAAAATCAAATTATACGGCAGGTAAAGTTGGCGTCGAAAATCTGGTGGATGCCGTTCCTCAATTGAAGGACATTGCGGTAGTGAAAGGCGAGCAGGTCGTTAACATTGGCTCGCAGGATATGAACGATGAAGTCTGGCTCACGCTGGCGAAAAAAATCAATACCGAGTGCGACAGCACCGACGGTTTCGTGATCACCCACGGTACTGATACGATGGAAGAGACCGCTTATTTCCTCGATCTGACCGTGAAATGCAATAAACCGGTGGTACTGGTCGGCGCGATGCGTCCTTCCACGTCAATGAGCGCAGATGGCCCGTTCAACCTCTATAATGCGGTAGTAACAGCGGCTGATAAACAGTCTGCCAACCGCGGCGTGCTGGTGGTAATGAATGATACCGTCATGGACGGACGCGACGTCACTAAGACCAATACGACTGACGTGGCGACGTTTAAAGCGGTTAACTACGGCCCGCTGGGTTATATCCACAACGGTAAAATTGACTACCAGCGTACGCCAGAGCGTAAACATACCACCTCCACCCCGTTCGACGTGTCGAAGCTGACCGCGTTGCCGAAAGTCGGTATCGTTTATAACTATGCGAATGCGTCCGATCTGCCGGCAAAAGCGCTGGTAGACGCGGGTTATGACGGGATCGTGAGCGCAGGCGTGGGTAACGGCAACCTGTATAAAACGGTCTTTGATACCCTGGCGACCGCCGCGCACAACGGTACGGTAGTGGTGCGTTCTTCACGTGTGCCGACTGGCGCAACCACGCAGGATGCGGAAGTTGACGATGCAAAATACGGCTTTGTCGCTTCCGGCACGCTGAACCCGCAAAAAGCGCGTGTCTTACTGCAACTGGCGTTAACCCAGACTAAAGATCCAAAACAGATCCAGACGATGTTCAATCAGTATTAAAGATAATGCCCCGGTCGGAAGGCCGGGGCTATCTTTGGAAGACCTCTCGCACAACCAACACTATTATCTTGCTAATTATCATCCTGGTTATGATAATTGTGGGCGTAATGTCTCTGGACGGGAGGTCCACAAGTGGTTCGACAATGGATTGCTGGCGCAGCGCTGTTTGCCCTGATTTCAGGCTATAGTTGGGCAGAGGTTGCTCAACCCTCCGATAACATCTTAAAAGAACAGTTTAGTAAGCAGTACCACGGCATACTTAAACTGGATTCCATTACCTTAAAAAATCTTGATTCGACGGGCAATCAGGCCACCTGGTCTGCCGAAGGGGATATTTCTTCCCGTGAAGATATGTATACCGGCGTTGGTATGGCGGCGGATTATTATTTTGTTGAAAAAACCTGGACCAAAGATCGTCCCGTTAAATTTTCTGCCATGTTAACCAGCAAAGGGACGCCAGCCTCTGGCTGGACGGTGAGCTATTACTCATTACAAATGGCAGCCAGCGATCAGGGCCGGGCTATTGACGACATTAAAACGAATGATAAATACCTGATCGTCAACAGTGATGACTTTAACTATCGGTTTGGCAACATTGAAGCCTCCTGGCGTGCGCAGAAAGCGTCGATCCCCGGTCTTGAAGAACAACTCTCTGCCCTGGATAAGAAAATAGCGGTAGCTAAAAAAGAAGCGGACGCGTATTGGGGAAAAGGCGCTGATGGGAAACCGTTGACCCGCGCCGAGGCGTTTAAAAAGACGTTAAAAGAGCGCGATGATTATGTAAAAGCCAACGATAGCAGCGTATATGCCGAGAAATACGAAAAAGAGGTCTATCAACCGGCATTAGACGCGTGTCGTAAGCAGAGTGAGCCGTGCAATGAAGCGGCTATTCAGCAGAAAAGAGATTTAGACATACACGAGCAACGGCGGCAGGTATTTTTGAAATCAGAAGAGCTGCGTCGAAAAGCGCAGAATGACTGGATAACGTTAGAGAAAGGACAATATCCGCTGAATATAGCGGTACAGAAACTTCAGATGCAACAGAGTGATATCCGCATGAAAATCTCGGATATTAATGACGGTTACGAGCGCTGGAAAAAAGATACGGACGATTTGCGTCGTAAAGGCGTTATTAAATAATGCGCTTGCTGGCGGCGCATTAACCGCCACAGGTCGGTAAGCGTCGCGCCATCAGGTATTTTACCCGCTGGCGCGACAGGCTTATCCTTGTTATTCCGCGAGAAACAACTCAAGAAGAGAGTTTAAAAATAGTTTACCGTGACGGGTAATCTGCCAGTATTGCTCGCATTCGGTCAGGTAGCCCTGGGCAATAGCCTCGTCGATTGGCTGACGAATAACCGCTTCCGTAAGCCCGGTGTAGTCGACAAATTCGGCGCGAGGCGCGCGCTCCAGCAACCGAAAACGATTCATAAAGAACTCAAAGGGTTTATCGTCATCACTCACGTCACGCTGGCTTTCCAGGTAACGTCCCTGCATATAACCGCGTGGGTGACGGGTTTTGGTGGTGCGCAGGATCCTGCCGCCCGGGAAGGTGACTTTACCGTGGGCGCCGCAGCCAATACCCAGATAGTCGCCAAAGCGCCAGTAGTTCAGATTATGCTGGCACTGATAACCGGGTTTGGCATAGGCCGACGTTTCGTATTGCTGATAGCCCGCGGCGGTTAATAACTGGTGGCCCTGCTCAAAGATATCCCACAGAGCGTCATCGTCCGGTAAAACCGGCGGACGCGAACCGAACAGAGTGTTGGGTTCAATCGTCAATTGATACCATGAGAGATGCGGCGGATTAAGCGCAATTGCCTGTCGCAAATCGTTCAGCGCCCCTTCCAGCGTTTGGTCCGGCAATCCATGCATCAAGTCGAGGTTAAAGCTGCGTAGCCCAAGCCCATTTGCCAGTCTTGCTGCCCGCATCGCCTCTTGTGGACCGTGAATACGGCCAAGACGTTTCAGCTTAGGCTCACTAAAGCTCTGCACGCCAATGGAGATCCGGTTTACGCCGGCGCGCTGATAGTCGATGAAGCGGTCGGCTTCGACCGTGCCGGGGTTCGCTTCCATGGTAATTTCCGCATCCGCCGCCAGATTCAGGCGTGCACGCACGCCGTCCAGCAGCGTTTGCATCGCCGGCCCGGAAAGCAGGCTTGGCGTACCGCCGCCAATAAAAATGGTCTTTACTTCACGCCCTTGCGCCCAGACGACGTCGGCATCCAGATCGTTTAACAGATGCTGGACGTAGTCGTCATGCGGCACCTCGCCCTTCAACGCATGGGAATTGAAGTCGCAATATGGACATTTTTGTACACACCAGGGAATATGAATATAAAGACTGAGCGGCGGTAGTTTAGCCATTGCGTAACGCATCCAGCAGCAGCTTGAGCGCTTGTCCTCGGTGGGAAATAGCGCTTTTTTCTTCACGGGTCAGTTCTGCGGCGGTTTTGCCTTCAGACGGTACGAAGAAAATAGGATCATAGCCAAATCCGCCATTTCCGGCCGCCTGGCGAGTAATGACGCCTGGCCAGCTACCGTGACAGACTATCGGTGTGGGATCTTCGGCATGACGCAAATAAACCAGCACACAATGGAATCGCGCCTGGCGTTTGTCGTCCGGAACATCTCGTAGAGTATGCAGCAGTTTTTCCAGATTTTGCTGATCTGTCGCGTTTTCGCCAGAATAGCGCGCGGAATAGATACCCGGTGCGCCGCCTAAAACGTCAACGGCCAGACCGGAGTCATCGGCAATGGCGGGCAGACCGGTCATTTTAGCGGCATGGCGCGCTTTGAGAATCGCGTTTTCAATAAACGTCAGGCCGGTTTCTTCCGCGGAGTCAACGCCCAGTTCCGTTTGCGCTACCACATCAAGCCCAAAATCGCTTAACAGCGACGCGAGCTCGCGCACTTTACCGGCGTTGCCGGTTGCGAGAACAACTTTTTGCATGGAATACCTACTCAGTTAACGCCGTAATTTCCGGCGGGATCTGTTGCGGGTGAATAATTTTTACCTGTTTGTGACGGCCCAGCTCGCCTTTTTCGATGACGATCTGACTTTTCGCCACGCGAAACTGTTTACCGAGAAACTTGATCAGATGGCTGTTTGCCTGACCGTCAACCGGCGGGGCGGTAATGGCGACTTTCACCTCGTCGCCATGTAAGCCCACAATACTGTCGCGGCTGGCTTTCGGCTGAATATAAAGCCGTAACACCAGACCGTCTTCGCAGCGAGTCACAGCACTCATAACGCCATCCACAGCCCCGGCAGCAACATGTTGCCTGTCGCTTGTAAGACTTCAGCGATCCCCATATTAACGACATACAGCAGCAGCACCAGAACCATCGGCGAGAAGTCGATGCCGCCCATCGCAGGCAGTATACGGCGAATCGGGCTGAGCAGCGGCTCGGCAAGCTGAATCAATACATATTCAATCGGGCTACGACCCTGGCTCACCCAGCTCATGATAGCCATGACCAGCAGCACCCAGAAGATCAGCAGGCCGATTGTTTTAAGCAAGATAAGCACCGCGGCAATCCAGATAATCGCCTGAAACGTAATGACCTTAAACAGCACTATCGCCTTAATAACGCTAAGAATAAACGCCACCAGCAGGGAAGCGCTGTCGATCGGCCCCATTGCTGGGATAATACGACGCAGCGGTCCGATGATGGGCTGCGTAATTTTCACCACGAACTGGGAGAAAGGGTTGTAAAAGTCACAGCGGGCCCACTGCATCCACACGCGCAATAATAGCACCATGGTATACAGCTCAATTACCGTTGAGAGCAGGAAGGTCAACGTATTCATGGCGTTCCTCAGTTTTCCTTAATTTTTTGTGTAATCACGAGCACCAAAGATAGCGGTGCCGATGCGCACCATTGTGCTACCTGCCGCAATCGCGGCTTCCATATCGTCGCTCATACCCAGAGATAGGGTATCAACGTCAGGGTAGCGCGCTTTCAGCCCGGCAAATGCTACAGCCATTTGACGTGCGACTTCAAACTGCCTTACATAATCTGACTCTGGCGCCGGGATCGCCATCAGTCCGCGAAGCCGCAGACGCGGCAGTGTTGCCACCGCCGCGGCCAGCTCATCCAGTTCCGCCAGCGGAATGCCTGATTTGCTGTTTTCATCGCTGATATTAATTTGGATCAGAACATTCAGCGCTGGCAGATTATCCGGACGCTGTTCGCTCAGACGCGAGGCGATACGCAGGCGATCGATGGTATGACACCAGTCAAAATGCTCGGCCACCAGCCGACTTTTGTTGGACTGTAAAGGGCCAATAAAGTGCCAGTGCAGGCCTTCCACTTTCGCTTCCTGAAAGTGGCGGATTTTTTCCACCCCCTCTTGTACATAATTTTCACCAAATGCCCGTTGTCCGGCGGCAATGGCTTCTGCGATGTCGCTCGCAGGTTTGGTTTTACTCACTGCAAGCAACGTAACTTCTTCTGAAGAGCGGCCGCAACGCGTCGCCGCGGCGGAGATTTTGTCCCGGATGTGTGCCAGGTTATGCGCGATATCGTTCATTTTCCGAGGATGTTTATATGAATATGGAAGAAATTGTGACGCTTAGTGTAAAGCATAACGTCTCGGATCTACACCTGTGTAACGCCTGGCCTGCGCGATGGCGCAAACAAGGACGCATGGAGATCGCGCCTTTTACCGCGCCTGATGTCGACAGGCTTCTGCTTGATTGGCTTAATGACGCGCAACAATATCAGTGGCGAACGCACGGTCAGCTTGATTTCGCCGTCTCGCTGTCTGGCACGCGGCGCCTGCGCGCCAGTGCGTTCACACATCAACAGGGAACGTCGCTGGCGCTACGGCTATTGCCCGAGCGTTGTCCTGATCTGGCGGAAATCCAGACGCCGCCGATAGTACCCGCACTGCTTGCCAGCGAGAACGGACTGATTCTGGTCACTGGCGCTACTGGCTGCGGGAAGTCCACCACGCTGGCGGCGATGGTGGGATATCTTAATCAACATGCCGATAAACACATCCTGACGCTGGAAGATCCTATTGAGTACCGTTACACCAGCAAGCGTTGCCTGATACAGCAGCGGGAAATCGGTCAGCATTGCGCCACTTTTGCCGCCGGGCTGCGCGCGGCGTTGCGTGAAGATCCCGATGTCATTTTACTGGGAGAGCTGCGTGACAGCGAGACCATTCGCCTGGCGCTGACGGCGGCGGAAACGGGGCATCTGGTACTGGCAACCCTGCATACTCGCGGTGCGGCGCAGGCGGTGGAAAGATTAGTGGATAGTTTTCCGGCGCAGGAAAAAGAACCGGTACGCAGCCAACTGGCGGGTAGTCTGCGCGCCGTACTATCGCAAAAACTGGAGGTCGACAGGCAGGATGGGCGCGTGGCGTTGTTTGAATTACTGATTAATACGCCAGCCACAGGGAATTTGATCCGTGAAGGCAAACTCCATCAGTTGGCCCACGTGATACAAACCGGGCAGCAGCAGGGGATGATGACATTCGCCCAGAGCGCGCAATGGCGTCAGGCGCAGGGACGACTGTAGCGAAGATGGCGGCGTAGAGGGGGGAGGAAAGTGTTGACTGGCGCGGTGGATTGAACGGCATGCAGGCTTGTATCCTGGCGAACCGGCGTTAAAATCGCAGCTTTGTTAAAACCACAGCGAAGCCATTTAACGATGTCATCACAACCGAATCAAAGCCTGATAGATGGCATTCGCTGTCTGCAATATCTGGTTTCCAGCGACCGTGCTATCGGATGTCGCGAGCTTGCCCGGCTGATGGATATTAATACCACGCGCGTTAATCGCCTGTTAATGACGATGGCCTCTATTGGACTCACGATGCAGGATGAGCACCGACGCTATTTACCCGGGCCAGGCATTCATGCTTTGGCGGCGCAGGCGATTCGTGGTTCAGCGCTGTTCTCCTATGCGTTGCCTATCCTTGAACGCCATGCGCCCAAAGACATCGTGGTGGCATTAGGCGTGCTATGGGAAGACCAGATTATCTATATTTATCACTCTACGCCGGGTTCGCAGGGAAGTCAGGCGCTGGCGGGGTTTCGCATGTGCCCGGCCTGGCAGTCGGTAACAGGAGTGGCGTTACTGGCGGCAGAAAGCGATGAGGCGCTAATGCAGCGTTTTACTCCGGAGCAGTGGCGTAATCTGGCGCCGCATGTGGCGCAGCAGCGCCAGCGGGGATACGTGCTGTGGCATCACGCTGATGGTGAAGTTTCTATGGCGCAACCGCTAGACAAGCACGCCGCAGCGCTGGCCTTTGCGGGAATGTGGCGGATTGATGAGGCGGAGGCGGCTGCGCGTTTACAGGCGTTGAAGGCATTAAACCAGCTTATTGCCCAGTAAGCCTGGCAACCGTGACCGCGTTATCCGCCTGCTGACAAAAACGGCTTTAATACCCCTGTTCAAAATAGCTTTCGAGGATAATCACGGCGGAGGCCGAGTCCACTTTGCCTTTGTTCAGCGCGCGATACCCACCTCGTTCAAACAGACCGGAGCGTGCTTCAACGGTGCTGAGCCGTTCATCGTGCAGCGTGACAGTTACCCCGAAACGCCCATGAATACGGTTGGCGAATTTACGTGCGCGCGCCGTCAGCGGTTGTTCAGTGCCATCCATATTGAGCGGTAGCCCGACAATAATTTCGTCCGGCTGCCACTCTTTCAGCAAACGTTCAATGAGCGTCCAGTCGGGCGTGCCGTCCTGTGCTTTGATTGCCGGAAGCGGACGGGCGGTGCCGGTAATGCGTTGTCCTATTGCAACGCCGATGCTTTTTGTGCCGAAGTCAAAGGCCAGTAAGGTGTCGCTCATCAGGCGTGCCCCGCAACGCCAGGCATGGTCAGAATATCAATGCCAATAAGTTTTGCCGCTTCGCGCCAGCGCTCGGCAATGGGCGTTTTGAACAAAATATTGAGATCGGCGGGCGCGGTAAGCCAGGCGTTATCAAGCAACTCTTGTTCAAGCTGGCCTTTATCCCAGGAGGCGTAGCCCAGCGCGACCAGCACATCGGAAGGCTGTTGTTGGGTTCCTAACGTTTCCAGCACATCGCGGGAGGTGGTAATCACGGTATTGTCTGAGATACGAATGCTGGAGGCGAAACGTGACGGCGGAGTATGGAGAATAAATCCGCGATCTTCCGCCAGCGGGCCGCCGAGCATCACGGCTTTATCAAGACGAATTGACGAATCGCGCGGTTCCGGCGTAATTTTTAGTTTTTCCAGAATCCCTTCAATTTGCAGATTTTCCAAAGGCTTATTAACAATAATCCCCATAGCGCCGTCCTGGTTGTGCTCGCAAATATACACCACGGAACGGCGGAAAATCGGGTCCTGGAGCGCAGGCATGGCAATAAGAAAGTGATGCTGTAAATTCATTGTCAGAGGTTCTGTTTCCTGGTTCAAAAAAACGACAGCGTTCAGTATGTGGGGAAAGCGGACGGTTGTCACTCATATAAGCCGTCTTTTGCCAAAGGACGGCGGCCTTATCGGGCAATAGATTGCCGGATGGCGATGCTGATGCGCCGCCTTATCCGACCGGGGCGGCGTGATTGCTCAGGCCCGGTAAGCGCACGCCACCGGGCAATAAACCTTTACTTCGCCAGACGCGCTTCGATGGCGTCCATCAACATCCCGGTGATAGAGATCGGGTATTCCGCTTCAATTTCACGCACGCAGGTTGGGCTGGTCACGTTAATTTCCGTTAAGCGGTCGCCGATAATATCCAGACCGACGAAAATAAGCCCTTTGGCTTTAAGCGTCGGCCCAACGCGGCGGGCGATTTCCCAGTCGCTTTCGCTCAACGGACGGGGTTCGCCGCGACCACCAGCCGCCAGGTTGCCGCGGGTTTCGCCGCCCTGCGGAATACGCGCCAGGCAGTAAGGCACCGGCTCGCCGTCGACGACCAGTACGCGCTTATCGCCATCTTTGATCGCGGGCAAATAGTTCTGCGCCATGCAGTAGCGGTTGCCCAGCTCGGTCAGCGTTTCGGCAATAACGCCTATGTTAGGATCGCCTTCCTTAACGCGGAAAATGGACGCGCCGCCCATACCGTCCAGCGGTTTCATAATGATATCGCCGTGCTTTTCCCAAAACGCTTTGAGCTGCGCTTTATTGCGCGTTACCAGCGTTTCCGGCGTCAGATCGGCAAACCAGGCGGTATACAGTTTTTCATTACAGTCGCGCAGGCTTTGCGGTTTGTTGACGATAAGCGTCCCTTCTTCTTCAGCGCGTTCCAGAATATAGGTCGCATAAATAAACTCGGTATCAAACGGCGGATCTTTACGCATCAAAATGACGTCCAGATCGGCGAGTTTAATCTCCTGCTCGCTGCCGAACTCGTACCATTTATCGTAATTTTGCTCCACGCTCAACGTTCGCGTGCGGGCGCGGGCTTCGCCGTTAATCAGATAAAGGTCGGCCATCTCCATATAATGAAGTTCATAACCACGACGTTGGGCCTCCAGCAGCATAGCGAAACTGGTGTCTTTCTTGATGTTGATGTGTGCGATGGGGTCCATCACGATGCCGAGCTTGATCATTATTTTCTCCGTTAACGCTTCATCCTAAGTCGCCAAAACGCACCTGTAGCGCGGTAATGGCGGTGAGCGCGGTTGTCTCAGTACGCAGAACGCGAGGTCCTAACAGAATATCAGTAAACTGATAGCGCGCGGTCATCGCGATTTCGTCCGCCGACAGCCCGCCTTCCGGGCCGATCAGCAGTCGGACGCGTTCAACCGGCAGCGGCAGAGTGTTGATACTGGCATGGGCGCGCGGATGAAGATTGAGCTTCAGCCCGGAATCTTGCTCGGCGCACCAGGCTTCCAGCGCCATCGGCGGGCGAATTTCCGGCACCCGGTTACGCCCGCATTGTTCGCAGGCGGCGATGGCGATCTTTTGCCACTGCTGGCGCTTTTTGTTCAGACGTTCATTATCCAGTTTAACGCCACAGCGCTCAGAGAACAGTGGCGTAATGAGGCTTACACCTAGTTCGATCGATTTCTGGATAGTAAATTCCATTTTTTCACCGCGCGACATCACCTGGCCCAGATGGATATGTAGCGGCGATTCACGATCGTCGATTTCGCCTTTCATCACTTGCACTTCAACGCTTTTCTTACTGGCGCTAATGATTTCAGCATCGAATACCTGATTACTGCCGTCAAACAGCTGTAACGCTTGTCCCGCTCCCATGCGCAGTACACGACCAATATGGTTGGCCGCATCTTCGCATAACGAAATCTGCGTACCGGACGTCAACAATTCAGGGTGATAAATGCGGGGAATACGCATAATAAAAAAATCCGCGTCATGGCCCCGGCGTTTGGCTATCCAGGGCATGGGTTAACAAGAATCCCGCTAGTGTAGGTTAGCTCTTTCGCGCCTGGCAAGCGCGTTGCACATAGGGATTATGATTACCCTGGACCTTCGCGATACGCGCATCGCGCTCGCACTCCCAGGCGGTAACGGGGTACTGCTTATCCCAGACGTTAAAAAGCTGCGTTTGTTGGCGGGAAAGTTTCAGTTGGTATTGGTCGCGCATATAAAAATAAGTGCGGGCGATTGCGCCACGGGCGCGGGCGGGCGGCTCGGCGATTTTCGCTTTAAAATCCACTTTCATGGCGCATTGCCCGTACTGACCTTCGCCGCCGTTCCACTGGCTATACATAAAGTTGCCGCGATCGCCATTCACTTCGCCAATCGCGGGTTGCAGGTTATGCATATCGCTTTCCATTTTGCGGTAGACCGGGTCTTTAGCGCAGTTTTTTCGCCCGCCGTCCTGCCAGCACTGGCGCTGATGACCGAATTGCCAGGCGGGGACAACGTGCTCCCACTCAATGCGTCTGGCGCGATTCTCGTTTTTACGCACCTTATAGCCGCAGGACTCCAGGTCTACGACGCCTTTTTTACCCTGCCAGCGGATTTGGCACCCGCAGTAAAAGCTGCCGGGCGCGTCAGCATTGACTTTGACGCTCGCCGCTTTGGCCTGAGAAAAATTGTTAATGCCATCGGCCAGGGCCTGGCCTGAAAACGCTGCGGCCAGCAACGCAGCGGCAAAAGAAAAATTACGGTACATTGCACACTCCATAGCAAAACGAGCCCGCAACGTAACGAAAGTTGTGTCTGTATGCAATCAGTCCGCTCAGGAAAGTTCCCGGACGTTTCGGGAACTACCCGGCGACCAGTGGTTCGCCGCAGTGAACGCAACGATAAACCGCTTCGCCGCGTACTACCCGATTATGACGGCGGACGGTGAGTTGATGTTGCTGGCATTGGCAATGGTAGGGAAAGGTATTGCGCCGTACGGATTGCAGAGCAAATTGATGAGTACGTCTGGCCGGAACGCCCAGCACGCTTTCCATCATCCACTTCCATTCCTTGCCATGCGGAGCCTTGCGTCCGAAGTGCTTCCACACCAACAGATGCGCCAGTTCATGCGGCACGACCTCTGCTATAAAGGTGTCGATGTTTTCCAGCAGTAACACCGGGTTGAGGCGGATTTCGTAGCTCTCCAGCCAGGCGGTGCCCGCCGAGGTGCCGCGTTGCGTATACACCAGTTTCGGCTCCGGATAATGTCTATCGAGCTTGAGGTTCGCCTGGGCGAGATTTTCCCGCAGACGGCGCATCACGGCCTGCTGGATAGCGATAGGGAGACGAGGGGTTTTCATAGCGGCAGAGAATAGTGCGACGGAAGAGGGACTGCAAGAAAAACGCTTCCTCCTGTGGCAGGAGGAAGCGTGGAGGGATTAGTCGTGGGCGCCGATTTCGCGCAGTTTACGACCTTTCATCAGGTTACGTTCAATGTGTTCCAGCGAAACGTGTTTGGTTTCCGGCACCAGCCACAGGGTCAGCAGGATAAACAGTACGTTCAGGCCAGCGTAGACCCAGAAAGTGTTGGCGTTACCCAGATTGTTCAGCATGGTCAGGAACGTTGCGCCGACGATCATATTGGCGATCCAGTTGGTCGCGGTGGAGCAGGTGATGCCGAAATCGCGGCCTTTCAGCGGCTGGATTTCGGAGCACAGTACCCAAATCAGCGGACCAGCGCTCATCGCAAATCCAATGATGAACATCAGCAGCATAGCGATAGCGAAGTATTGCGCAGACGGCGAATGGATGCCGATGTGCATCATCGTACCCAGAATCCCCATACCAATCGCCATGACCAGGAAGCCCAGCGTCAGGGTCGGCTTGCGGCCCCAGCGGTCAACCAGGCCGATAGCGATGAAGGTTGCCAGCACGTTAGTCAGACCAACAATAACGGTGCCCCACATCTGCTCCGTGGTATTCGTGTACCCCGCCAGTTCGAAGATTTTCGGCGCGTAATACATAATGACGTTCATCCCGGTAAATTGCTGCATGACCTGCAACAAAATGCCAAGAAACACGGCGCGGCGGAAGTTGCTGTTCTCTTTGAACAGCGCCCAACCGCTCTGTTTAACCTGCAAACTTTCGCGAATTTCATCGAGCTCACGTTTTGCTTCCGCACTGGTGTCACGCAGGCGCAACAGGACGCGTTCAGCATCATGGAAACGGCGTTTCGCCGCAAACCAGCGCGGGCTGTCCGGCAGGAAGAAGACGCCGATCAGCAGCAGAATGGCCGGGATGATGATCACGCCGAGCATCCAGCGCCATGCGCCGCTGTAGCTGAACGCGGTATCGGACAGATAAGCGCCCAGAATCCCGATGGTGATCATGAGTTGGTACATTGAGATCATACTGCCGCGAATTTTTTCCGGCGCGATCTCGGACAGGTACAACGGTGCAGTGTAGGAAGCGACGCCGACGGCCAGACCCAGCAGCACGCGAGAAATAATCAGGACTTCAACGTTAGGCGCCGCAGCGGAGAACAGCGAACCGGCGACGAACAGGATAGCGCCGATCATCAGGCTTTTTTTACGGCCCAGCTTAAAGGAGAGCCAGCCGCTGCCGACAGCGCCGACGGCCGCGCCAAACATCATGGAGCTGACCACCCATTCCTGAGTGTGTGCGGTAATCTGAAACTCGTCGGTAATGAAGGGTAAAGCACCGGCGATAACGCCGATATCCAGGCCAAAAAGTAATCCTGCCAGGGCTGCAAGAAAGCAGACAAAAAATGTCATGGCCTTGTTGGAACGCCCTTGTTTTTTATTGTCAGGCATTATGCCCTCCGGTTGGGTTAGCAATTTTATCGATGTTAAGAGTAGGTGAGTACGCCGTAAAAAGATGTGAGGCTAATCACAATGGTGTAATCGTTTACACTACTATTTATCTCGGTGATTATTTAATTATCTGAAAAATAATAGTTTTAATAATCTTATAACCATATCAATCGCCTGGTATTCAGACAAAGTTGAAAAATTATGTAATATTTTCATCGCAGAATTAGCATACCGATAGTGATGCGGTCAGTTCTTAATGAAAATGAATGTAACCGCTTTCATGATGACTGAAACTGAATGATAAAAAGTGTAGTCGAAGAAACGAAAGGGGAGAGTGGATTGTGCTGCGCATCACAAAAAGGTCAGTATAAATTCACGCTGGAATATCTGATAACGTTGCGTGTATCAGCAATGATAAAGGCCAGCAGGGCGCTGGCCTTGATAAGTACGGTATGGTTTACCTGACTGAAAAACAGCGTCAGGCGCGGTCGATTATTTCAGACCGGCAGCATCGCGCAGCAGTTGCGCTTTGTCGGTTTTTTCCCATGGGAAGTTTTCGCGACCGAAGTGGCCGTAAGCCGCAGTTTCTTTGTAGATCGGGTGCAGCAGATCCAGCATCTGAATCAAGCCGTACGGGCGCAGGTCGAAGAATTCGCGCACCAGCAGAATCAACTGTTCAGCAGGCACTTTTTCAGTACCGAACGTTTCCACCATGATGGACGTCGGCTCCGCTACGCCGATAGCGTAGGAGACCTGGATTTCACAGCGATCCGCCAGACCTGCCGCCACGATGTTTTTCGCGACATAACGCGCAGCGTAAGCTGCAGAACGGTCAACTTTAGACGGATCTTTACCGGAGAAGGCGCCGCCGCCGTGACGCGCCATACCGCCGTAGGTATCAACGATGATCTTACGACCGGTCAGACCACAATCGCCCATCGGGCCGCCGATAACAAAACGCCCGGTTGGGTTGATAAAAAACTTAGTGGACGTATTTAACCATTCAGACGGCAGAATGGGTTTGATGATCTCTTCCATCACCGCTTCTTGCAGCGATTTTTGGTCGATATCTTCTGCGTGCTGCGTAGAGAGAACCACGGCGTCGATACCGACGATTTTGCCGTCGTCATACTGGAAAGTGACCTGGCTTTTTGCATCCGGACGCAACCATGGCAGGGTGCCATTTTTACGCACTTCAGCCTGACGCTGTACCAGACGGTGCGCGTAGGTGACTGGCGCAGGCATCAGTACGTCGGTTTCATTTGTCGCGTAGCCAAACATCAGGCCCTGGTCGCCCGCGCCTTGTTCCAGCGGGTCTGCGCGGTCAACGCCCTGGTTGATATCCGGAGACTGTTTGCCAATTGCGCTCAGTACCGCGCAAGAGTTGGCGTCAAAGCCCATGTCGGAATGCACATAGCCAATTTCGCGCACCGTATTACGGGTAATCTCTTCGATATCGACCCAGGCGCTGGTGGTGATCTCACCGCCAACTAAAACCATGCCGGTTTTAACGTAGGTTTCACAGGCGACGCGTGCTTTCGGATCCTGTTGCAGGATAGCGTCCAACACGGCATCAGAGATTTGGTCTGCGATTTTGTCAGGATGCCCTTCTGATACGGACTCAGACGTAAAAAGGTGTTTTGCCATATTTAATTTCACCTAAGGAGAATTTAGTTAGCTCAAACTGTTGTGCGGAATAGTCATGACAGAAGATTCTACCATGAGTCTGAAGGTCGCTGACACTGGCAGTCTGAGTGTTAATCAGTATGGATGGATTAACATCTGGACGGCTATTTTAGGTCACTTCTTCGCCCAATTTCCAGCTTTTTTTGAAGGCCGTCGCAATGTCGGTCAAAATCAGGCGATAAACGTTTCTGATAATGCTGACATTATGCGCATTTATGCTTTGCTTTTTTTCTGCGTTCTGGGTATAAAACGCGACGCGCGGCTCATACAAAAGCACACGACGTTTTCTTCGTGTCGCCACTTCCAGCCGGGTTAAAACGTTGCTTTGGCTTGTGGGTTCGTCTTACGAGGCGGCCGTGGAGGTGATACGAGATAATGAACCGTTGTATTCTGCTGAATCTGTCGCATCGTTCTGGTGCGCGCATGTCCCCCGCAATCTGCATCTCTGCTTTGCATACCTGCCGATGTTATACCCATCTCGGCGCTTCTCAGGATTCCAGAGCCGGCAATGGCGCTGAAGACTGAACAAGGGCGCTCTTGTTAACGCAAGAGTTTTCTCGTGGTTTCGCCGAACCGTTATCTGTGAGTTCGGTTACGTGTTTACAATGATATGAAAAAGAAACCGGTCGCGCAGGCGGAGCATCAGCGCTATCTGCTGGAAAATCCGCTTGTCTATGGGTTGTTATCGCGTCTTCGGATTGCGATAGTAGTCAACTGTTTTACACTTGCTAATAAAAATTGAGGTTCGCTATGTCTGACGACATGTCTATGGGTTCGCCTTCGTCAGCAGGCGAACAGGGTGTACTACGCTCCATGCAGGAGGTTGCAATGAGCTCCCAGGAAGCCAGCAAGATGCTGCGCACTTACAATATTGCCTGGTGGGGCAATAACTACTACGACGTCAACGAGCTGGGCCATATTAGCGTATGCCCCGATCCCGACGTACCGGAAGCGCGTGTCGATCTTGCCAAACTGGTGAAAGCGCGCGAAGCGCAAGGTCAGCGTCTGCCGGCGCTGTTCTGCTTCCCGCAGATCCTGCAACATCGTTTGCGTTCAATTAACGCGGCGTTTAAGCGTGCGCGTGAATCTTACGGTTATAACGGCGACTACTTCCTCGTTTATCCGATTAAGGTCAATCAGCATCGCCGCGTGATCGAGTCCCTTATCCATTCCGGTGAACCGTTGGGGCTGGAAGCGGGGTCGAAAGCGGAATTGATGGCGGTGCTGGCGCATGCCGGCATGACCCGTAGCGTGATCGTCTGTAATGGTTATAAAGACCGTGAATACATTCGGCTGGCGCTGATTGGCGAGAAGATGGGCCATAAGGTTTATCTGGTCATCGAAAAGATGTCTGAAATCGCGATTGTGCTGGAAGAGGCCGAGCGCCTGAATGTGGTTCCTCGCCTGGGCGTGCGTGCGCGTCTGGCCTCTCAGGGGTCCGGTAAGTGGCAATCCTCCGGCGGCGAAAAATCAAAATTCGGCCTGGCGGCGACGCAGGTGCTGCAACTGGTGGAGACCCTGCGTGACGCCGGGCGTCTGGACAGTCTGCAACTGTTGCACTTCCACCTGGGATCGCAGATGGCGAACATTCGCGATATCGCGACCGGCGTGCGCGAATCCGCGCGTTTCTATGTTGAGCTGCATAAGCTGGGCGTTAATATCCAGTGCTTCGACGTGGGCGGCGGTCTGGGCGTGGATTATGAAGGTACCCGTTCGCAGTCCGACTGTTCGGTGAACTATGGCCTGAACGAATATGCCAATAACATCATCTGGGCGATTGGCGATGCCTGCGAAGAGCATGGTTTACCGCATCCGACGGTGATTACCGAGTCTGGCCGCGCCGTCACTGCGCACCATACGGTACTGGTCTCTAACATTATCGGCGTGGAGCGTAACGAATACACGGATCCGACAGCCCCTGCTGAAGATGCGCCGCGCGCGCTGCAAAATCTGTGGGAAACCTGGCAGGAGATGCATAAGCCCGGCACTCGCCGCTCGCTGCGTGAATGGCTGCATGATAGCCAAATGGATCTGCACGATATTCATATCGGCTACTCTTCCGGCGCGTTTAGTTTGCAGGAGCGCGCCTGGGCGGAACAACTTTATCTCAGCATGTGCCATGAAGTGCAGAAGCAACTGGATCCGCAAAACCGTGCGCATCGTCCGATTATCGACGAACTGCAAGAGCGGATGGCGGACAAAATGTACGTCAACTTCTCGCTGTTCCAGTCGATGCCGGACGCGTGGGGAATCGATCAGCTCTTCCCGGTACTGCCGCTGGAAGGGTTAGATCAGGTACCGGAACGTCGTGCCGTGCTGCTGGATATAACCTGTGATTCCGATGGCGCTATCGACCACTATATCGATGGCGACGGTATCGCCACGACGATGCCGATGCCGGAATACGATCCAGAGAATCCACCGATGCTCGGCTTCTTTATGGTCGGCGCCTATCAGGAGATCCTCGGTAACATGCACAACCTGTTTGGCGATACTGAAGCGGTTGACGTGTTTGTCTTCCCGGATGGTAGCGTCGAGGTTGAGCTGTCGGACGAAGGCGATACCGTTGCGGATATGCTGCAATATGTACAACTGGACCCGAAAACGCTGTTAACGCATTTCCGCGACCAGGTAAAACAGACGGATCTGGACGATGCGTTGCAGCAGCAGTTCCTTGAGGAATTTGAAGCGGGACTGTACGGTTATACTTATCTTGAAGATGAGTAATTAAGAGTATTCCGCTTGTGGGTCGATTTAATTATTTAAATCGACCCTTTTATATTTTATAAATTCTTAATTATCAGCGGTGCCGCTTCTCTATGTAATTTTATGGGCCTACAATCCCCCTAATAATTAAAAAGGGGGTTAAGTATGAGCAAATTTAAATTTAATGCCGTCATTGTTGGCTTGTTTTTGCTGTTAGGCGGTTGTTCCAGCGGAATGCAATCTAATAATGGCTCTTCATCCGACGTCGGCACCGCCTGGGGCGGCGACGTGCATTCATCGGTACAAAGCGTTTCGGTAGAACGTGCCGATCGAGAACCTGCCGAAATGGTGGTAATAAATTACTCCACTCAATATCCGTCAGGTTACGATAAAGTTTATAGTATACGTATCAGCGATCTTGAATATGCTGTGCGCGACGCTAATTTTAATTCGATTCCAATTACTCGTCGCTACAACGCATCAATGGGACAATGGCAATATAGTATTCCTGCAAGATCAGGGATGAACTATCAGTTATATATCCGTAATTACAGTCATGATACCAATTACGAAATCGTCGCAACGGTTGATGGCCTGGACGTGTTGAACGGAAAAGCTGGCTCGCTGAATCATCATGGCTATATTGTTAACGCTGGCGATTCACTGGCGATTAAAGGGTTTCGCAAAGATAAACACACTGAGGCGGCATTCCAGTTCGCCGACGTAGCTGACGCTTATGCGGCCCACTCCGCGCAGGGCGACGTACGCAACATCGGCGTCATTGGCTTTGCCGCTTTTGCATTGCAGGGTAAAGCAACAAATACGCTACCGCCTTGTTCCTCGCAGGCTTTCCCGGCGGACAACAACGGGTATGCGCCGCCGCCCTGCCGCAAATAAACCCGGCATCAAACGTCAAATATGCGTTATGGGAATCAGCGCCTTTCCTGCCGAGTCTGGTGGGGAAGGACTGTGTGACGCGCATAGCCGTAGGTTGCGGGAAAGAAACGACCACTCTCTGGCAGGGAAATTGTTTACCATAAACATTAGGATTTGTTTACACTACCCTCAAGTGGAGCAATTGCTGTCTACATAGGTATGTGCATGGAACAAATTTTAACCAAGCGGCGCTATTTTGATATAGGGCTGCAAATAGAAGAACTACTCTATTCAGGGGTATTTAAAGCTGGCGAGCGACTTCCGGCGGAGAGAGAACTCAGCGAGCGTTTTCAAACCAGCCGCACGACGATTCGTGAGGCGATTATTATGCTTGAGCTGAAGGGAGTGGTAGAGGTTAAGCAAGGCGCAGGCACTTACTTTATTGATAGTCTGGAGAAAATCAATCAAAAAGCGCTCTTGCCTTACTCAGACATTGGCCCCTTTGAATTGCTACAGGCCCGGCAGGTCATCGAAAGCAACATCACCGGTTTTGCCGCTACGCAAATAAGATTTAATGAACTTAAGCAGCTTAAACGTATTATTGAGCAGCAGGAAAAGCAGATTGGCGGCGACAGCGACAAATTTGAAGAACTGGATCGCCAGTTCCACAATATCATCGCGGAATCCACGCAAAATCGTGTATTAATGAAACAATCTGCCGAGCTGTGGCGGGCTGTCAGGACCGAAAATCCGCGCTGGAAGCAGTTAAACTATAAGTATTTACATAAGAAAGAGTTAAGAATGAAATGGGTGGAAGATCACCGTAGTATCTTCCTTGCATTGCAAAAACGCGATGCTGAGCAGGCCAGACAGGCCTCGTGGACCCATCTTGAAAACAGTAAAAATGAGCTGGTAAAAATCTTCCAACAGGATGATTCGCTGGAAGATTTTGATGATTTTTTCTTCGCCACCTGACGGCTATTTTCAGGCGGATGACATTTTTGTCAGCGATTAACCGGGCCTGCCGCCAAAAACAAACCCGGAGAGAGGGAATCAGGCTTCGTAAACGCTCAGCTTATCCCAGTCAAACTCTACGCCAATGCCGTAGGTGTCTGGTGCCACGGCGCGATAATTGTCGACCACCAGCGGATGTTTGGTATATTGCTCGATCGGGAAACTGTGAACCTCCAGTCAGCCAGTCTCGAATGCGGAAACCAGTCTGACGTGTAATTCCTGCATACCGAGCGAGCATACCAAACGACCGCCATTCGTCGACAGACGCGCCGCCTTCATCCAGCCATTTTCCACAGCGGCAGTTTTTCACGTTTGCCTTTCAAATCCCAAAGGGCGATATCCACCGCAGACATCGCAAACGACGCGATGCCTCCGCAACCCATATAGTGAATATGCTATTCCATAAAGTCATAAATATCGTCAATCGCAGCGCCTCTTTCCCTGACAGTACCGGGGCAAGATCGTGGTCGATCATCGCTTTAATTGCATACCCTCCCTTTCCGCCGGTATAGGTATATCCGGTGCCAGTTGAACCGTCTTCCAGCGTAATTGTCGTGGTTACCAGTTCGAAATGGCTATTATGCCATGTTTCACGTCAACTAAGACCTCGGCCAGAGGGGCTTTGAAAGCTTTGTTTCAACGTGCCTAATCCGCGTCTTCATCAATTTTTTCCTGTTTTAAATCAATGGATTAATTTGCCAATTACGTCTAAAGGCGGCTCACTCCTCATCGCTTTAGCAGCGACCCGGATGATCAAAACCGTAACTGATGTTCTTAGGTTAATGTTGATGCTGATAATAAATTGAGTTCATTAATTCCCTAGACAAATTATCAGGTTTGGTTTGCTGTATTTCGGGTGATTATTGAACCAATCATGCGTGACATATACGCTTGCAGCGGGCGTGTTATTCAATAAGATATTGTTTTCCATGGGGTTTAATGATTACGGGTTGTATGGGTGGTATGCCAATTCGTGGCCGATTTTTCTAATCAAAATCACGATTTTGTGAATCATAAAATTTATCCGGAGAAGTGCTTTTTGTAACTATTTGATAAATAAATTATTTTTATTCATTGGCTATTAGTCAGCATACCAGGGTAAAGAATCTGGTGCCATGAGTGTGATCATATTCACGGATTTTGGTATGGTGTTTAAGCAGAATTGGTAAACAAAACAGGGGTGGGAAAAATTCATGGACACCATAGCTCGCCAGTTAGACGCCGCAAGGCACCAATTCAAAACGACTTATTCACGTCAGGGAATGGAAGCCAACATCGTACATATTGGATTTGGCGCCTTTCACCGTGGTCATCAGGCTGTTTATAACGATCTCACGAATGAGATAACCGGCAACCGCTGGGGGATTTTTGAACTGAATCTGTTCGGCGATGCGGAGCTGGTGGATGCGCTAAATGCGCAACAGGGGCTGTTTTCAGTGGTGGAAACGTCAGCCAGCGCCATCAATAGTCGCCTGGTTCGTACCGTCACCGGCGCGTTGCATACGCCGAAGTCAGGTATTCAGGCGGCGATCGAGAAGCTAACTGAGCCGCAGGTAAAAATTGTTTCGTTGACGATAACGGAAAAAGGTTACTGCACCGATCCGCGGTCCAGAACGCTCGATCTCAGCCATCCGCTCATTAAACATGATCTTGCCGATCCTGAACATCCCCGGTCAGCACTCGGACTGATCGTCGAAGCGCTACGGATACGCCGCCAGCAAGGGCTTCCCCCGTTTAGTGTACTGTCGTGCGATAACATTCCGGAAAACGGTCATTTGACCAAAACGGCGATCGTTACGTTTGCCGATAATCTCGATCCGCAACTGGCGGCCTGGATAGCGAAGCATGTCACCTTTCCTGGCACCATGGTCGATCGCATCGTGCCGGCAATGACGCCAGAGCAATTTGACATGATTAAAGACCAGATCGGTTTTGCCGATCCCTGCGGCATCGTATGCGAGGATTTCCGTCAGTGGGTTATCGAAGATAATTTCGTTGCCGGTCGTCCTGACTGGGATAAAGCAGGGGCGATGTTCGTCTCGGACGTGCTTCCCTATGAAGAAATGAAACTTCGTATGCTGAATGGCAGCCATTCGTTTCTCGCCTATAACGGCAGCCTGGCTGGATATGAGTTTATCTATCAGTGCATGGAAGACGACGCTTTTAAAACCGCCGTACATCATTTAATGACGGAAGAGCAGGCAAAATCGCTGCGCCCGAATTTGGCGGTAGATGTACATCAATATGCGCAGTTGCTCATTGAGCGATTCAGCAACCCGAACATTAAACATAAGACCGGACAGATTGCGATGGACGGTTCTCAGAAGCTGCCTCAGCGGGCCGTCGATCCTTATCTGACGCTTCAGGCGCGCGGCGTTAAGGGCAGGGCGTTGGCGACGCTGATTGCGGGCTGGCTCCATTACGTCATTAATACGCTCTCTCAGGGGCAGAGCGTGGCCGACCCGCTCAATGATACCTTCAATGCGGCTATTAAAAATAAAAACACGCGATGGGAACAAGCGCTGTCTTTGCTGCAGATAAATAGCATCTTTGGAACGCTGGCCGGCGACAACGCAGATTTTTTAAACGACATTCAGCAGGCCTTTAACCATATTGAATTACATGGCGTCACGGCCACCATTCACCGTTTATCTTCAAAGGGTTAAGTATGAAAACGCTTATCTGTAATAATCCGGGAAATATCGAATACATTGAAAGGGATATTCCTCATTTAAAAGACGATGAAGTACTGTTAAAAATTAAAGCGGTTGGTATTTGCGGCACCGATATCCATGCGTTTGCTGGCCGCCAGCCCTTTTTTGCCTATCCGCGCGTGCTGGGTCATGAAATTTGCGGCGTGGCGGAAATATTGGGTAAATCGTGCAGCACGGCGAAGGTCGGCCAACGCTATAGCGTTATTCCCTGTATTCCTTGCGGCGCTTGCGCAGCCTGCCGGGAAGGAAAAACCAACTGCTGTGAGAACGTCTCGCTGTATGGCGTTCACCAGGACGGCGGCTTTAGCGAATATCTGGCCGTTCGTGAACAAAATCTGGTTGAACTGTCGGATAACCTCACCGACAGCGCGGGCGCGCTGGTTGAGTGTTTCGCCATCAGCGCCCACGCAGTACGCCGCGCTGACGTGAAGCCGCAGCAAAACATTGTGGTGGTCGGCGCCGGGCCGATTGGGCTGGCCGCCGCCGCGATAGCAAAAGCCAAAGGCGCTCGCGTCGCGGTAGCTGATATTGACGCCGAACGCCGTCGTCTGGTAGCCGAAAAGGTAGGCGTTGCAACGCTCGATCCGTCGTCAGACGACTATATTGATGCGCTGAAAGCCTGTTTCTCCGGTGAATTAGCCGGCACTGTGCTTGATGCCACCGGCAATAAATCCTCCATGAGCCGCGCTGTCGATCTGATTCGTCACGGCGGAAAAATCGTCTTCATCGGGCTGTATATCGGCGAGCTCGTCATTGACGATCCAACCTTCCATAAAAAAGAGACCACGCTATTGAGCAGCCGTAACGCGACGCGGGAAGACTTCGAATGTGTCATTGAGCTAATGGCTCAGGGCGCTATTAGCGAAACAATGATGAAAAACCAGGAATTCGATTTCTATACGTTCGGCAACCAGTACCAGAAGAACGTGGTAGAAAACAAAAAATTGGTTAAAGGCGTTATCAAATTTTAATAGCGGGATAGTTATGTCAACAATATTAGTCAAAGAAAATGAATTGAAAGCGCTGGCGTTTAATAAACTCACCCAGGCGGGTCTTGACGCGCAAACGGCGCAGCAGGTAGCCGACGTTTTGGTTCATGCCGATATTACCGGCGTTCACTCCCACGGCGTTATTCGCGTAGAGCACTATTGTACCCGCCTGAACGCAGGCGGGCTCAATCCAAAAGCAACATTCAGCATTGAACAGATTTCGCCTTCTGTCGCTATTCTGGACTCTGATGATGGAATGGGACACTGCGCGCTGATAAAGGCGACAGACCACGCTATTAGTCTGGCAAGAGAGACGGGGCTGGGCTTCGTCAGCGTCAAAAATACGTCCCACTGCGGCGCGCTCTCGTGGTTTATTGAGCAGGCGACAAGCCAGGGAATGGTGGCTATCGCCATGACGCAAACGGATACCTGCGTTGCGCCGTATGGCGGCGCGGAGCGCTTTCTGGGGACTAACCCAATCGCCTTCGGCTTCCCCGTTAAAGACAGCCATCCGATGATCGTCGATATGGCGACCAGCGCCATTGCGTTTGGTAAAATTCTGCACGCCAAAGAAACCGGGAAACCAATAGGTCACGGCCTGGCGCTGGATAAAGAGGGACATATCACTACCGATCCGCATAAAATTGAAAATCTGCTGCCCTTTGGCGGACACAAAGGTTCTGGTATTGCCCTGGCGATTGATGCGCTCACGGGCGTCCTGATGGGGGCAAACTTTAGCAACCATATTGTTCGGATGTATGGCGACTATGACAAGATGCGCAAGTTAGCGAGTCTGGTTATCGTTATTGATCCGCAGATGTTGGGCAATCCGCTGTTTTCCTCAATAATGAGCACAATGGTCAATGAGCTAAGGGCTGTAAAACCGATGCCCGGTGTTGATAAAGTGCTGGCGCCAAACGATCCGCAAATCGCCTATAAAGAAAAATGTTTAAAAGAAGGTATTCCTGTGGCTGAAGGTATTTACCAGTACCTGATTGGCTGATAATTATAATCACGACCATTATTTAGGATAACTATAGTATGCTATATGGAAATATAGAGCAGCTTACTTTATTACCTTACGTTAACCACATTATTAAAAAACTTATCATCGAAGCGGTGAAGATAGCTGAAGATCAGCCTGCTGGTAGATATGAACTTTCTTTCCCGGAATCATTTCTTATGATAAGCGAAGGGGAAACACACTCTTCGTTAAACCGCAAAGCTGAACTTCATAAAAAATATATCGATGTTCAGATTTTACTAAGCGGTTATGAGGAGATTGGCTATTCCAACAAAATTGATACCAGGATAAAGGAGCTTGAGCATCTTCCTGATGACATCATCTTTCCTGAATGTGTCGCTAATGAGCAGTTCGTTACATTAAATCCTGGCGATTTCGCGCTTTTTTATCCCAACCAGATCCACCGTCCGCTTTGTACGCGTGGTAAACCTGCGCCGGTTAAAAAAGCGATTGTGAAAATTCCGGCCACGGCATTTAGCGAGTCAAGCTTGCCCTGTCAGACGAAGGAATAAAGAAAGCGCCAAATGCAATTCAGGAAGAGACCTTCAAGTCATCCTGAATTATAGCCAGAATGAATAAGGTGGCACTTTTCTGACTTCAGAGCCTTTTCGCGTTGAGGCTAATCGCGGAAAGGCTTTTTACGTTCTGTAAAAAGATGATGCGGGGTCTCCACGGTAAATAAGTGAAAATGATACAAATCGATTTTGATATTATTTTTGTTCAATCTGAATAATATGGTCTTTTACACGGAAAGTAATTGGCGAGGTGTTATGAATCATATTTTTAAATTCGCATTTATTTTTATTATCAATACTATATTTTTAATAAATGCTTCAGCAACAACGATGGACAAAGATAAATTTGTAGAAGCGAATGGTATCAAAATTCATTACGTTGAAGAGGGCGAGGGGCCTCCGCTGCTGTTGATTCACGGTGGTGGTCTGACGGCGAAAAGCTGGCAGGGATTAGCGAAAGAGGCATCTCGATATTTTCGCGTCATCATGCCGGACAGTCGTGGACATGGATTAACCAATAACCCGCAAGGAACGTTTAGCTATGATCTGATGGCGGAAGATATGGCGGCTTTTGTTAAAGCGCTGAAGCTGGAAAAACCGCTGGTGATGGGTTACAGCGATGGCGGCATGGTCGTTCTGAAGTTAACCAGCCGATACCCGGATCTAGCGCGCGCTGCTATCGTCGGCGGCGCAACGCATCGCTTTGCTACGACCCATTACATGCAGGGGATGGAAATTTTTTATGGTAAAGGAATGCCTCAGGGGCAATTGACGGATCGCGATCTGGATAAAATGGCTTCGGATGCGCCCGGGATGGTTAAATTTTATCAGAACATGCATCATCCAGAGCAAAAAGACTACTGGCGCACGTTCCTCAAAGGTGTCTGGCCAATGTGGACAACGCCCACATCGCTGGCGGAAGAAGAGGTGAAAAAAATCCACACTCCTGTGCTATTACTGGACGGCGACCGGGATGAATTTTTCACCGTTGAAGAGGTAACGAAGCTGTACCGGCTGCTGCCTCAGGCGGAGATGACCCTCATTCCCGGTAGCGGTCACGCCATTTTCCAGACGCCAGGAAAAACACCGCTGTTTTACGCATTAGTGCTTGAGTTTTTACAGCGGCAAATCCCTAAGGCCTCTTAACTGGCCGCGATGGACGTATGAGCCTACTGATTTGCGCTGGATATATATTTTTTTCGGGCGTTGTCTACTGTACCTGGCTAAACTGACTTCAATAATGCGGTCTGTCAGAGTAAACTTTGAGCCGTAAACAAATTCAAACCCTTCCTCGTCGGGCCTAACGACGCGGGAGGGTTTTTTTATATTGACTAAGAAGAGGTTTTTGCCATGAGCACCTTAGGTCATCAGTACGATAACTCACTGGTTTCTAATGCGTTTGGTTTTTTACGTCTGCCAATGAACTTCCAGCCGTATGACAGCGATGCCGACTGGGTGATCACTGGCGTACCGTTTGATATGGCAACGTCCGGTCGCGCTGGCGGCCGTCATGGCCCGGCGGCGATCCGTCAGGTGTCGACCAACCTCGCCTGGGAACATCACCGTTTCCCGTGGAATTTTGACATGCGCGAGCGCCTGAACGTCGTGGACTGTGGCGATTTGGTGTATGCGTTTGGCGATGCCCGTGAAATGAGTGAAAAATTACAGGCGCACGCTGAAAAACTGCTGTCTGCAGGCAAGCGTATGCTCTCTTTCGGCGGCGACCACTTCGTCACGCTGCCGCTGCTGCGCGCCCACGCGAAACATTTTGGCAAAATGGCGCTGGTACATTTTGACGCGCATACCGATACCTACGCTAACGGCTGCGAATTCGATCACGGCACGATGTTCTACACCGCGCCGAAAGAAGGCCTGATCGATCCGCATCATTCGGTACAGATCGGTATTCGCACTGAGTTTGACAAAGACAATGGCTTTACCGTGCTGGATGCCTGCCAGGTCAACGATCGCGGCGTGGATGATATTCTCGCTCAGGTGAAACAGATCGTCGGCGATATGCCGGTCTATCTGACCTTTGATATCGACTGTCTGGACCCGGCGTTTGCGCCTGGTACCGGTACGCCGGTGATCGGCGGCCTGACCTCCGATCGCGCCATTAAACTGGTACGCGGTCTGAAAGATCTGAACATTGTCGGTATGGATGTAGTGGAAGTCGCGCCGGCTTACGATCAGTCGGAGATCACCGCTCTGGCGGCCGCGACGCTGGCATTAGAAATGCTCTATATCCAGGCGGCGAAGAAAGGCGAGTAAGTTGTTTTGCCGGATGGCGCTGCGCTTATCCGGCCTACAGCTGATTGATGCTTGTAGGCCGGATAAGGCGTTCACGCCGCCATCCGGCACTGTTCGGGGATTATTTGATCCCGTCTGCGCTCATACGATCGCGCACATGCTGTGCGCGTGCGGCGGACGCCGGGTGATCGTCGAACATTGAGCTTTGACGACCCGCTTCCAGTTTTGCCAGTTTCTCAAAGCTGGTGGCGAGTCCTGACGGACTGATACCGCGTTTGCGCAACAGATCGTAAGAATAATCATCCGCTTCGGACTCCTGACGCTGGGAGAACTGCGAGTTCACCAGTTTTTCGCCAAGATCGCCAAGCTGTGATTGCGACAGGCTGCCGACAACGCCTCCTGCCGATGCCGCCGCAACACGAACGGCGTTAGTGCCCAGCGCGACCTGCATCCCTTTCTTTACATGACCCAGCGCGACATGGCCCATTTCATGGCCGATCACGGCTTCAACTTCGTTGTCGGTCATCATATCCATCAGTCCGCTGTAGACGCGGATACAACCGTTCGCCATGGCAAACGCGTTGACGTCTTTCGTCTCGTAAACCTTATAGTTCACCGGCTGGCCGTTAATGTTATCCCCCAGCGCGGCGGCAATTTTTGCCAGTCGTTTAGTGTATTCGCTGCTCGCCGGCGCGATTTTCGCTTTGCTGTCGAGCTCTTGACAGGATTGATCGCTCAACGCTTTTACCTGCGCATCGCTTAACGTATAGGCCTGAAAAGCTTCAGCGCCCGAAGAAAGCAGTCCATTAGAGTCCATATTCTGGCAACCGGTCAGCACCGTCGCCATGCCCAAAGCAAGCAGTAAAGCGCGAATTTTCATTTTTCTCTTCCATACGAATTAATATTATTTTGAAATGCGCCCGTTGCAGATGAATTAGCGCCTAGGTTAAGTATAAAGAAAAGCGTGGCAGGCAAGTTAGCTAATTGCGCAACATGCGAGCACGATCCGGAGATTTCTGAAGCGGTAAAAGGATGTTCCATGTACATGACGCGCGGCTTGGGGTAAATTGTTGGCAAATTTTCCGGCGTAGCCCAAAACGCGCTGTCGTCAAGTCGTTACGGGCATGGCCTTTCAACATCCGATCTGGAGTCAAAATGTCCTCACGTAAAGAGCTTGCCAATGCTATTCGTGCGCTGAGCATGGACGCAGTACAGAAAGCCAAATCCGGTCACCCGGGTGCCCCGATGGGTATGGCTGACATTGCCGAAGTCCTGTGGCGTGATTTCCTGAACCACAACCCGACCAACCCGTCCTGGGCCGACCGCGACCGCTTTGTGCTGTCCAATGGCCATGGTTCGATGCTGATTTACAGCCTGCTGCACCTCACCGGCTATGACCTGCCGATGTCCGAACTGCAGAATTTCCGTCAGCTACATTCAAAAACCCCGGGTCACCCGGAAGTGGGCTACACCGCTGGTGTTGAAACCACTACTGGCCCGCTGGGTCAGGGTATTGCCAACGCCGTCGGGATGGCGATTGCCGAGAAAACTCTGGCGGCGCAGTTTAACCGTCCTGGCCACGACATCGTTGACCACTTCACCTACGTCTTTATGGGCGACGGCTGCATGATGGAAGGCATTTCTCACGAAGTGTGCTCTCTGGCTGGTACTCTGAAACTGGGCAAACTGATCGCGTTCTATGATGACAACGGTATCTCTATCGATGGTCATGTTGAAGGCTGGTTCACCGATGACACCGCGAAACGTTTTGAAGCCTACGGCTGGCATGTTATCCGTGGCATTGACGGTCACGATGCCGACGCCATTAAACGCGCCACGGAAGAAGCTCGCGCCGTGACTGACAAACCGTCTCTGCTGATGTGCAAAACCATCATCGGTTTCGGTTCGCCGAACAAACAGGGTACCCACGATTCCCACGGCGCGCCGCTGGGCGACGCGGAAATCGCGCTGACCCGCGAACAGTTGGGCTGGAAATACGCGCCGTTCGAAATCCCGTCTGAAATCTACGCCCAGTGGGATGCGAAAGAAGCCGGCCAGGCGAAAGAGTCTGCATGGAATGAGAAATTCGCGGCTTATGAGAAAGCCTTCCCGCAGGAAGCTGCTGAATTCTCTCGTCGTATGAAAGGCGACATGCCGGCTGACTTCGATGCGAAAGCGAATGAGTTCATCGCTAAACTGCAGGCGAATCCATCCAAAATCGCCAGCCGTAAAGCGTCCCAGAATGCCATCGAAGCCTTCGGTCCGCTGTTGCCGGAATTCCTTGGCGGCTCTGCAGACCTGGCACCGTCTAACCTGACCCTATGGTCCGGTTCTAAGGCTATCAACGAAGACGCCGCAGGTAACTACATTCATTACGGTGTGCGCGAATTCGGTATGACCGCTATCGCCAACGGTATCGCCCTGCACGGCGGTTTCCTGCCGTACACCTCCACCTTCCTGATGTTCGTCGAATATGCCCGTAACGCAGTGCGTATGGCAGCGTTGATGAAACAACGTCAGGTGATGGTTTACACCCACGACTCCATCGGTCTGGGCGAAGATGGCCCGACGCACCAGCCGGTCGAGCAGGTGGCAAGCCTGCGCGTAACGCCGAACATGTCCACATGGCGTCCGTGCGACCAGGTGGAATCCGCGGTGGCGTGGAAATATGGCGTAGAGCGTCAGGATGGCCCAACCGCGCTGATTCTATCCCGTCAGAACCTGGCGCAGCAGGAACGTACTGAAGAGCAACTGGCGAATATCGCCCGCGGTGGTTACGTACTGAAAGATTGTGCGGGCCAGCCGCAGATTATCTTCATTGCGACCGGTTCTGAGGTTGAGCTGGCGGTTGCCGCTTACGAAAAACTGACTGCCGAAGGCGTGAAGGCGCGCGTGGTTTCCATGCCGTCCACCGACGCATTCGACAAGCAGGATGCGGCCTACCGTGAATCCGTGCTGCCGAAAGCGGTCTCTGCGCGTGTGGCGATTGAAGCGGGTATCGCTGACTACTGGTTCAAATACGTCGGCCTGAACGGCGCTATTGTCGGGATGACCACCTTCGGTGAATCCGCCCCGGCAGAGCTGCTGTTTGAAGAGTTTGGCTTCACGGTGGACAACGTGATCGCCAAAGCGAAAGCGCTGCTGTAATCCTTAATACGGCATAAAACGGGTCGCTTCGGCGACCCGTTTTTTATTCCCCCTTTGACAACCTGCCGTTTTCCAGCCGTACCACCCGTGAAAAATGACGCCGGGTAAACGCAGCGTCATGGCTAATCGCCACGACGCTGGTTCCCCGTGCCCGGCATGTCGCCAGCCAGTGTTCAAATACGGTTAGCCAGTGGGCGTCAAAATCCCGGCGGGGTTCATCCAGTAATAACACCGGCGGCGCCATCGCCTCCAGACTGGCGACCGCCACCATCCGGCGCTGTGCGGCGTGCAGATCAAGCGGGTGTGCCTCGGCGACGTCCGTTAGCTGGCATAACCTCAGCGCGGCCTGCGTGCGCCGTGAAATTTCCTCTGCCGATAAGCGTTGTAGTTTCAGCCCAAAAGCGACCTCTTGCGCGACATTGCTGTGGAAAATCTGGTTTTCCGCTTCCTGAAAGAGTACGCCGATAGCGGCGGCGCGTTGACGATTTTTAAGCTGCGCAATCGGCTCTCCATTAAGCGTTACCGAGCCGGAAGCGGGGGAAAGCAGGCCGGCCATAATCCGTAACAGCGTTGATTTTCCCGCGCCGTTATCGCCGGTCAACGCCAGCCATTCGCCGTCATGAAGCTCAAGCGAGATGGCGTGCAGACAGTCGGCTGCGGCATCCGGCCAGCGATAAGCGACCTGATTTAACGTCAACATAATGGGGTTAGCGCTCCGTCGCGCAATTGCCATACCCGCTGGCATCGCGTCAGAAAAGGAAAGTGATTACGTTCAAAAAGCACAATGAGAGAATGACGTTCCAGCGCCCACTGTTGTAACCGTTCCAGCAGTGTCCCGGTGGCCGCTGACGTCAGCCGACTGAAGGCTTCATCAAGAACTAATAATCTGGGCTGCATGGCAAGCGCGCTGGCAATCACTACCCGCTGCGTTTCGCCGCCGGAGAGCGTGCCGGGATGACGATGGCGTAACGACTGGCAGTTTGTCAGAGTCAGCGCCTCGTCAATGCGCCGTAGAATTTCCGCTTCATGGAGGCCGAGATTCTCCGGGCCAAACGCCACCTCTTCCTCTACGCTAAAGGTACAGCCGGAAAGCTGTAAATAAGGCGATTGCTGCACCAACTGGATGGTGGGCGACTGTTCTACCAGCGGGAGCTGCCCGATAGGGACGCCAAGCAGTAAGCCTGTGCCGTCAATATCACCGGGAAGATAATCCGGATACCAGCCAGCCATCAGTTGCGCCAGCGTACTTTTTCCGCTGCCGTTATCGCCGACTATCGCCACTATTCCGGGTGTTGAATAGTGGAAATCAAAACATGCCGGCGGGCGTGTCGCATCGGACGGAAGATAACGAAACTGCTCTAACGTAACCATATCCATACTCCCGCTTCCGCCACTATTAGCAGTACCATGCCATACCGCGCAACCCGTTGTAACATGTTATCTTTCGGCGCCCACAGCGTGGTTCGGGCTCGATGAAGCCGAAACCCCCGCATATCCAACGCCGCGCCGCGTATTGTCAGATCGTTAAGCGCATTTTGCGTAAGCGGCACGATCAGCGCAGGCATTGCCCGTAGCCGCTGATACCAGCCTTCATCCAGCGGTACGCCACGCGCGCGCTGGGCTTCATGAACGATCGTCAGTTGTCGTTTGAGCTGTTCGACGACCAGCAGCGGGCCAGCGAACAGGTAAGCGATGCCGGGCGGCAAACGTGAAGCGAACAGGGCGCGAATAAACCGCTGAACCGGCACATACTGCATCCATAGCTGCGACGTCGACACGATCGCCAGCAGGCGTAGCCATAGCGTAACGGCATATATCCAGCGCTGCGGATCGCGAGGCTGCCCGCTTATCCATTCCGTTAGCCAACCGCCATGTACCAGCCATAGCCCAAACCCTAAAGACAGCATCAGCCAGGCGACATACTTCGCCCGCCGCCGCGTTGATTTCAGCGCCAGCAGACAGAGGAAGGCCGCCGCGCTATAAACCGGGAGCACGGTCTGCGCAGGGAGTAGCAGCGTGGTGCAGGCCGCCAACGCCCATAAGGTTAACGAGGTAAACGGATGCATTTAGCGTACGGCTGACATCGCAGGAAAATGCCGTGTCGTACGTAACGGTAGCTGACGCAGCAGCACCCAAACGATGATCGCCGTCAGAATTTTATCGACCAGATTAGCGCCTATGACGGTAATCGCGACTGACTCCACCAGGTTTTGGCCCATTGAATGCATCCAGGCGACGAACAAATCAGCGCCGCTACCGGTAACGCCGCCAAAAAGCGCGGTACGAAGCGGTACGGCGACCAGCGTCACCGCCAATGTAATGACGACCCCGCTGACGATCACTTTGGGCAGGGTACGAAACCAGCCTGCGCGCGCCAGCCACCCGGCGACCAGACCGATAACCATCGCTACCGGGGCAAACGCGGCAGCGATAGGGTCGGTAAGCAGCCCCCACAGCAAGTTGGTCAGAAGCCCAGTCAACATGCCGATGAACGGCCCTAACAGTACCGCGCTAATTAAGGTGCCGATCGAGTCGAGAAAAATAGGCAGCTTCAACATGCTAATAAGCTGTCCGCCAATCATATTGATGGCAATAGCGATGACAATCAGCACCAGAGACTGGCTGGAAAACGGGCGACGCGCCATAAAGTACCTCTTAAAGAGTCGTCAATTAACGGGAAGAAATATGCAGTTCGTCATAACCGGAAATGGCGCACGGTTGACGGCTGAACGTCAGCGCTGGCAGCTCGCCGATAACCAGTTCCAGCGTGGTACGCACGGTACACCCTGGCATCATATGGCCGCCGAGCATGGCCCCGTAGGGATCCGATACCGCGAGATGCAGATGCTCGCCGGTCAATTCAAGCGTGCCGTTTAGCGAGATAACTTCAAACGTGCCGGTGAGCGATGTGGTCGCCTCTTGCCCGGCATAACGCAGCGCAACGTCGGTCAGACTGCCGGTACACCCTGCAATCCAGGCGGCATGTAATTGGTTCTGTTGCACAAAGGCGTGTAATTGGGAAAACACTTCCTGGCCGGGAAGCAGACGAAGCGCGTAAAAGCGCGCTGTAGAGGCATTGTGGTGAGATACAGTCATCGTTACAGGACTCCGAGACTCGGACGTGGCGCTGATAATATAGACGCTGGCGACAGCGCTTTCTGATATAAATCAGTATTTGTGACGCGACGATGAAAAGATCTGACGGATGAACTGGTGATTCTTAAATATGGAATAAATTGCAGCGTAAGCGGCCATGAAATGTGATGCAGGTCAGATAACTGTCTTCTTCGACTGGACAAACATTCCTTTTATTCCCCGTTTCGCTTATTCTAGCTGAAGCGTTTCAGTTAATTAAATGTTCGACAATTAACCAATCAGTCGCAGTTTGCGACAGGTGAGGTTTTACTCGACGATGAGCTGCATTACTCTGTCAGCCTCATCTGAATCGGGATAGCCTTGCAGGAGACCTATGACCGTACGCATAGCGATTAATGGCTTTGGTCGCATCGGGCGTAACGTGGTTCGTGCTTTGTATGAATCCGGACGTCGGGCGGAAATTACCGTGGTGGCCATCAACGAGCTGGCGGATGCCGCAGGCATGGCGCATTTGTTGAAATACGATACCAGCCACGGGCGTTTTGCATGGGAGGTTCGCCACGAGCGCGAGCAGCTTTTTGTCGGTGACGACGTCATTCGTATTCTGCATGAAAGAACGCTGGCGGATCTGCCGTGGCGCGAACTGGGCGTGGATGTCGTGTTGGATTGTACGGGCGTATATGGCAACCGGGAGCATGGTGAGGCGCATATTGCCGCAGGCGCGAAGAAAGTGCTCTTTTCTCATCCGGGCAGCAACGATCTTGACGCCACCGTCGTTTTTGGCGTGAACCAGAACCAACTGCGTGCGGAACATCGTATTGTCTCAAACGCGTCCTGTACCACGAATTGCATAATTCCCGTCATTAAATTGTTGGATGATGCTTACGGCATCGAGTCTGGTACCGTCACGACGATCCACTCCGCGATGAACGATCAGCAGGTGATCGACGCGTATCACTCCGATCTGCGGCGCACGCGCGCGGCCAGCCAGTCGATTATCCCGGTAGATACAAAACTGGCGGCAGGCATTACGCGTATATTCCCGCAGTTTAACGATCGTTTTGAGGCGATTGCGGTGCGCGTTCCAACCATTAATGTGACGGCGATCGATTTAAGCGTGACGGTGAAAAAACCAGTAAAAGCCAGTGAAGTCAACCAGTTGCTGCAAAAAGCAGCACAAGGTGCATTTCATGGTATAGTTGACTATACGGAATCACCGTTGGTCTCGATAGATTTTAACCACGACCCGCACAGCGCCATTGTTGATGGCACGCAAACCCGGGTCAGTGGCGCCCACCTGATCAAGACGCTGGTCTGGTGCGATAATGAATGGGGCTTTGCTAACCGGATGCTCGACACCACGTTAGCGATGGCCGCAGTTGGTTTCAGGCTCGACGCGTCAGCGTCGACAAAACTTTAAGCATCATTGAGAGGATTCACCATGTCTGTAATTAAGATGACCGATCTGGATCTGGCCGGGAAACGCGTTTTTATCCGTGCGGATCTGAACGTACCTGTTAAAGAAGGGAAAGTGACCAGCGACGCGCGTATCCGCGCCTCTCTGCCGACCATCGAACTGGCTCTGAAACAGGGCGCGAAAGTGATGGTAACTTCCCACCTGGGTCGTCCTACCGAAGGCGAGTACAACGAAGAATTCTCTCTGCTGCCGGTTGTTAACTACCTGAAAGACAAACTGTCTAACCCGGTTCGCCTGGTCAAAGATTACCTGGACGGCGTTGACGTGGCCGAAGGTGAGCTGGTGGTTCTGGAAAACGTTCGCTTTAACAAAGGCGAAAAGAAAGACGACGAAGCGCTGTCTAAAAAATATGCCGCCCTGTGTGACGTATTCGTGATGGACGCCTTTGGTACTGCGCACCGCGCGCAGGCTTCTACCCACGGTATCGGCAAATTTGCTGACGTTGCGTGCGCAGGCCCGCTGCTGGCCGCTGAACTGGATGCGCTGGGTAAAGCGCTGAAAGAACCGGCTCGTCCGATGGTGGCTATCGTTGGTGGTTCTAAAGTATCTACCAAACTGACCGTTCTGGATTCCCTGTCTAAAATCGCTGACCAGCTGATTGTCGGCGGCGGTATCGCCAACACCTTCGTTGCCGCTCAGGGCCACAGCGTCGGTAAATCCCTGTACGAAGCTGACCTGGTTGACGAAGCAAAACGTCTGCTGACCACTTGCGATATCCCGGTTCCGACCGATGTTCGCGTTGCCACCGAGTTCTCCGAAACCGCACCGGCGACTCTGAAATCCGTTAACGACGTGAAAGAAGACGAGCAGATCCTGGATATCGGCGATGCTTCCGCTCAGCAGCTGGCTGAAATCCTCAAGAATGCCAAAACCATTCTGTGGAACGGCCCGGTTGGCGTGTTTGAGTTCCCGAACTTCCGTAAAGGGACTGAAATCGTGGCGAATGCCATCGCTGATAGCGAAGCGTTTTCCATCGCTGGCGGCGGTGACACCCTGGCGGCAATCGACCTGTTCGGCATTGCTGACAAAATTTCCTACATTTCTACTGGCGGCGGCGCATTCCTCGAATTCGTGGAAGGTAAAGTTCTGCCAGCCGTAGCGATGCTCGAAGAGCGCGCTAAGAAGTAATCGTTACGGGCAGGGATTCCTGCCCGTTGATTTATCGCCGATCTGACATTCAGGGCGGCCCGTGTTTTTTCCCAAAGCCCGACGATACAGGACAACGAAACATGTCTAAAATTTTTGATTTCGTAAAACCAGGCGTGATCACTGGTGATGACGTACAGAAAGTGTTCCAGGTAGCAAAAGAAAACAATTTTGCTCTGCCGGCAGTTAACTGCGTGGGCACTGATTCCATCAACGCTGTTCTGGAAACCGCTGCAAAAGTTAAAGCGCCGGTCATCGTTCAGTTCTCCAACGGCGGCGCGTCCTTCATCGCGGGTAAAGGCGTGAAAACTGACGTACCTCAGGGCGCGGCAATCCTGGGCGCTATCTCTGGCGCGCATCACGTTCATCAGATGGCTGAGCACTACGGCGTGCCGGTTATCCTGCACACTGACCACTGCGCGAAGAAACTGCTGCCGTGGATCGACGGTCTGCTGGACGCGGGTGAAAAACACTTCGCGGCTACCGGTAAACCGCTGTTCTCTTCTCACATGATTGACCTGTCTGAAGAGTCTCTGCACGAAAACATCGAAATCTGCTCCAAATACCTGGCGCGCATGTCCAAAATTGGCATGACTCTGGAAATCGAACTGGGTTGCACCGGTGGCGAAGAAGACGGCGTGGACAACAGCCACATGGACGCTTCTGCCCTGTACACCCAGCCGGAAGACGTTGATTACGCGTACACTGAGCTGAGCAAAATCAGCCCGCGTTTCACCATTGCCGCTTCCTTCGGTAACGTACACGGCGTTTACAAGCCGGGTAACGTGGTTCTGACCCCGACCATTCTGCGTGATTCTCAGGACTATGTTTCTAAGAAACACAACCTGCCGCACAACAGCCTGAACTTCGTTTTCCACGGCGGTTCCGGTTCTACTGCTCAGGAAATCAAAGACTCCGTAAGCTACGGCGTAGTGAAAATGAACATCGATACCGATACCCAATGGGCAACCTGGGAAGGTGTTCTGAACTACTACAAAGAAAACGAAGCGTATCTGCAAGGTCAGCTGGGCAACCCGAAAGGCGAAGATCAGCCGAATAAGAAATACTATGACCCGCGCGTATGGCTGCGTGCTGGCCAGACTTCGATGATCGCTCGTCTGGAAAAAGCATTTAAAGAACTGAACGCGATTGACGTTCTGTAATATAGTCTGCTGATTGAAATGGCTTCCCTCGGGAAGCCATTTTTTTATCGTCATTCCCGGAGAGCGGCGTTAGTTAGCGCTTTCATCCGGCCAATACACAATGTACCTGCCTTTTTTGGGATGATGCCGAAAAATGGCATATTCCTCTGTTTTTGTTTACCTTTAAAAAGTTCTTTTCGTGAGAATGATCTCATTTGCTTGTTTTGCTATGACCAAGGAATATTGAATGGAAGATTTGAATGTTGTCGACAGCATAAATGGTGCGGGCACCTGGCTGGTACGCAACCAGGCGTTATTGCTCAGCTATGCTGTGAATATTGTTGCGGCTATCGCTATTATCATCATCGGCTTGATTGTAGCGCGTGTGATTTCCAATACGGTAAATCGTCTGATGCGTGCGCGTCATATTGATGCGACAGTGGCCGACTTTCTTTCTGCGCTGGTGCGCTATGGGGTTATCGCTTTTACGCTGATTGCGGCTCTGGGTCGCGTGGGGGTACAAACGGCGTCGGTGATCGCAGTACTGGGCGCCGCCGGTTTAGCCGTTGGCCTGGCATTACAGGGATCGCTTTCTAACCTTGCGGCTGGGGTATTGCTGGTTATGTTCCGTCCGTTCCGCGCCGGTGAGTATGTCGATTTGGGCGGCGTTGCCGGTACGGTACTGAACGTGCAAATCTTTTCCACGACAATGCGCGCGGTAGACGGCAAAATTATTGTAATTCCGAATGGCAAAATTATCGCGGGAAATATCATCAACTATTCTCGTGAGCCGGTTCGCCGTAACGAATTTATTATTGGGGTGGCCTACGATTCGGATATCGATCAGGTGAAACAGCTGCTAACGACGATTATCGAGTCCGACGATCGTATTTTAAAAGATCGCGAAATGACGGTGCGTTTGAATGAGCTGGGCGCCTCATCAATTAATTTTGTGGTGCGTGTCTGGAGTAAAAGCAGCGACCTGCAAAATGTCTATTGGGACGTGCTGGAACGTATTAAACGTGAATTCGACGCCGCTGGTATTAGCTTCCCGTACCCGCAGATGGACGTCAATTTTAAACGCGTGAAAGATAACGCCGCGGAGTAATTTTTCTCCCGCGCTGCGCTTATCCGCCTCCAGTATTCTCTGGTTATTGAGCGGATAAGCGTAGCCGCCATCCGTTATTCAGTCTCTTCATTAGCTTTTCTTATTAGTGATTAAAATTATCAATTTCCGCTAATAATATTCCCGCGCTATAGTCTGCCTTTAAGAAAAACAGCTCAGGGTAGTTAACGTGATATCTTATTATTTTCAAGGGTTTGCCCTTGGCGCTGCCATGATCCTTCCGCTTGGCCCGCAAAATGCGTTTGTGATGAATCAGGGAATTCGTCGCCAGTACCACCTCATGATAGCGCTGCTTTGCGCGTTAAGTGATTTAGTCCTGATTAGCGCCGGTATTTTTGGCGGTAGCGCGTTGCTGATGCAGTCGCCGTGGCTGCTGGCGCTGGTCACATGGGGCGGGGTCGCGTTCTTGTTATGGTACGGTTTTGGCGCGCTGAAAACGGCAATGAGCAGTAATCTGGAGCTGGCCAGCGCCGAGGTTATGAAGCAGGGGCGCTGGAAAATTATTGCTACGATGCTGGCGGTAACCTGGCTGAATCCGCACGTTTATCTGGATACGTTTGTCGTGTTGGGCAGTCTCGGCGGACAACTGGCTATGGAGCCAAAGCGCTGGTTCGCCCTCGGCACGATTAGCGCGTCGTTCTTATGGTTTTTTGGGTTAGCGCTACTGGCGGCCTGGCTTGCGCCTCGACTGCGTACGGCGAAAGCTCAACGCATTATCAACATTCTGGTAGGGGTGGTGATGTGGCTTATCGCCTTCCAACTGGCGCGGGAAGGCGTCGCGCATATGCACGCGCTTTTCAACTAAGCGTTGTCTGATGGACAACAGGCCGATATCCGCTAAGCTTGCCTGCATGCGCCCTGTATATCAGGGCAATGACTGCAATATGGAGGAGAGACTGTGAAGTTCAAAGTGATGGCCCTGGCGGCATTAGTGGGTTTAAGTGCAATGTCGGCGCAGGCAAGCGAATTGCCGGAAGGCCCGCACATCGTGACTTCCGGTACGGCAAGCGTCGATGCTGTGCCTGATATCGCCACCTTAGCGATTGAAGTGAACGTCGCGGCGAAGGATGCGGCGACGGCGAAGAAGCAGGCCGATGAGCGCGTGGCGCAATATCTTTCCTTCCTTGAGCAAAATCAGATTGCGAAAAAAGACATTAGCGCGGCGAATCTGCGCACGCAGCCGGATTATGATTACCAAAACGGTAAAAGCATTCTGAAAGGGTATCGCGCGGTGCGAACCGTTGAGGTGACGCTGCGTCAGTTAGATAAACTTAATTCGCTGCTGGACGGCGCGCTGAAGGCGGGTCTGAACGAGATTCGTTCGGTATCGCTGGGCGTGGCGCAACCGGACGCCTATAAAGACAAGGCCCGTAAAGCCGCCATTGATGACGCGATTCATCAGGCGCAAGCGCTGGCAGCCGGTTTTAACAGCAAATTGGGGCCGGTTTACAGCGTTCGTTACCATGTCTCTAATTATCAGCCGAGTCCGGTGGTGCGAATGATGAAAGCCGCAGATGCTGCGCCGGTATCCGCGCAGGAAACTTACGAGCAGCCGACCATTCAGTTCGACGATCAGGTCGATGTGGTATTCCAGCTTGAACCTGGAACAGGGCAGACGTCAACCACGGCCGCCAGCACGCAGTAACCTCGCCCGGCCTGGGCGCTTCCAGGCCGCGTTTTCTCCCGGTGTTCGCGTTTTTTGCCGCCTGAACGCAATGATTTTGTGATGAATTTCAAAGAAGCGACGGGGGAATAATGGGTCATGCAGGCCGGATAAGACGTTCACGCCGCCATCCGGCATTCATTGAGAGGCTAATCCTGACGCAGCACCTTGTGCCCGTACTCCAGCAGCGCGTCGGTTACTTTGCGCATCATCCGGCTTTCCGGGGCAAAGCGGTGCCAGTAAAGCATCCGGCGCTGTAGCAAACCAGGCGTTAAGTTGATCAACTCGCCGCTTTCCAGCTCTTTCTCAATCTGCAGGTGAGGGATCATGCAGCAGGTCGTGCCCTGACGCGCAAGCTGTACAAACGCTTCGGATGAATTAACGATATGGCACGGCACGCTGCCGGGCGGTAGATCGAAATTCTGTTGCAAAAAGGCCTGATGCATATCATCCAGATGGTCGAACGCGACGGCGGGCGCTTTCAGCAGCGACGACCGGGTAACGCCATTGGGGAAATAGCGCTCGGCAAACGGCTTTGACGCGACAAACAGATAGTCGAGCGCGCCCAGTTTGTCCACCAGGCAACTGGGCAGCGCCTGATGCTGAATACTCACCGCGCCCACTACCTCGCCGCGCCGCAGACGTTCTTGCGTGCGCGTTTCATCTTCCACCTGTAAATTGAGACGGATAGGGGAGTCCGCCAGCACCGGCGCCAGCGCCGGAAGCAGCCAGGTCGCCAGACTATCGGCGTTAACCGCCAGCGACAGCAGCAGCGGCGTAGAGCCGGTTTGTTCATCGCCCAGCCACTCTTCTTCCAGCAGTTCAACCTGACGCAGCAGAGCCAGTAATTTTTGCCCTTGCTCCGTGGGGCGAGGAGGAACGGTACGCACCAACAAAGGTTGTCCGAACATATTCTCAAGCTGTTTTATGCGCTGTGAGACGGCGGATTGTGTGATGCACAGCTTCTGGGCGGCGCGCTCGAATCCTCGTTCACGTATAACGGCATCCAGCGCCTGTAGTGTTCTGTAGTCCGGACGTTTCATTGTTGTGTCATGCTCCTGTTATTTTTTTCCGCACTATGACATAAATTTGCCGTCGGTACAGATGAAATCCGTAGCCTGTGTACGGACACGGAGATTTTTCCCGACAATGTTCTATAATGCGGCTGTATTTTCACACCACAGGCGAAACGATCTATGACGCAGGATGAACTGAAAAAAGCGGTAGGATGGGCGGCACTTCAGTATGTACAGCCCGGCACCATTGTGGGCGTTGGTACAGGCTCAACGGCCGCACACTTTATTGATGCGCTGGGCACAATGAAAGGCCAGATTGAAGGCGCGGTCTCCAGCTCGGACGCCTCGACTGAAAAACTCAAAGGCCTCGGTATTCATGTGTTTGACCTCAACGAAGTGGATAGCCTGGGTATCTATGTCGATGGCGCGGACGAAATCAACGGTCATATGCAGATGATCAAAGGCGGCGGCGCGGCATTAACCCGTGAGAAAATTATTGCTTCCGTGGCAGAGAAATTTATTTGTATTGCGGATGCCTCTAAACAGGTGGATATTCTTGGCAAATTCCCGTTGCCGGTCGAAGTGATTCCGATGGCGCGCAGCGCGGTCGCTCGTCAACTGGTGAAGCTGGGCGGGCGTCCGGAGTACCGTCAGAACGTGGTCACGGATAACGGCAACGTGATTCTGGATGTTTATGGTATGGAAATCCTTGATCCCATCGCGCTGGAAAACGCCATTAACGCGATTCCGGGCGTCGTGACCGTAGGGTTGTTCGCCAACCGTGGCGCCGATGTCGCACTGATCGGCACGCCGGACGGGGTGAAAACCATCGTAAAATGATCCCGCCAGGCGTATTTCCTGCCGCGTAAAAAATTCGGTCAGGGCAAATTTGGTGACATGTATCACGTTTAATTGTTTGCCCTGCCGATCCCTCCAAAGAAAAAGTTATTCCCGGTATTTTCATCTGCTATTTCCCGCTGTATGCGATTCCTTCACGACGCTGGCGCAAACGTTCATATTGCCGTGATAATTTTTTTTGATATGTTGAAGGACGGATGCAAATCCATACACAACATCAGATGGCAAAAAAAGACAGGATCGGGGAAATGGCAAAGGTATCGCTGGAGAAAGATAAAATTAAATTTCTGCTGGTTGAAGGGGTGCATCAAAAGGCGCTGGAAAGCCTTCGTGCGGCAGGTTACACCAACATTGAATATCACAAGGGCGCGCTGGACGCTGAACAGTTGAAAGCGTCCATCCGCGATGCCCACTTCATCGGTCTGCGATCCCGTACTCATCTGACAGAAGAAGTGATTAACGCCGCAGAGAAGCTGGTGGCGATTGGCTGTTTTTGCATCGGCACCAACCAGGTGGATTTAAATGCGGCGGCAAAACGCGGTATTCCGGTCTTTAACGCGCCATTCTCGAATACCCGTTCCGTGGCGGAGCTGGTGATTGGCGAGCTATTGCTGCTGCTGCGCGGCGTGCCGGAAGCGAACGCCAAAGCGCACCGCGGCGTATGGAATAAACTGGCGGCGGGATCGTTCGAAGCGCGCGGTAAAAAGCTTGGCATTATCGGTTACGGCCATATCGGAACGCAGTTGGGCATTCTGGCGGAATCGCTGGGGATGCATGTCTATTTCTATGATATTGAAAATAAACTGCCGCTTGGTAACGCAACTCAGGTGCAGCACCTGTCTGAATTGCTGAATATGAGCGATGTGGTCAGTCTGCACGTACCTGAAAACGCCTCCACCAAAAACATGATGGGCGCAAAAGAGATTGCCCTGATGAAGCCGGGTTCGCTGCTGATTAACGCCGCGCGCGGTACGGTAGTGGATATCCCGGCTTTGTGCGACGCGCTGGCGACGAAACATCTGGCGGGGGCGGCTATCGACGTCTTCCCGACGGAACCGGCCACTAATAGCGATCCGTTTACCTCTCCGCTGTGCGAATTCGATAACGTGATCCTGACGCCGCATATCGGCGGCTCGACGCAGGAGGCGCAAGAAAACATCGGTCTGGAAGTCGCAGGAAAACTGATTAAGTACTCGGATAACGGCTCGACGCTGTCCGCCGTGAACTTCCCGGAAGTGTCGCTGCCGCTGCACGGCGGTCGTCGCCTGATGCACATCCACGAAAACCGCCCGGGCGTATTGACCGCGCTTAACCAGATCTTTGCCGAGCAGGGCGTTAACATTGCCGCACAGTATTTGCAAACCTCCGCCCGAATGGGGTATGTGGTAATTGATATAGAAGCCGATGGCGATGTGGCGGAGAAAGCGCTGCTGGCGATGAAGGCGATTCCGGGCACCATTCGCGCCCGTCTGCTGTACTAATTTCCTCTAAATGGGCAGGAGATGACCTGCCCATCCTTTCTTCTGGTTTCCCTGCCTCAACATCTCTTCGTGTAACGCATACATTCTGTTTTCGAGCCTTGCCGCAATTGGTAATTAAAGGCAGCGTTGCGTGTTGTACAGCAATAAAAGGAATTTACGATAAGGGCTCAGCATAGCGCTGAAACGGGAAAGCCCCTACCGAAGCAGGGGCTCTAAAAAGGAAAGGGACGATGATGAGATACGTCATCATGCTGCTGATCCTGTTAATCATCGCTACGCCAGCATATTAACAGAGAGTACGCAGGAGGGAGGTTCGCCTCCCTCACCCTTCACCGAGAAATTTAGGTCAAAAAAGCGACGCTGTCAATCGGCAAAACACGGCTACCACTCCCAAATTTTGGACGGCGTCACCACCGCAGGCAGCGGGATATCCCACTCTTCAACCGGCAGCTTTTCTACTAACTGGCAATCATGCGCGTAGCCCACGGGCTGGATCTTATGCTGCTGCCAGTTTTGCAACGTACGGTCATAAAATCCGCCGCCCATCCCCAGGCGCTGCCCGTCTTCGTCAAACGCCACTAACGGCGTTACCAGCACATCCAGCTTTGCCAGCGGTAATACGTCGCGGACATCAAGCCGTGGCTCCCGGATCTTTAAGCGGTTGGTCACCAGCGCACTCTGCGGATGATAGTGCAGGAACAGGAGGTTGCCAGGGCTGAAGGGATGAAGAACCGGAAGGTAGACGCGCTTGCCCGCTTGCCATAGCTGTTCAATCAGCGGCTGGGTGTCGAGTTCGCCATCAAAGGAGAGAAACACGGCGACAGTGTGCGCCATCACGACGGGAGGAAAGCTGAGCATTCGGGCGGCGGCCTGTTGACCAAAACGGCGTTGCTGCTCTGGCGTTAGCACACGGCGACGTTGCCGAATCATTCGGCGGATTTCTTGTCGTGATAAAGAGAGTTCGGGAAGTTGCGTCATGGCTGTCGCCAGTCAGAAGGGGAATCTCCGAGATGCCGCCGCAGGCTGTAACCCTTGAACCCTTGGTTCAAGGTGAATGTGTCGTCACAGTTTTAAGGCTTCTCGGACGAACCGAGCATGCTCACCAACCGCGGAGCGCCACATTCTTGTGGTATGAAATATCGGCTCAGGGGACTGGCCCGCTTGCAAACATCTCAGAGAAATTCTGTTTTCACAATCACTTTACCATAGTAAAGCGAAAAGTGTTATTCAAAGTTTTGGCCCGTTTTTTCGGTTATGCGACCTTGATCAAGCAACGCCTGTTCGATGGTCTGTTGTAGCATCCGAATACGTTGTTCCATGCTCGCCGCGTAATCGCGGGTCTTCGCTTTTTCCTGAGTTAACTCATAGCTGATATTCAATGCGGCAATGAAAACCAACTGCTCAGTATTTGTGACTCTAGTGCGAACTTTCAGATCTTGCAACCGCTGATTCAGATCGTCCGCAGCCTGATTCAACGCATCCCTTTGGTCAGGCGGGCAATTCACTCGCAGTGAACGGCCAAATATTTGGATATCGACGGGTTGTGCAGACATGCCACCTTCCTGCTGATTGACTGCGCTGCCTTCGTCTCCAGACCCAGGGTCCGCGAAGGGGCGACACTATAGCTACCCTGGTGTGAAGATACAAGCCCTTTTCTGGTTCACCAGGGTCCAAAGTGGTAGCATATCATGAATATCCTCCCTTTGATGACGAATGCTTATGTCTATACAGAACGAAATGCCTGGTTACAACGAAATGAACCGGTTTTTGAATCAACAAGGGGCCGGTCTGACCCCGGCTGAAATGCATGGTTTAATCAGCGGGATGATTTGCGGCGGCAACAACGACAGCTCATGGCAGCCGCTGTTGCACGACCTGACGAACGAAGGTCTGGCCTTCGGGCATGAGCTTGCTCAGGCGCTGCGCAAAATGCACGCGGCGACCAGCGACGCGCTAGAAGACGACGGCTTTCTTTTTCAGCTTTATCTGCCTGAAGGCGACGATGTCAGCGTATTCGATCGCGCAGATGCATTAGCCGGGTGGGTTAACCACTTTTTGCTTGGCCTCGGCGTAACGCAGCCTAAACTTGATAAAGTCACCGGCGAAACGGGTGAAGCGATTGACGACCTGCGTAATATTGCGCAGCTTGGTTATGATGAGAGCGAAGATCAGGAAGAGCTGGAGATGTCGCTCGAAGAGATCATCGAATATGTCCGTGTTGCGGCGCTGTTATGTCATGACACTTTCACGCGCCAACAGCCGACCGCGCCGGAAGTGCGTAAACCGACGCTACACTAAGAAAAAACGAAATGGAGGCCATGTCATGACTCAGCAGGAATACCAACGCCGTCGCCAGGCATTACTGGCGCAAATGCAGCCCGGCAGCGCCGCGCTGATCTTTGCCGCGCCGGAGGCGACGCGCAGCGCAGACAGTGAATATCCGTATCGCCAGAGTAGCGACTTCTGGTATTTCACCGGTTTTAACGAACCGGAAGCCGTGCTGGTACTGATTAAGAGTGATGACACCCACAACCACAGCGTTTTGTTCAACCGCGTTCGCGACCTGACGGCGGAAATCTGGTTTGGTCGCCGTTTAGGACAGGATGCCGCGCCGGAAAAACTGGGCGTTGACCGGGCGCTGGCGTTTAGCGAAATCAACCAGCAACTCTTTCAGTTGCTTAATGGTCTGGATGTGGTGTACCACGCGCAGGGCGAATATGCGTATGCCGACGAAATTGTTCTGGCTGCGCTGGAGAAGCTGCGTAAAGGCTCCCGCCAGAATCTGACCGCGCCGGCCACCATGACTGACTGGCGACCGATCGTCCATGAGATGCGCCTGTTCAAATCGCCGGAAGAGATTGCTGTCCTGCGCCGTGCCGGGGAAATTAGCGCGCTGGCGCATATCCGCGCGATGGAAAAATGCCGTCCGGGGATGTTTGAGTATCAGTTGGAGGGGGAAATTCACCACGAATTTAATCGCCACGGCGCGCGCTATCCCTCCTATAACACCATTGTCGGCAGCGGCGAAAATGGCTGTATTCTGCATTACACTGAAAACGAAAGTGAAATGCGCGACGGCGATTTAGTGCTTATCGACGCGGGCTGTGAATATAAAGGTTACGCGGGCGACATCACGCGTACTTTCCCGGTGAACGGGAAATTTACGCCAGCTCAGCGTGAAATTTATGACATCGTTCTGGAATCGCTGGAGACCAGCCTGCGACTGTTCCGTCCTGGTACCTCTATTCAGGAGGTGACCGGCGAAGTCGTGCGCATCATGATAACCGGGCTGGTGAAGCTGGGGATTTTGCAAGGAGAGGTTGATCAACTGATTGCCGAAAATGCGCATCGTCCTTTCTTTATGCATGGCTTGAGCCACTGGCTGGGGCTGGATGTTCATGATGTCGGCGTTTATGGGCCGGATCGCTCCCGTACCCTGGAGCCGGGCATGGTGCTGACCGTAGAGCCAGGCCTCTATATCGCGCCGGATGCCGACGTGCCGGAAGCGTATCGCGGCATTGGCGTTCGAATTGAAGATGACATTGTCATTACCGAAACCGGTAATGAAAACCTGACCGCTGGCGTTGTGAAGAAGGCGGATGACATTGAAGCATTAATGGCGGCGGCGCGGCAGCAATGAGCGTCATTATCGTTGGCGGCGGCATGGCAGGCGCGACGCTGGCGCTGGCCATCTCTCAGTTCAGTCATGGGACGTTGCCGGTACACCTGATTGAAGCGAAAGCGCCTGAAGCCGACGGTCATCCCGGCTTTGACGCCAGAGCGATTGCGCTGGCGGCGGGCACTTGTCAGCAACTGGCGCGAATTGGCGTCTGGCAGGCGATTTCCGATTGCGCAACGGCAATCAACACCGTACACGTCAGCGATCGCGGCCATGCCGGATTTGTGACTCTCGACGCGCAGGACTACAGTCTGGCAGCGTTGGGGCACGTTGCGGAGCTGCATGATATCGGGCTGCGTCTGTTTGCGCTCTTGCGTAAAGCGCCAGGCGTTACGCTGCACTGCCCGGAGCGCGTAGCCAGCGTGTCGCGTACCCAACAGCAGGTTAACGTCACTCTGGAAAACGGCAATGTGATAGCTGGCAGCGTGCTGGTGGCGGCTAACGGTACCCACTCCGCGCTCGCGTCAGCCTGCGGCGTTGACTGGCATCAGGAGCCTTACGAACAGTTAGCGGTGATAGCGAATGTCGCGACCGCTATCCCGCATCAGGGACGCGCCTTTGAACGTTTTACTCCCAATGGCCCGCTGGCGATGTTGCCGATGTCGCATGGCCGATGTTCGCTGGTTTGGTGTCACCCGCTCGACCAGCGCGATGAGGTGCTGAGCTGGTCCGACGCGCAGTTCTGCCATGCATTGCAGGCCGCGTTCGGCTGGCGGCTGGGGCGAATTACTCAGGCGGGTAAGCGCAGCGCGTATCCGCTTGCCCTTACTACGGCGGCGAAAGTGTTTACTCACCGGACTGTCGTGGTCGGCAATGCGGCGCAGACGTTGCATCCTATCGCCGGACAAGGGTTTAATCTCGGTCTGCGCGATGTCATGAGCCTGGCGGAAACGCTGGTCGCGGCACAGGACGCGGGCGAGGATATTGGCGCCTGGCACGTGTTATCGCGCTATCAGCAGCGTCGTCAGGTTGACCGGGATACGACGATTGGCGTAACGAACGGTCTGGTCCATGTGTTTGCAAATCGTTGGGCGCCGCTGGTTATTGGGCGCAATATCGGTTTAATGGCGATGGAATTATTACCGCCTGCGCGCGATGCGCTGGCACAGCGGACCTTAGGTTGGGTTGCGCGTTAAGCAGATCTGTAGGCCGGATAAGGCATTTACGCCGCCATCCGGCATCGTGTTCGTAAAAATACCGGATGGCAGCTTCGCCTTATCCGGCCTACGGTTTGATTGTTCCGGTTTCCAGGAGTAAATAGTGCAAAGTGTTGATGTAGCAATAGTTGGCGGAGGCATGGTGGGACTGGCTGTCGCCTGCGGCTTGCAGGGGAGCGGTTTGCGCGTTGCGGTACTGGATCACGTTGTTCCCCAGCCGTTGGCGAACGATGCGCCGCCTCAGCTTCGGGTGTCGGCGATTAATGCCGCCAGCGAAAAACTGCTTACCCGTCTTGGCGTATGGTCAAACATTGTGGCGCGACGGGCAAGTTGCTACCACGGTATGGAAGTCTGGGATAAAGACAGCTTTGGCCGTATTACGTTTGATGACGCAAGCATGGGATATAGCCATCTGGGGCATATTGTTGAAAACAGCGTCATTCACTATGCACTGTGGCAAAAAGCGCAGCAAGCGGCGGATATCACCTTAATGGCGCCAGCGGAGTTACAGCAGGTCGCCTGGGGGGAGAACGACGCCTTCCTGACTTTAAAAGACGGCGCGATGTTAACCGCGCGTCTGGTGATTGCCGCGGATGGCGCCAACTCCTGGCTGCGTAACAAAGCGGATATTCCCTTAACTTTCTGGGACTACCGTCACCATGCGCTGGTAGCGACTATCCGCACCGAAGAGCCGCACGGCGCGGTTGCTCGCCAGGTGTTTCATGGTGAAGGTATTCTGGCGTTTTTGCCGTTAAGCGATCCGCATCTGTGTTCCATTGTCTGGTCGCTTTCTCCGCAGGATGCGGAGCGTATGCAACAGAGCGGCGACGAGGCGTTTAACCAGGCGTTGACTATCGCCTTCGATAATCGGCTGGGCTTATGCCGCCTGGAAAGCGAACGGCAGGTTTTTCCGCTGACGGGCCGCTATGCTCGCCAGTTTGCCGCGCATCGTCTGGCGTTGGTCGGTGATGCCGCGCACACCATCCATCCGCTGGCAGGGCAAGGCGTCAACCTCGGCTTTATGGACGCGGCCGAACTGGTGGACGATCTGCGCCGGCTTCAGCGCCAGGGCAAAGACATTGGCCAACATCTTTATCTCCGTCGTTATGAGCGTAGCCGTAAACATAGTGCGGCGATGATGCTTGCCGGGATGCAAGGTTTTCGTGACCTGTTTGCCGGCGAAAACCCGGCAAAAAAATTGCTGCGCGACATCGGACTGAAACTGGCGGACACGCTCCCCGGCGTCAAACCCCAACTGCTTCGCCAGGCAATGGGGCTAAACGACCTTCCGCAATGGCTTCGTTAAGCGTCTGACTGCACGCCAGCAAGAGTTTGAAACCCGTCACACTTTGCTTTCCCGGCTATCGCGCCGGGGGGCTTTCCTCGTTTGAAATAATCTAATTTCACCGCCTATTTCGCATTATATTTTCTAATGTCATTATTTTTAGCGAACGCGATTTTCGACATTTTTTCCGCATTTAATATTAATTTATGTTGTGATAAATCGTATCAGCTTCATTTTTATGGCGGTTATTTAGCGTAATAGTGGTTTTTTGTGCTGATGGGATTTTAGCGTTTTTTAGTCATAAGCTAATGTGATGGTAAATTCAGCCTTATGGTTTAGCGCCTGGTTCGGTGGTAAGTTCAGGAGCAAGAGAACGTTTGCGTCGGCGCAGGAAAAAGGGCGTCGATGCCAGGTTTCGTGGCGAAGATTTCCCATGAAAATGGTTGTTAGCCCCCGCTAATTCAACGAGGAAAAGATGGCCCAACAGACGCCTTTGTACGAACAACACACGCTATGCGGCGCCCGCATGGTCGATTTTCATGGCTGGATGATGCCCCTGCATTACGGCTCTCAGCTTGATGAACACCACGCTGTGCGCACCGATGCCGGGATGTTTGATGTATCGCATATGACCATTGTCGATCTTCATGGCAGCCGCACCCGGGAGTTCTTGCGTTATCTGCTGGCAAACGACGTCGCGAAGCTAACGAAGACGGGTAAAGCCCTCTACTCCGGTATGCTTAACGCATCGGGTGGCGTGATTGATGACCTTATCGTCTACTACTTCACTGAAGATTTCTTCCGTCTCGTTGTTAACTCCGCCACCCGCGAAAAAGACCTCTCCTGGATTACCCAACACGCTGAACCTTATGCCATCGACATCACCGTTCGTGACGACCTGTCGCTGATTGCGGTACAGGGGCCGAATGCGCAGGAAAAAGCGGCGACTCTGTTTACTGACCAACAGCGCCATGCAGTAGAAGGTATGAAGCCGTTCTTCGGCGTTCAGGCGGGTGATTTGTTTATCGCCACCACCGGTTATACCGGCGAAGCAGGCTATGAAATCGCCATGCCGAATGAAAAAGCGGCGGATTTCTGGCGTGCGCTGGTGGAGGCGGGCGTGAAGCCGTGCGGTCTTGGCGCGCGCGACACGCTGCGTCTGGAAGCAGGCATGAACCTGTACGGTCAGGAGATGGATGAAGGTATCTCTCCGCTGGCGGCTAATATGGGATGGACTATCGCCTGGGAACCTGCTGACCGCGACTTTATTGGCCGTGAGGCGCTGGAGATGCAGCGTGAAAAAGGCCATGAGCAGCTTGTCGGTCTGGTGATGACCGAGAAAGGCGTATTGCGTAATGAACTGCCGGTGCGTTTTACCGATGCGCAGGGCAATCAGCAAGAAGGCATTATCACCAGCGGGACGTTTTCCCCAACGTTGGGCTACAGCATTGCGCTGGCGCGCGTTCCGGCGGGCATCGGCGAGACGGCGATTGTACAAATTCGTAACCGTGAAATGCCGGTAAAAGTGACTAAACCTGTTTTTGTGCGTAACGGCAAAGCCGTCGCGTGATTCATCCTTTTTTGGAGATTAATTGATGAGCAACGTACCCGCAGAACTGAAATACAGCAAAGAACACGAATGGCTGCGTAAAGAAGCGGATGGCACTTACACCGTTGGCATTACTGAACACGCTCAGGAGCTGTTGGGCGACATGGTTTTTGTTGATCTGCCGGAAGTCGGCGCGACCGTCAGCGCGGGTGATGACTGCGCCGTGGCGGAGTCCGTAAAAGCGGCGTCCGACATTTATGCGCCGGTAAGCGGCGAGATCGTGGCGGTAAACGATGCGCTGAGCGACTCCCCGGAGCTGGTGAACAGCGAACCGTATGCCGGTGGCTGGATCTTTAAAATCAAAGCCAGCGATGAAAGCGAACTTGAATCGCTGCTGGATGCCACCGCGTACGAGGCATTGTTAGAAGACGAATAATGTTGTGCCGGATGGCGCTAATGCTTATCCGGCCTACTCACTGCAACGCGAATTATTTTGCGTATTCGTTTTCGCACGCGTAGGCCCGGTAAGCGTCAGCGCCACCGGGCAATTGAGTTAGAGACAATCACGATTCACTGCACGTTTCAGGAACCATCGCCCATGACACAGACGTTAAGCCAGCTTGAAAACCGCGGCGCTTTCATTGAACGCCACATCGGACCGGACGCCGCACAGCAACAAGAGATGCTGAATGCGGTTGGCGCCGAGTCGTTAAACGCGCTGACAGGTCAGATTGTGCCGAAAGACATTCAGCTCGCGACTCCGCCGCAGGTTGGCGAGGCGGCAACCGAATATGCCGCACTGGCGGAATTAAAAGCCATCGCCGGGCGTAACAAGCGCTTCACGTCCTATATTGGCATGGGCTACACCGCCGTGCAGCTACCGCCGGTTATCCTGCGCAACATGCTGGAAAATCCGGGTTGGTATACCGCCTACACTCCTTATCAGCCGGAAGTCTCTCAGGGGCGTCTGGAAGCGCTGCTCAACTTCCAACAGGTGACGCTGGACCTGACAGGGCTGGACATGGCTTCCGCCTCGCTGCTGGATGAAGCGACCGCCGCCGCTGAAGCGATGGCGATGGCAAAGCGCGTCAGCAAATTGAAAAATGCCAACCGGTTCTTTGTCGCCTCTGATGTCCATCCGCAAACTCTGGACGTCGTGCGTACGCGTGCCGAAACCTTTGGCTTTGACGTCATTGTGGATGACGCGGCGAAAGCACTGGATCACCAGGATGTGTTTGGCGTGCTGTTGCAGCAGGTTGGTTCCACGGGCGAAATTCACGACTACAGCGCGCTGATTAGCGAACTCAAAGCCCGTAAAGTGATTGTCAGCGTCGCCGCTGACTTTATGGCGCTGGTGCTGCTTACCGCGCCGGGTAAACAGGGCGCGGACATTGTTTTCGGCTCTGCGCAACGCTTCGGCGTACCGATGGGGTACGGTGGCCCGCACGCGGCATTCTTTGCCGCCAAAGACGAATTTAAACGCTCCATGCCAGGCCGTATTATCGGCGTCTCAAAAGATGCGGCGGGCAATACCGCACTGCGCATGGCGATGCAGACTCGCGAGCAGCATATCCGTCGTGAGAAAGCGAACTCCAACATTTGTACCTCGCAGGTACTGCTGGCTAACATCGCCAGTCTGTATGCCGTTTATCATGGACCGGTTGGCCTGAAACGCATTGCGAATCGTATCCACCGCCTGACCGATATTCTGGCGGCAGGTCTGCAACAGAAAGGCTTAAAGCTGCGTCATGCGCACTACTTCGACACCCTGTGTGTGGAAGTAGCTGATAAAGCTGCGGTACTGGCGCGTGCGGAAGCGGCAGAGATCAATCTGCGCAGCGATATTCATAACGCGGTGGGTATTACGCTCGATGAAACCACCACCCGTGAGAATGTGGCGCAGTTGTTCAATGTTTTGCTGGGCGACAGCCACGGTCTGAACATTGAAACACTGGATAAAGACGTGGCGCTTGATAGCCGTTCCATTCAGCAAAGTATGCTGCGTGACGATGCGATTCTGACGCATCCGGTATTTAACCGTTACCACAGCGAAACCGAGATGATGCGCTATATGCACTCGCTGGAGCGTAAAGATCTGGCGCTGAACCAGGCGATGATCCCGCTGGGTTCCTGCACCATGAAGCTGAACGCCGCCGCCGAGATGATCCCTATCACCTGGCCGGAATTCGCTGAACTGCATCCGTTCTGCCCGCCGGAACAGGCGGAAGGATATCATCAGATGATTAGCCAGCTTTCTGACTGGCTGGTGAAACTCACCGGGTACGACGCCGTCTGTATGCAGCCTAACTCCGGCGCACAGGGGGAATACGCGGGGCTGCTGGCGATTCGTCACTATCACGAAAGCCGCAACGAAGGGCATCGCGATATCTGCCTGATTCCGGCCTCTGCTCACGGCACTAACCCTGCTTCTGCACATATGGCAGGAATGCAGGTGGTGGTAGTCGCCTGTGATAAGAACGGCAACATCGACCTGGACGATCTGCGGGCAAAAGCAGAACAACATGCTGCGAACCTCTCTTGCATCATGGTGACTTATCCTTCCACCCACGGCGTGTATGAAGAAACGATCCGTGAGGTGTGTGAAGTTGTGCACCAGTTCGGCGGTCAGGTTTACCTTGACGGCGCGAACATGAACGCTCAGGTCGGCATTACCTCACCGGGCTTTATTGGCGCGGACGTTTCGCATCTTAACCTGCATAAAACTTTCTGCATTCCGCACGGCGGCGGCGGCCCAGGCATGGGACCGATCGGCGTGAAAGCGCATCTGGCACCGTTCGTACCGGGTCATAGCGTGGTGCAAATTGAAGGCATGCTCACCCGTCAGGGCGCGGTGTCTGCGGCGCCGTTCGGCAGCGCCTCCATTCTGCCGATTAGTTGGATGTACATCCGCATGATGGGCGCAGAAGGCATGAAGCAGGCAAGCCAGGTCGCGATTCTTAACGCTAACTACATTGCCAGCCGTCTGAAAGACGCGTACCCGGTACTGTATACTGGTCGCGATGGCCGTGTGGCGCACGAATGTATTCTTGATATTCGCCCATTGAAAGAAGAAACCGGCATCAGCGAGCTGGATATTGCCAAGCGTCTGATCGACTACGGTTTCCATGCGCCAACCATGTCGTTCCCGGTGGCGGGCACGCTGATGGTAGAGCCGACGGAATCTGAAGGTAAGGCCGAGCTGGATCGCTTTATCGATGCGATGCTGGCTATCCGCGCAGAGATTGACCAGGTGAAAGCCGGTGTCTGGCCGCTGGAAGATAACCCGCTGGTGAACGCGCCGCACATTCAGAGCGAACTGGTCGCCGAGTGGGCGCATCCGTACAGCCGTGAAGTTGCCGTATTCCCGGCAGGCGTGGCAGACAAATACTGGCCGACGGTGAAACGTCTGGATGATGTTTATGGCGACCGTAACCTGTTCTGCTCCTGCGTACCGATTAGCGACTACCAGTAATTTACTGATTCGACTGTTTTCTAAAGGCGCTTCGGCGCCTTTTCAGCTTGTTAATAAAGTGCGTTTTGTTTATGTCGGATGCAGTGTGAGTGCCTTATTCAGGCTACAAAGTGTTACTAATTCAATACATTACAGTAAATCGTTGGCTCCTGTCAGGCAACCTGGCGTTTGTATCAGTGTATTAGCCAGAATTAAATTACCGGTTTTTTAGAGTCTAATGATTCATTGTGCATCATTTTTACCTTGCTGTTATTTAATCAAAACAACACAGTATATTTACATGTGGTTACAAATAGTTTCTCTCCGGAATCGTTATTTACCTCTCAATATAGTTACAAAAATTTCCGTATATTAAATTCATCAAGTTATTAATTTAAATTATAAATTAAAAATAAGCATAAATAACGTAAATATTTATTAACTTAGCGCTTTGTTTTTTATACCTGGAGGGAATAATGAAACGATTTATATTTCTGCCATTAATGACATATTTTCTATTAATGAATGCAATGGCAGCTAACGGAGAAAATAATCCCAGTAATCTATTAGGTGCACCAGTTAATACCGCTATTTCTGGTGGTTCAGTATTGCCGGAAGGAAAGTTATTAACCGCCGTGAATAGCTCATTTCGCGATAAAGATCATCAAATCGAGGGGCACGGAAGTCCGGATGTTTACTCCCAGATATGGTTATTGAAGATTCGTTACGGTTTGACCGACAGACTGGAATTATCAACAGTGGGTTCCTATATCAATAACAAACGAGACAATCTGTCTCCTGAGCATATAGAGGGAATGGGCGACCAATCGGTGGGGGTCAATTATGCTTTAATGAGCCAGCGAAGAGGTGATCCGTTTTGGGTTACGGTAGGCGGGGCATTATTACTACCCACCGGGCAAGATGGAGATAATCATTTGCCTGGGAATAGCGCCTGGGGAGGAAGAGTAACACTCACTTTAACAAAATTATTTACTCCTAACATTAAAGGGGATATGGGTTTTGTATATCAGGGACCATTTGAGCGCGGTAACCAGGACGTGAAACGAGGTAACGAATTCCAGTGGAATACCCAAGTGCGGTATATGTTTAGCGATTTACCGCTGGATCTTGGTCTGGAAAGTGCCTACAGCAATAATGCCTCTGGAACGAAAAAACTGTCTAATGGCAGCGTAATTAATAACCATTCTGGAACTACCGAATGGGTTGTTGGTCCGTCATTTAATATTGCCGTCGATTCACTGAAATTATGGTTTGGTGCCGGAGCCTTCTTCCCGGTAATGCAGGAAGCGAAGTCGCCAACCAAAATGGAAGATGTACGCTGGGAATTTAAAATAGGTAAGACCTGGTAAGACTCGTTCAAAGTGTTACCCGCCGACTGGCGGGTAACGTGCAGGAGTTAAAGCTTCTCGCCGTTGCTGGCAATCACCTCTTTGTACCAGTTGAAGCTTTTCTTACGCGAACGCGACATATCGCCCGTACCGTCATCGTGCTTGTTCACGTAGATGAAGCCGTAGCGCTTGCTGTACTGACCGGTGGTGAACGACACGCAGTCGATGCAGCCCCACGGCGTGTAGCCCATCAGGTCGACACCATCGTAAGTCACCGCTTTTTTCATCTCTTCAATATGGGCGCGCAGGTAGTCAATGCGGTAGTCGTCGTTGATGCCGCCATCTTCTTCTACTTTGTCGTAAGCACCAAAACCGTTTTCGACAATAAACAGCGGCTTTTGATAGCGTTCGTACAGTTCACACAATGAATAACGCAGGCCCACCGGGTCAATCTGCCAGCCCCAGTCAGAGGCTTTAACATAGGGGTTCGGTACGCTGCCTTCAAAACCGGAAATCGCATCGCCGCTACCGCCTTCGGCTTTGACCGCGTTGGTCATGTAATAACTGAAACCAAGATAATCGCAGGTGCCTTCGCGCAGCACTTCAAGATCGCCATCGTCCATTTTGATGTTAAATCCGCGGCGCTCCCACTCGTTCAACACATAGGACGGGTAATAGCCGCGCAGCTGCACATCGGTAAAGACGTAGCGTTCACGCATCGACTCCTGAGCAAACATCACATCTTCTGGTTTACAGGAGAAAGGATACAGCGCGACCATCGCCAGCATACAACCCACTTTCATCTGTGGATTAATACGACGTGCCGCTTTTACCGCCAGCGCGCTGGCGACAAACTGATGATGTAAGACCTGATACATGGTTTCTTCTGGATTCTCATGCTCGGTATACACCACGCCGGAACAGCAGTAGCCAAACAGCGGCGCGCGCCAGTTTCGCTGGTTGTTAATTTCGTTGAAGGTCATCCAGTATTTGACCTTATGTTTGTAGCGTTCAAACACGACTTCAGCAAAACGGACAAAGAAATCAACGACCTTACGATTGGTCCAGCCGCCGTAGTGCTGTACCAGATGTAATGGCATTTCAAAGTGGGAAAGGGTGATGACCGGTTCGATGTTGTATTTGAGCAATTCATCAAACATGTCGTCGTAGAATTTCAGACCGGCCTCGTTTGGCTGGGATTCGTCGCCATTCGGGAAGATACGCGTCCAGGCAATAGAGGTACGGAAGCATTTGAACCCCATTTCGGCGAAAAGACGGATGTCTTCTTTGTAATGTCCGTAAAAATCCACCGCCTCGTGGTTCGGATAGTATTTGCCAGCAACGACATTCTGGGTGATTTCGCGTGGCACGCCGTGTGCGCCGCCGGTTAGCACGTCGCAGATGCTGGGGCCTTTACCGTCTTTATTCCAGCCGCCTTCAACCTGGTGGGCGGCAACCGCGCCGCCCCATAAAAAATCTTTTGGCAGGGTGAGTTTTCTCATTGTTGCATAATCTCAATTTATTTAGTCTGTTATCATTCATTCTGCACCAAATGGCATGTAAAGCGTACGCAAAATTCCAGGGTGCTTGCGTGTCGGGACAAGAACATATTCAGATCGTAACATCCGCTTCAAGGGGCCATATTCAGGGGGATAACCACATGCAGCCAAATGACATTACTTTCTTTCAACGTTTCCAGAATGACATTCTGGCAGGGCGTAAAACCATCACTATTCGTGATGCCTCCGAGTCCCACTTTAAAGCAGGCGATGTGCTACGCGTGGGGCGGTTCGAAGATGATGGCTATTTTTGCACAATCGAAGTGACAGGAACGTCAACTGTGACGCTGGATACGCTGAACGAAAAACATGCGCAACAGGAAAATATGTCGCTTGATGAGCTGAAACGGGTCATTGCTGAAATCTATCCCAACCAGACGCAATTTTATGTGATTGATTTTAAATGCCTTCGATAAATATGAACGCGTGTTAGTTGAGTTTTTGTAATTAACTTATTGAATAATAAGCAAAATTTAATTTTGAGAATTTATTTTAGCTAACATGTGTTCACTGGAACCATTCTCAGTTACGCTAGAGGCGCAGTTCATCGTTATGAACGTTTCTCCGGAGTAAGTTATGGTGCAAAAACCATTAATGACGCAGGGATATTCGCTGGCTGAGGAAATCGCCAACAGTATTAGCCACGGCATTGGATTGGTATTTGGTATTGTCGGCCTGGTGCTGTTGTTGGTTCAGGCGGTAGAGGCGAATGCGGGTATGACGGCTATCGCCAGCTACAGTTTATATGGCGGGAGCATGATCCTGCTTTTTCTTGCCTCAACGCTTTATCATGCCATTCCTCATCAGCGGGCAAAAATCTGGTTAAAGAAATTTGATCACTGCGCTATCTATCTGCTCATTGCCGGAACCTATACGCCATTTCTGCTGGTAGGTCTGGATTCGCCGCTGGCGCGCGGACTAATGATTGTGATCTGGAGCCTGGCGCTATTCGGTATCCTCTTCAAGTTGACGATTGCGCACCGATTTAAAGTGCTTTCACTGGTTACGTATCTGGCAATGGGCTGGCTGTCGCTGATAGTGGTTTATCAGTTGGCGATTAAGCTGGCGATAGGCGGCGTGACGCTGCTGGCGGTAGGTGGCGTCGTTTACTCGCTGGGCGTAATTTTCTATGTTTGCAAACGCATACCTTATAACCACGCCATCTGGCATGGCTTTGTGCTGGGCGGCAGCGTGTGCCACTTCCTGGCCATCTATTTGTATGTGGGACAGGCGTAATTCCCGGATGCCCGTGCCGGATGGCGGCGCTGTCGTACCTTATCCGGCCTACGAGAGCAGCACGTGCGAGCCTGATGGCGTTGCGCTATCAGGCTATCCGGCTTTTAACGTGATATCACTCTTCCAACGAGTAAGGCAGCGGGACGATATGCAGGGTGTTGGCATCGTCGCGAACACGGAAGACGCTTTCGGCTTCTAAATCGTTATTCATGACGGCCTGAACCAGTAACTGACCATCGTCCAACTGTGTCGCCGCCAGAATAGCGCCGGTACGACGCCAGTTCTCGCCCATCTGTAGCTCCAGATCTTCTCCTGCTTCCGGTACCCGGCTGGCTTTGCCCGCCAGCAACCAAAGCGCGCGTTTATTGGCGCCGCGGAATTTTGCCCGTGCGACCATCTCCTGTCCGGTGTAGCAGCCTTTCTTGAAGCTGATGCCGCCCAGCGCCTGTAGGTTAGTCGCCTGGGGGATAAACTGACCGCTGTTCGCCGCGTCAATCACCGGAATGCCTGCTTCAATATCCAATGCCAGCCACTGTTGACTGTTATTCAGTTCGGCTTCGCCATGCAACTTCTCTGTTAACATGTTGGCCGTCGCGACATCGGTGACAAGCAGGAATCGTTCCGCAGGATGTTCAAACCATAGCAGCGTGGAGGCGCCGTCTCTGACCACCTGATTTTCGCTATTGGGCAGTTCGCTAAAGACATTAGCCAGCGCCGCGCGGGCCTGAAAACCGGCCACGCCAAGCAATACGCGTTCGTCATCCGGCGCGATGACCACTTTGGAAAATACGGCGTACTTTTTCAGCTCCGTTAATTGTGCTTCACGCACGCTACGGCGTTCAATCCAGGCGAAACCGTCGCGCTCACGGAACAGGCGCAGAGTGCTCCACATCTTACCTTTAGCATCGCAGTGGGCGGCGAGAAGGTGTTGCTGTTCAGTCATCTGGCTTACGTCAGCGGTGACCTGGCCCTGAATATACTTTTCACTGTCTACGCCGGTAATGGTCGACAGCGCCCAGTCGTCAAGCGCGATCAGCGTCAGCGGCAGGCGGGCTGACGATGAAGGATGACGCGGTGGAAAGGAGATAAAAGCCATAAATAATGTCCTGGTTAGCTGCAACAATAATGGTTAATGGTAAAAGAGCCATCGGTCATTGCAAGTGCTTTAAATAGCCCATTGAGAGCGGATTGATCGTTTTGCGAGGCGGTATCCAAAATGGATGAACATATTGATTCCCAGCCTTTTATTTCGCGATCGCGTTCCAGATTACTGAGATTCCCGTAAAACAACGCCAAAAACACGTTACAATAGCCCGGTACTTCATTTTCGCGAGGCAGGAAGAACATGGATATTCACAATAAAGCACGTATTCACTGGGCATGTCGTCGCGGTATGCGCGAACTTGATATTTCCATCATGCCGTTTTTTGAACATGAGTACGATAGTTTAAGTGATGAAGAAAAGCGTATTTTTGTCCGTTTGTTGCAGAGTGATGACCCGGATTTATTTAACTGGTTAATGAATCACGGTAAACCGGCTGACGCTGAACTGGAACAGATGGTCCGACTCATTCAGACACGGAATCGGGAACGTGGTCCTGTGGCAATCTGATTTACGCGTCTCATGGCGCGCTCAGTGGATCTCATTGCTCATTCATGGGCTGGTTGCCGCGGTGATTTTATTGATGCCCTGGCCGCTGAGTTATACCCCGTTATGGATGATACTACTGTCGCTGGTCGTGTTTGACTGTGTACGTAGCCAGCGCAGGATTAATACCTGTCAGGGAGAGATCAAGCTACTCATGGACGGGCGCTTACGCTGGCAGGGGCAGGACTGGACGCTCTTGCGTCCGCCCTGGTTACTGAAGAGCGGGATGGTGTTGCGTTTACGCGCAGAGTCTGGACGTCATCAGCATTTATGGCTGGCGGCGGATAGCATGGAAGAAGCGGAATGGCGTGAGTTGCGTCGGATACTGTTACAGCAGCCGATATCAGGCCAACACTGACGGAACGGCGTAAACGCGGTTCCGTCGAGAGGGAAATACAGCGAGTAAGGCTTCAGGCGTAGTGTTCGGCCATTTCGCCGAGAATTTGTTCACACCAGGTCTGTATACGCTCATCGCTGAGATCGTACTGGTTCGTTTCATCCAGCGCCAGGCCGACAAACAGTTGCCCATCCGCAATGACCGGTTTATTGCTGGTAAATTCGTAGCCTTCTGTGGGCCAGTAGCCGACAAATTTAACGCCTTTGAGGGCAAGTTTGTCATGCAACATACCCAGCGCATCCAGGAACCACTCACCGTAGCCGAGCTGGTCGCCCATACCGTAAAGCGCAACGATTTTGCCTTCCAGATTGAGATCGTCCAGTTGCTCCCAGACGGCTTCCCAGTCCTCCTGAATTTCGCCAAAATCCCAGGTGGGAATGCCTAAAATGAGCACGTCGTACTGCTCCATTAAGGCGGGGGCGTCATCCTTAAGGTTATGTAATGTCACCAGCTCCGGGCCGAGGATATCGCGAATTTTCTCTGCGGCCATCTCGGTGTAGCACGTGCTGGAACCGTAAAAAAGACCCATGTTCATTACGTTACATCTCGATTCTGCTATAGCGTTGCGGGTAGTGTAACAGAATCGCTGCATTCACGGCACAATGAGGCATAATGCACCCAAAGTCAGCGTGAAGTGGGGAGCGCGAATGGAACAGGATTTAGCGCGTATTGAGCAGTTTCTGGATGCCCTGTGGCTGGAACGAAATCTGGCGGAAAATACATTAAGCGCGTATCGTCGCGATTTATCGATGGTCGTTGCGTGGTTGCATCATCGCGGAAAAACGCTTGCGACGGCGCAGGCTGATGATTTACAAACGCTGCTGGCTGAACGGGTGGAGGGCGGATACAAAGCGACCAGCTCCGCACGCCTGTTAAGCGCTATGCGGCGCTTTTTCCAGCATCTGTACCGTGAAAAGTATCGTGAGGATGATCCGAGCGCGCAGTTGGCCTCGCCTAAGCTTCCGCAGCGTTTACCGAAAGACCTTAGCGAGGCGCAGGTTGAACGGCTCTTGCAGGCGCCGCTTATTGATCAACCTTTGGAGTTGCGCGATAAAGCTATGTTGGAAGTGCTGTATGCCACCGGTTTGCGCGTGTCGGAACTGGTGGGGCTGACAATGAGCGATATCAGTCTGCGGCAGGGCGTGGTGCGGGTTATCGGTAAAGGCAATAAAGAGCGGTTGGTGCCGTTAGGCGAAGAGGCGGTATATTGGCTGGAAACGTATCTGGAGCATGGGCGTCCCTGGTTACTCAATGGCGTATCGATTGACGTATTGTTCCCCAGCCAGCGTGCGCAGCAGATGACGCGGCAGACCTTCTGGCACCGTATTAAACATTATGCGGTACTGGCTGGAATCGATAGCGAAAAACTATCGCCGCATGTTTTACGTCACGCTTTCGCCACGCATTTGCTGAATCACGGTGCCGACTTGCGCGTTGTACAAATGCTACTTGGGCATAGCGATCTTTCGACGACACAAATTTATACGCATGTCGCAACGGAGCGTTTGCGTCAACTTCATCAACAGCACCATCCGCGGGCATGAGTGCTGACAGGAAAGGATAGTTTATGAAAAAGCGTTTTATGATGTTCACTTTACTGGCGGCGGCGTTTTCAGGCGTGGCCCATGCGGATGATGCGGCTATCCGTCAGTCGCTGGCTAAGCTGGGCGTTCAGAGTACGGAAATTCAGGCCTCGCCAGTGGCAGGGATGAAAACCGTCCTCACTCACAGCGGCGTACTGTACGTCACTGATGACGGCAAACATATTATTCAAGGGCCGATGTATGACGTGAGCGGCGCGCATCCGGTAAACGTGACGAACAAACTGCTGATGAGCCAGCTAAATGCGCTGGAAAAAGAGATGATCGTCTATAAAGCGCCGGATGAGAAACATGTCATTACTGTTTTTACCGATATCACCTGCGGCTATTGTCATAAGCTACATGAAGAGATGAAAGATTATAACGCGCTGGGGATCACGGTACGTTATCTGGCCTTCCCGCGCCAGGGGCTGGAAAGCCAGGCGGAGCAGGATATGAAATCTATCTGGTGCGCCAAAGACAAAAACAAAGCGTTTGATGACGCCATGGCAGGTAAGGGCGTGAAACCGGCAAGCTGTGACGTGAACATTGCTGATCATTATGCGTTGGGCGTGCAGTTGGGCGTTAGCGGTACGCCAGCCATTGTATTGAGTAACGGCTATGTGGTGCCTGGCTATCAGGGACCGAAAGAGATGAAAGCGTTTCTTGATGAGCATCAAAAACAGACCAGTGGTAAATAATACGCGTGAAACAACAGAGACAACTTCGTCGGCGCGAGGCTGATGAGACGACGGAACTCCCCGCCGATCTTCCTCCATTACTACGACGTTTATATGCCAGCCGGGGCGTTCGTAGCGCCCGCGAACTGGAGCGCAGCGTGAAAGGAATGCTGCCCTGGCAACAGCTTAGCGGCATAGATAACGCGGTGGAGATCCTCTACAACGCCTTTCGCGAAGGTACCCGCATTATTGTTGTTGGCGATTTTGACGCCGACGGCGCGACCAGTACTGCGCTAAGCGTATTGGGAATGCGTGCGTTGGGATGTGACAACATCAGTTATCTGGTGCCTAATCGCTTTGAGGACGGCTACGGTTTAAGCCCGGAAGTGGTCGATCAGGCGAAGGCGCGCGGCGCGCAGCTTATCGTCACCGTAGATAACGGCATCTCATCCCACGCCGGCGTAGCGCATGCAAAGACGTTGGGGATTCCGGTGATCGTGACCGATCACCACCTGCCTGGCGACACGTTGCCGGATGCCGACGCGATTATTAATCCCAATCTGCGCGACTGCGAATTCCCGTCTAAGTCGCTGGCGGGCGTCGGCGTGGCGTTTTACCTGATGCTGGCGTTGCGAACATTTTTGCGCGACAAAGGATGGTTCGACGAGCGCAACATTGCGCCGCCGAATCTGGCGGAGCTGCTGGATTTAGTGGCGTTGGGTACGGTAGCAGACGTTGTGCCGCTGGACGCTAACAACCGTATTCTGACCTGGCAAGGGCTAAGTCGTATTCGTGCCGGGAAATGCCGTCCGGGAATTAAAGCGTTGCTGGAGATATCGAATCGCGATCCGCAGCAGCTTGCCGCCAGTGATTTAGGCTTCGCGTTGGGGCCTCGCCTGAATGCCGCCGGCAGGCTGGATGATATGTCCGTTGGCGTGGCGTTACTGTTGTGCGATAACCTCGGCGAAGCGCGTGTTCTGGCCAGCGAGCTGGATGCGCTTAACCAGACGCGCAAAGAAATAGAGCAGGGGATGCAGGCGGAAGCGCTTATCCTGTGCGAAAAGCTTGAGCGCAGTAGTGAAACGCTTCCGGGCGGTCTGGCGATGTATCATCCTGAGTGGCATCAGGGCGTGGTCGGAATTCTGGCGTCGCGCATTAAAGAGCGTTTTCACCGCCCGGTGATCGCCTTTGCGCCTACGGGCGACGGCACGCTAAAAGGCTCAGGCCGTTCGATTCAGGGGTTGCATATGCGCGATGCGCTGGAAAGGCTGGATACCCTTTACCCTGATCTGATGATCAAGTTCGGCGGTCATGCGATGGCGGCGGGATTGTCGCTGGAAGAGCATAAATTCGAGCAGTTTCAGCAACGTTTTGGCGAGCTGGTGACGGAATGGCTCGATCCTGCCCTGTTGCAAGGCGAAGTGATCTCCGATGGTCCATTAAGCGCGGCGGAGATGTCTATGGAAGTGGCGCAACTGTTGCGGGATGCCGGACCGTGGGGGCAAATGTTCCCGGAACCGTTATTCGATGGTCGTTTCCGTCTGCTACAACAGCGTCTGGTGGGCGAGCGCCACCTCAAGGTGATGGTGGAGCCCGTCGGCGGCGGCCCGCTGTTGGATGGCATCGCATTTAATATTGATACGACCTGTTGGCCGGATAACGGCGTGCGGGAGGTAGAACTGGCTTATAAACTGGACATTAACGAGTTTCGCGGCAACCGTAGTTTACAGATTATTATCGATGATATTTGGCCGCTATGATCGGGGCGATTTAACAACACTTTCGCTGTAATTAAGGGGCGAAATCCGCTAATATTTCGCCCTTATAACCGCATTTTGACAAGTCAAATAAAAGAAATCAGACCATGTTTGAAATTAACCCGGTGAATAACCGCATTCAGGACCTCACGGAACGCACCAACGTTCTTAGGGGGTATCTTTGACTACGATGCTAAGAAAGAGCGTCTGGAAGAAGTAAACGCCGAGCTGGAACAGCCGGATGTCTGGAACGAACCTGAGCGCGCGCAGGCGCTGGGAAAAGAGCGTTCATCGCTCGAAGCGATCGTCGATACGCTTGATCAAATGACTCAGGGGCTGGACGACGTTTCCGGGCTGCTGGAACTGGCGGTAGAAGCTGACGACGAAGAGACGTTTAACGAAGCCGTCGCGGAACTGAATACGCTGGAAGAGAAGCTGGCGCAGTTGGAATTCCGCCGGATGTTCTCCGGCGAGTACGATAGCGCCGATTGCTATCTTGATATTCAGGCCGGTTCCGGTGGTACTGAAGCGCAGGACTGGGCCAGCATGTTGCTGCGTATGTATCTGCGTTGGGCGGAAGCGCGCGGCTTCAAGACGGAAGTCATTGAAGAGTCGGAAGGGGAAGTCGCCGGCATTAAGTCCGCGACTATCAAAATCTCCGGCGAATATGCCTATGGCTGGCTGCGCACTGAAACCGGCGTACATCGTCTGGTGCGTAAAAGTCCGTTCGACTCCGGCGGTCGCCGTCATACCTCGTTTAGCTCCGCGTTTGTGTATCCGGAAGTGGACGACGATATCGATATCGACATTAACCCGGCGGATCTGCGTATCGACGTCTATCGCGCGTCTGGCGCAGGCGGTCAGCACGTTAACCGTACGGAGTCCGCAGTGCGTATCACCCATATTCCCACCGGGATCGTGACGCAGTGCCAGAACGACCGTTCGCAGCACAAAAACAAAGACCAGGCCATGAAGCAGATGAAAGCGAAGCTTTATGAACTGGAGATGCAGAAAAAGAACGCTGAAAAACAGGCGATGGAAGACACTAAGTCTGATATCGGCTGGGGAAGCCAGATTCGTTCCTATGTCCTGGACGATTCCCGCATTAAAGACCTGCGTACTGGGGTGGAAACCCGCAATACACAGGCGGTACTGGACGGTAGTCTGGATCAATTTATCGAAGCAAGTTTGAAAGCAGGGCTATGAGGAATCAACATGTCTGAACAAAACGCACAGGGCGCTGACGAGGTAGTCGATCTTAACAATGAAATGAAGGCACGTCGCGAGAAGCTGGCTGCACTGCGTGAGCAGGGTATCCCGTTCCCGAACGATTTCCGTCGTGACCGTACCTCAGACCAACTGCACGCAGAGTTTGACGCGAAAGAAGCTGAAGAACTGGAAGCGCTGAATATTGAAGTGTCCGTCGCGGGCCGTATGATGACTCGCCGTATTATGGGTAAAGCCTCTTTTGTTACCCTGCAAGACGTAGGCGGCCGCATTCAGCTGTATGTGGCGCGCGATGATCTGCCGGAAGGCGTTTACAACGAGCAGTTCAAGAAGTGGGATCTTGGCGATATCCTCGGCGCGAAAGGTAAGCTGTTCAAAACCAAAACCGGCGAGCTGTCTATCCACTGCACCGAACTGCGCCTGCTGACGAAAGCGCTGCGTCCGTTGCCGGATAAATTCCACGGCCTGCAGGACCAGGAAGCGCGCTATCGCCAGCGTTATCTGGATCTCATCTCTAACGATGAATCCCGTAACACCTTCAAAACCCGTTCGAAGATCCTGGCCGGTATTCGCCAGTTTATGGTTGCTCGCGGCTTTATGGAAGTCGAAACCCCGATGATGCAGGTGATCCCAGGCGGCGCGTCTGCCCGTCCGTTTATCACCCATCACAACGCGCTGGATCTGGACATGTACCTGCGTATCGCGCCGGAACTGTACCTCAAGCGTCTGGTGGTTGGCGGCTTCGAACGCGTATTCGAAATTAACCGTAACTTCCGTAACGAAGGCATCTCCGTGCGCCATAATCCTGAGTTCACCATGATGGAACTCTATATGGCGTATGCGGACTACAAAGACCTGATCGAACTGACGGAGTCTCTGTTCCGTACGCTGGCGCAGGATGTTCTGGGAACCACCCAGGTTCCGTACGGTGATGAAGTGTTTGACTTCGGTAAGCCGTTCGAAAAACTGACCATGCGTGAAGCGATCAAGAAATATCGCCCGGAAACGGATATGGCTGATCTGGACAACTTCGATTCCGCGAAGGCGATTGCTGAAAGCATCGGCATTCACGTCGAGAAAAGCTGGGGTCTGGGCCGTATCGTCACCGAGATCTTTGACGAAGTCGCTGAAGCGCATCTGATTCAGCCGACCTTCATCACCGAATATCCGGCTGAAGTGTCTCCGCTGGCGCGTCGTAATGATGTGAACCCGGAAATCACTGACCGCTTCGAGTTCTTTATCGGCGGTCGTGAAATCGGCAATGGCTTTAGCGAGTTGAACGATGCGGAAGACCAGGCGCAGCGTTTCCTGGATCAGGTTAATGCAAAAGCGGCGGGCGACGACGAAGCCATGTTCTACGACGAAGACTACGTGACGGCGCTGGAACACGGTTTACCGCCGACAGCGGGTCTGGGAATTGGTATCGACCGTATGGTGATGCTGTTTACTAACAGCCACACGATTCGCGACGTTATTCTGTTCCCGGCGATGCGTCCGGTGAAATAAGATGTAAATTGCCGGATGGGGCATCAGCCGCCATCCGGCATCTCTTCGTTCAGGCGTAGCGCCATCAGGTAATCTTTAACGCTGGCAGTAATCGAGCAGTCGTTCACGCGCTTGTTCGTCTGACGCTTGCATGACCATCCACGGGCTAAATGCCCACGGCGTAGCGAGAAGGCTTTTCCATACGCTTTTAAATTCGCTCCACTGATAGTCCATCACCTCTTCGCTGTTAACCTGTAACACACTGGTTGCCCGCGCGGCAAATACCGGACAGACTTCATTTTCCACAATACCGTTTGGATCTGTCGCCCGATAGCTGAAGTGCGGATAGACGGGGGTGAGATCGGTAATTTCCACGCCGAGTTCGAACCGACAACGGCGGATGATCGCCTCTTCGGTGGTTTCGCCTTGTTGCGGATGACCGCAAACCGAATTCGTCCACACGCCTGGCCAGGCTTTCTTGCTCAGCGACCGTCGTGTTACCAGCAACTGACCATCTTCGTTAAATAGCCAGCAGGAGAAAGCCAGATGCAAAGGCGTATTAAGCGTATGAGCCGCATACTTTTCCAGTGTGCCGGAAGGCTTATCCTGCTCATCCAATAAAACGACATGTTCCTCAGTCATGAAAGCTCCTGAAAATTAAAATGACCCGGCAGCATGGCCAGGCCATATACTCAGACGATCAGCGTAGCGCATAACAGAAAGAAAGGCATTACCAAAACAGGCCCTGACAGAACGCAGACGAGCGCCATTGTGCCGTGAGTCGATATTATGCTGGCATATCGGATATTCGCGGCATCATCATCCACGCGGCCCCTTTCCGGCGTCAATGGATTGGGCATACGGCATTTGGCTGCTATCATAAGGCGTCTGTCAATAGAGTGAGGAATGGTTTTGAGCGCAGGACGCCTGAACAAAAATAGCCTGGGTATTGCGGTGCTGTTATGCGCAGGGCTGCTGCTGGCGGGGTGTTCCAGTAATTCCGGCTCAGGAACGTATTCCGGCTCCGTCTATACCGTTAAGCGCGGCGATACGTTGTATCGTATATCGCGCGCTACGGGAACCAGCGTGAAAGAACTGGCCCGACTGAATGGCATTTCTCCGCCTTATACTATTGAGGTGGGGCAGCGAATTAAAGTGCGCGGCAGCGCAAAGAGTAGCAGTTCAGCACGCAAAACCAGCAATAAAACAGCAACAAAAACTGCCGCGGTAAGACCGTCATCTTCGGTGCCAAAATCCTCCTGGCCGCCGGTGGGGCAGCGTTGTTGGGTATGGCCTGCTAACGGTAAAGTGATTTTACCTTATTCCACCGCGGAGGGCGGAAATAAGGGGATCGATATTGCGGGCGCGCGCGGAACGCCTGTTTATGCGGCGGGAGCGGGTAAAGTTGTCTATGTCGGGAACCAGCTGCGCGGTTACGGCAATCTCATCATGATTAAGCACAATGAAGATTACATTACGGCTTACGCTCATAATGACACCATGCTGGTTAATAATGGACAAAGCGTTAAAGCGGGGCAAAAAATCGCTACGATGGGCAGCACGGATGCCGCATCCGTAAGACTACACTTCCAGATTCGCTACCGGGCGACGGCCATCGATCCGCTGCGTTATCTGCCGCCGCAGGGGAGTAAACCGAAGTGCTGACGGCGAATTAATCGCCAGTCAGCCAGTAAGTCTCTTGCCAACCAGAGCGTAAGGTTTATAATGCCTTACGCATCTCAAAGCGGGCGTAGTTCAATGGTAGAACGAGAGCTTCCCAAGCTCTATACGAGGGTTCGATTCCCTTCGCCCGCTCCAGACAAATATCTTCTAATATTTACTAACTCCACGAATTTACAGCAATTTTTCCTGTCGGCCCCACAGTACACAGGGTTTCAATGCCTATGTCGGACGGCTATTATCAGCTGGCGACTCCGGTAATGACTTTATCATTCAGCCCGCAGCACAACGATGCCCGGTCTGGAATGCATGTATTCCATAAACGGTGTGTCCACCACTTTTCTGTTTGCGGCCAATGAGGAGGCGTTCCTGAACCACACCTGTTCATCATGGCGAACTACGATACCCACATGTGAAACGTCCAGCCCGTCAAGCGGGGAGTAGACACCGATATAATCCCCGTTTTTTAGGTGGTTCATGACCTGCTGGTTGATGGCTCTTCCGGGAATGTAATTTATTTTACGAGGATGGATGCCCAGACCAGGAATGTACTCGCCGCCATCAGGTTTATGGTTAAGCTGCTTGTCAACAACGACATAATCAGGGCTGATATCCGGCGTTACATCCCGTGCATTACGCGGTGCTGCGGCGAACCAGTCAGAGAAGAAGTGCCGGCGGCTGAGATAAGCAACTTTGCCTGCGGCGTAGCGAGTCCTGGCAAGATTATGCAGAAACGATTTCTGATTATCGCTGCGGGCCAGGGCTTCAACGTAATCAGCCAGGGTAAAGCAGTCCACGCCGTTGAAATTCGCTACAAGGACTTCGGGGGTGCCGGGCCCACCGATGAGCGTATCCGCCTGATAAGGTGTTCCGAGAAAAGCAGACGATACGCGGCTGATAACTTCTCCATGGTTTTCGCCTTTATAAGGAATGACATCCGACTGGATAATCCGGCTTATTTTTTCTGCCGTAACGCTGTCCATGCTGGTCTGATATTTTTCTGTGCCAGGGACGGCACAGGCCGTCAGATGCGCCGACATAAGCAAAATTATCCATGCATTTACCTTCATTATCATCTCCGGAAAGGTTCAAATCCCTTTTTTACCTTTACCGGAAATGGTTGTGATGGATACAGAAAAACGCCAGAGGTTGATTACAGGTTGAGTAATATGAACGCTGATGATGATAAATGTGAAGATCATCATACGACTTTATTCGCCGTTGTTTTTTGCCTGATCGTCAAAGCCAACATGCCCCTTCAGGCTGGCGATACATACCGGTCAAATCCGTGCCGAACTGGCCCGCAAGGGAACACCTGTCGGGCCTTATGACCAGATGATTGCTGGCCATGCCCGTAACCGCGGACTGGTCGTCGTCACAAACAATCTCCGCGAATTTGAACGCATTCCGGGTATCCGAATAGAAGACTGGTGCTAATTTCTGCATCAGATGTTATCCCCGGATTCAAACTCTTTTCCGGATTTAGTGGCACAGTCAATTTGGTTACCTGCTTAATGGTGGTTTGCATCACATTTTTAGCTGGTGGTATTTTTTTATGTTGACTGGAGATATCTGCCAACAGCATAACTTTTACGGCCAGATAATAAATAAAAGAGTACCAAAATGTCGTATTCTGACATGTTTACGAAGGGAGTACCGCTCCCTTCTTTTTTTGTTTCCTGGATACTCACTGAACAATGCCGTTACTGCCCGATAACTGCCGCCCCCCCCTCACCATAGCCGTTTCCTGCAACTAAGTCACAGACGTTGATTTACCAGGCCGATATGCCTTCTTTCCCGTTATATACCCTTCATACTTCAAGTGGCTTATGTGTTGGCTACGGATTACTCAGTCCATCCATGGGCCTCGCCCTGACGGGCCGTCGCACGCGACGTTCAAATCTGCTCCCGGCAGATTTGTCGCTCACCCCAGTCACATAGTTATCTATGCTCCTGGGGACTCACTCCCTTGCCACCTTTAAGCAACTCGAATTATTTTGGGTATATATCAGTGAACTTCTATTTTTGTCAGTTTTTATTTTTCAGTTTATTTATTATTAAATACTGTTTCTGGCCTGGATATATTTCTGTGAATAGCCTCCCGACAGCCGGAGATAAAGGTATTTGCTGGCGTAACAGCGCTCATAATTTAAAAGATTTATTTATAGTTTGTTATCACGGAAAGATTTTAACTTAATACATGCCAGTAAGGCATCAGGTAAAAATAACCGGAGAGAAGAAGATGAACAAAATGCTATTAGCCGGAAGTACCGGTATTGTTCTGCTGTCTGCTGCAGCCAGTCCGGTATGGGCAGACGATAATGCCAGTACATTTTCACTTGGATACGCCCAGTCCCATACTAATCACGCCGGGACGTTGCGTGGGGTTCGGCTGGCAAACAACTATGAAATGTCACCGGACTGGGGGCTGACAACCTCATTTGCCTGGCTAAATGGAAGCCAGCGCTATTCCGATGAAAGCAGTAATGGTCGTGTAACAACCCGTTATTACTCCCTGCTTGCAGGCCCCTCATGGAAAATAAATAACCAGTTAAGTCTGTATAGTCAAGTGGGCCCCGTATTATTGCATCAGCGTGATCACGGGATAAATGAGTCTGATAGTAAGGTCGGATATGGTTATTCTGCTGGCGTGGCTTATACCCCGGTCAGTAATGTCGCTATAACTCTGGGTTATGAGGGTGCGGATTTTGATGCTACCCATAACAGCGGAAGCCTTAATAGCAACGGCTTTAATCTTGGCGTGGGTTACCGGTTCTGAATAGGATAATACGATAAAAAATGTTACTTTGTGGAGATGATGGATTATGAAAAGCCATATTATGCCAGGCGTTGCGCTGATGTTTATCCTGTTTTCAGGAAATATTATGGCCGCAACAAACATGACTGATAACGTTACTCTGAATAATGACAAGATATCCGGACAGGCCTGGCAGGCCATGCGTGATATCGGAATGTCGCGATTCGAGTTGTTTAATGGTCGGACCCAAAAGGCGGAACAACTGGCTGCGCAAGCAGAAAAACTCCTGAACGATGACAGCACTGACTGGAAGCTGTATGTCAAATCAGATAAAAAAGCCCCGGTTGAAGGAGACCACTATATTCGGATAAATTCATCGATTACGGTAGCCGAAGATTATCTCCCTGCGGGCCAGAAAAATGATGCTATTAATAAAGCAAACCAGAAAATGAAAGAAGGAGATAAAAAAGGGACTATAGAGGCCCTGAAACTAGCAGGCGTCAGTGTTATTGAAAATCAGGAACTCATTCCTCTTCAGCAAACCCGTAAGGATGTGACCACAGCGCTTTCCTTGATGAACGAAGGAAAATACTATCAGGCAGGTCTGATACTGAAATCAGCTCAGGATGGCATAGTTGTAGACTCTCAGTCAGTTCAGGAATCACCCACGCACTCCGTGCAGCACGACGCCGCGCATTAATATCCCCAGCCTGCTGTATACATTACAGCAGGCAGCATTATGTCTGACAGCTATTACCAGTTTATTCTTTGCTGTCGGCATTGTTTTTAAATTTCATCCGCGAAGTTCAGGAATGTCAGGGTACCTGCATTTATATCTATTGTGATGCCCATCACAAATACAGAAGAATATCATTTCATTTATTATTTTTTATTCCTTCCACTTATGATGGTTCATAATCATTTATTAAGTTAATGTTTTGAAATTAAATGCCTTTCACTTGCGTCATATCTGGTTTTTTATGCTGCCAGCAATTTCATTGCTATATATGATTAGTATTATGTTTTGTAAATATCCAGTGTGATGGAAAAGCAAAACATACATTCCAGATAACATATTACAAAATATTTCATGTCCGCTGCGAATATCTGTCTGTTAGGTATTCATCTGCTTATAATTACATTAAAAAGTATTTCTTTGATGATTATTCTTAAATTACGATCATAATCATCGATCGTATCGATCTATTTTTATTGTTTTAATTTGAATAAGAATTTTCTTACAACTGATTAGGCATTAGCTGAAATCAATATTTTTCGATGGAAAGTTCAGGTGCTTCGTTTAACACCCGGCGTTTATTATTCATACGAATCTTTTCTGAACGCTTTCATTAATACCCTCAGACTTGTTTTCAGCCTTTGCAAAATAATTCTCATTCACCCAAAGGACATATTATCTATGCGTAATAAAATAATACTTGCCATGGCGGCTGCCGGTATGATGTATGGCGCTTCTGTATTTGCCGCCGATACTACACCCACAACAGCAGGCCCGTTCGGCTCAGGTAAAATTCTTTTCACTGGTACCATCACCAACTCACCCTGTAATATCGCACCGGGCGACGATGCGATCACCGTTCCGTTTGGACAGATTTCTTACCGTAAACTGAATACCGCCGACGCAACCACGGAATCCAAACCGTTCACCATTCATCTACAGAACTGTGCATTTGATACGGATGATGCACAGCCCAATCCGAACCCGGTTGGGAAAATGTCCAAAGTGACCGTCTCTTTCTCTGGCGGAGCCGATGTAGCGAAAAAGGCTTACACCACCAACGGCGCAGCCAAACATGTTGGTGTCCAGTTACTGAAGAGTGACAACACCACAATTATCGAGCCCAACACCCCGATGCCGGATGGCGACGCTCAACAACTGCAGGCCGGAAACAACGAACTCAACTTCTTTGCCCGGCTAATAGCACTGGATAATGGCGTCACTCCCGGTGACTTCAACGCCTCCGTCACCTACACCCTGAAATACCTGTGATTTTACGCGGTAAATAACGACAGGGAGAAGCCGTCCACGGAGGGGATCGGACGGCTTTTATATCTGACTGTGCCTGCGGGCTGTCTGTTACACGGACGACAACACGAAAGCGCCATGCCATGAAAATTACCCGGCTTGCCATTCTGATTACCCTGACATTTTCCGTCCTGAAGTCGCAGGCCACGGAGTTCAATGCCAGCCTGCTGGACAGCGGGAACCTGTCCAACGTGGACCTCACGGCCTTCAGCCGCGAGGGGTATGTGGCGCCCGGTAACTATATTCTCGATATCTGGCTCAATGACCAGCCGGTACGGGAACAGTATCCGGTCAGAGTTGTACCGGTTGCCGGACTCGACGCGGCCGTCATCTGTGTGACAACAGACATGGTGGCCATGCTGGGTCTTAAGGATAAGATTATTCATGGCCTGAAACCCGTTACCGGTATCCCGGACGGGCAATGCCTTGAGCTGCGCTCCGCTGACAGTCAGGTACGGTACAGCGCTGAAAATCAGCGTCTGACCTTCATTATCCCCCAGGCCTGGATGCGTTATCAGGACCCGGACTGGGTGCCCCCTTCACGCTGGAGCGACGGCGTCACCGCCGGCCTGCTTGATTACAGCCTGATGGTCAACCGCTATATGCCGCAGCAGGGGGAAACCTCTACCAGCTACAGCCTCTACGGCACCGCCGGGTTTAATCTCGGCGCCTGGCGGTTGCGGAGCGATTACCAGTACAGCCGTTTTGACAGTGGGCGGGGCGCATCACAGTCCGATTTTTATCTGCCGCAGACGTATCTGTTCCGTGCCCTGCCAGCACTGCGCTCAAAACTGACGCTCGGACAGACGTACCTCAGCTCCGCTATTTTTGACTCCTTCCGCTTTGCCGGGCTCACTTTGGCCAGCGATGAGCGCATGCTGCCGCCCTCTCTTCAGGGGTATGCCCCGAAAATCAGCGGCATTGCGAACAGTAATGCACAGGTTACCGTCAGCCAGAATGGACGCATTCTGTACCAGACCCGGGTGTCGCCGGGGCCTTTTGAGCTTCCCGACCTGAGCCAGAATATCAGCGGCAACCTGGATGTCAGCGTCCGGGAAAGCGACGGTAGCGTCCGGACCTGGCAGGTCAACACGGCCAGCGTCCCCTTTATGGCACGCCAGGGACAGGTTCGCTATAAGGTGGCCGCCGGACGTCCGCTGTACGGCGGGACGCATAACAACAGCACGGTCAGCCCTGACTTTCTGCTCGGGGAGGCCACCTGGGGAGCATTTAACAACACGTCGCTGTATGGCGGCCTCATTGCCTCCACCGGCGACTACCAGTCCGCGGCGCTCGGGATCGGCCAGAATATGGGGCTGCTGGGCGCTCTGTCTGCGGACGTCACCCGCTCAGATGCGCGGTTGCCGCATGGGAAGAAGCAGTCCGGTTACAGCTACCGTATCAACTATGCCAAAACGTTTGATAAAACCGGCAGTACCCTGGCGTTCGTCGGATACCGCTTCTCGGACCGCCATTTTCTGTCCATGCCGGAGTACCTGCAGCGTCGGGCCACCGACGGCGGCGATGCATGGCATGAAAAACAAAGCTACACCGTGACTTACAGCCAGTCCGTTCCGGTACTCAATATGAGCGCGGCCCTCTCGGTAAGCCGGCTCAATTACTGGAATGCGCAGTCCAACAATAACTACATGCTCAGCTTCAACAAAGTGTTCAGTCTCGGCGACCTTCAGGGGCTCTCGGCCTCGGTGTCGTTTGCCCGTAACCAGTACACCGGCGGGGGGAGCCAGAACCAGGTCTACGCCACCATCAGTATCCCGTGGGGCGACAGCCGCCAGGTGAGCTACAGCGTGCAGAAGGATAACCGGGGCGGCCTGCAGCAGACCGTGAATTACAGCGATTTCCATAACCCGGATACCACATGGAACATCAGCGCCGGTCATAACCGCTATGACACCGGCAGTAACAGCAGCTTTAGCGGCAGCGTGCAGAGCCGTCTGCCGTGGGGTCAGGCGGCAGCGGACGCCACCCTGCAGCCCGGACAGTACCGCAGCCTGGGCCTGAGCTGGTACGGCTCGGTGACCGCCACCGCCCACGGCGCCGCCTTCAGCCAGTCGATGGCCGGGAATGAGCCTCGCATGATGATAGATACCGGAGACGTGGCCGGTGTGCCGGTGAACGGCAACAGCGGGGTGACCAACCGCTTCGGGGTGGGCGTGGTAAGCGCCGGCAGCAGCTATCGGCGCAGCGATATTTCGGTTGATGTGGCCGCCCTGCCGGAGGACGTGGACGTCAACAGCTCCGTCATTAGCCAGGTGCTGACGGAGGGCGCGGTGGGCTACCGGAAGATTGACGCCAGCCAGGGGGAGCAGGTGCTCGGTCATATCCGACTGGCTGATGGCGCCAGTCCGCCGTTTGGCGCCCTGGTGGTGTCCGGAAAAACCGGCAGAACCGCGGGGATGGTCGGGGATGACGGTTTGGCCTACCTGACAGGCCTCAGCGGGGAAGACCGCCGGACCCTGAACGTGTCCTGGGATGGCCGGGTGCAGTGCAGACTCACCCTGCCGGAAACGGTGACACTCAGTCGGGGGCCGCTGTTACTGCCCTGCAGATAAAAATATCCCTGTCACAGAGCAGGACTAACGGAGAAAACAGGTGAAAAACAGCAGAAGAAGCCGTGTGATTTTACTCGCGCTGGCGGCAGCATGGAGCCAGTGCAGCCCGGCGGCCGTCAATGTCGACCGGACCCGTATTATCATGGATGCATCGCAGAAAACGGTGGCCATCACGCTGAATAACGATGACAAAACCACGCCGTTCCTGGCGCAGTCCTGGGTGACGGACGCTGACGGGGTGAGAACCGATGCGCTGATGGCGCTGCCGCCGCTGCAGCGTATTGATGCCGGACAGAAATCCCAGGTCCGCATCACCCAGGTTCGCGGGCTGACAGATAAGCTCCCTCAGGACAGGGAAACACTGTTCTGGTTTAACGTGCGGGGCGTTCCCCCGAAGCCAGAAGACGACAACGTTCTGCAGCTGGCCATGCAGAGCCAGCTGAAACTGTTTTACCGTCCGAAAGCCATTATCAGAAGCAGCAGTGACCAGCCGGAAAGAAAGCTGACTGCTGAGCGGAATGCGGGACATCTGACCCTCAGAAACCCGACGCCGTACTACATCACTGTGGCGTGGCTGGGAGCAGACCGTAGCCACAGGCTCAGCGGTTTCCGCGAGGGCGTGATGGTGCCGCCCCTGGAGAGCCTGCCTTTAAAGGCTGTTCTGCCGGCAGAAACCCGGACGCTGTGGGTGGGGTATATAGATGATTACGGTGGACTGCAGATGAACCGCTACGCCTGCGATGCCCTGAACTGCGCGTTTAAGGACGCAGGGGCGACATCATGACAGAACGATTATTCAATATGAAATCACTGATACTGTCAGGTGTGTTTCTTTTCTTTACTGTCTGTGATTCTGCGCGGGCAAATATCGAATGGTCATATTGTGACGCGAATGGACATGTCGGCCTTCAGAATATTAATCTGAAGGGTGGAACATTCTTCACTGGTCAGGAGCTGCAGAGCGTTACTGTTCCCATTAGTTATACCTGTTATACAAAATGGAAAAGTTACGGACCCTCTTACTATACAACTCTTAATCTTTACAATATGGGGGAGGTAGTAACTGCACTAAGAAAAAGCGGTCTCGGCATGGATATCACTGTTCAGGAAGGGACGTCGGCTTCCGTAACATTTACATGGAAAGATATACAGGCAGGATTTTCTGGCTGGAGCAGCTCAAAAGTATTCGGGCAATATATGGACCCGGAGAAAACATATAACCGGAGCGGAACGCTGACGTTTCGTATATTTGTGTATCAGGCGTTTAAGAATAACTTTTTGAACATAACTATACCATCAAGCACGATTAACATATTACCCTATGACCCAAATGGTGTAAGCCCCCCATCTGTTTCATTCAGACCTTTAACTGTTTCTGCGTTTAATCTCAGGTTTATTCCTGACAACTCAGGCACGGTTATTATCTCTCCTTCTAATACTATCAAAATGGGGCATTTTTATACGGAATATAAGGAAACCATGGTGCCCAGGGAAGTACCTTTCACCGTTACAGCACAACAGAATGTCGGAACGCAGATCCCGTTCGTCGCCCCACTGGCTATAGAGTTCAGGACCAACGGTCTGACACTGGCAGATGCTGACAGCACCGTGATTCTTAAGAATAATAAACAAGAAAACAATGGTTTCAGACTGTCGGTAATGGATGTGAATAATAACACACCAGTTCAATTTAATGTGAAAACAGATATGGGATCTATCCATCTTGATAACGGTGCCGGTGGCAGAATTATAAAACAGTATAAAGCAAAGGTCGAAGCTATACCCGGTGCGGTAATTAAAACAGGTGCTTTTTCAGCCGCAATGACAGTGATTGTTACTTACAATTAGCAGGATTAAATACCATTTCCTGATAGTTAATTAAAAAATAGCTATAAATTTATCTTTATGATTATTTTTTTCTTCTCGGTCTTTTTCACTAAAAAAACGGAGAGTTTGCATGTCTTCTGATAAATCAAAAGGGAAGATAGTTTTTTCAGGTAACGATATTCATTATCCCGGACAGACCAACCATGATGCCTGTTTTATTCCGGTAAGTGTCCGCCAGTATGCCGGCGAGCCCCTGTATATCATCGTGGCACACTGGTGCCTGTTGCAGCAGAACTGGGTTCAGCGTAACCAGATAGCAGAGGCGTTTCACATCACGGCCAGACGGGCCAGCTACCTGATTGCCTATCTGCGAAGCAAAACATCACGGGTGGTCAGCATCTGCCGTCACCAGACCCTGCCCAATAAAGCACGACGCTATGAGATTTATGTTATCCGGGTTCTTGACAGTCCCACCCCGTCCACGCGTCGTGAAAAAGCCGGACCGCCGCCGGTATCAAAACGCCGGGTCGGTAATGGTGACAGGTCGATGGCAAATGAACTGTGGAACCGGCTGTGCAGTAACAGAAATGCGGGGAAGATCCTGAAAAAGAAGGAGGATGAGGATGACGGAACATAACCGGATGCCGGCCCGGCAGATTATCGTTTACGGTGACTGCTGGCCGGTGACGATCGCCGTGGCACACCTGGTCCGGAGATTTATGCCGGGCTGCAACTGTGAAACCGCATACAGGCAGCCTGTTCTGTTGCAGCAATTACGTCGGAAACCGGAGGCCATACTGATACTGTGTCTGCGTCCCCGTGAACATCTCTTTTTGTTCTATTCCCTGAGACAGATACTGCCGGACTACCCGGTTATGGTTATCAGCGATGAGCTGTTTTTCAGCGACCGGGTGGTACTGAAGGTATACGGCGGCATCCCGGCGCTGCTGGAGCCGGAACTGGCGGAGATACTTATTCGGGGGCGACGGGGTGAACAGTGGGCCGGGGGCGCACGCCTGCGCAGGACAGGAGAGCTGGACGCCTTTTTGTTATCTCCGGCTCCGGTGACGGGCTTTCTGGAAGTGCCACCGATATTTAACAATCCGAAGCGGTTGATGAACTATATGGACCAGTTGATGCACCGGGAGATACTGGCATGCGGAGTGAGCCTGGCCCAGTTACGCTTGCTTCAGGAAGTTTACCGTGGACGGGGAAGGCTGTCAGCGTTGTGTGGAAGGCTGAATACGCAGGAGAAGCAAATCTGGCAGGACAAATACCGGTTACTGGTGAAGCTGGGAATGCGGAACCGATTACGGGAACTGCTGTTTGGTACCCGGTTTTGTAAATCACTGCAGCGAACTCCGTTTATCGCTCCGCAATAACCCGCCTCCGGCGACCCTATCCAGAAACACTGACACTCCGGCTACACCCGGTGGCGGTGGGGTATGTTTTGCCTGTGATGTAGTGGAGTAAAATACAGAATTCAGGCGGGATGCTGAATGTATGGCCTTTCATACCGTTTGATAAGTAAAAACGCTTCTGGAATGAAACCCGAAGTGAATGATACGGCCTGAGCAGAAGCGTTACATATTTACTGCATGATCCCGGTATAGCCATGAATTCCCATATACACGCCGACCAGACCAATCAGAATGCTCGAAAAATAGGGTGCCCGCCGGGCAAGCGTCGAAAAACCACTCCAGCGCTTTGCTGCCTGTTGAACGCTTATCGCCGCGCCCACGCCTACCGTCACCAGCGTTAATGCCAGGCCAAGACTAAAGCTCAGCACCATCGTGGCGCCCAGCGTAAACGCTTTAAGCTGGATACAAATCAGTAAAACGGTGATCGCAGCCGGACAGGGGATAAGCCCTCCGGTCAGGCCGAACAGCAGGATCTGTCCATTAGTCACTGTTTGACCATCAAAACGGCGTTGAATATCGGCAGCATGGGCGCGTTCATGGGCATCCTGATACGCTTTTGACGTTGCGCCTTCCGGATGTATGTGACCATGATGGTCGTGGTCGTGGTCGTGGTCGTGGTCGTGGTCGTGATGATGGTTTCCCGCTAGCCACTGCTGCTCGCCTCGCCATGTCCGCCAGAACATCCAGCACGCGGTGCTCAGAATAATGATCGCAGAAATTAACTGCAGCCATGGTTCCACTGATTGTGCGGTGAATGCCCGGCTAAGATACATCCCACCCAGCGCGATTAACCAGACGATCGCGGTATGAGAAAGCGTTGCTGCCAGACCGAGCATGACAGCCTGTTTAACCGTACCTTTAATGGCAATGATAAAAGCCGCCATCATGGTTTTGGAGTGCCCTGGTTCAAGCCCGTGCAAAATACCTAATAAAATGGCGCTGGGAATGAAGAACCAGCCGTTTCCTTGCTGAAGAAGTGTCGAAAATTCACCCATGAGAATGATTCTTAGTTGTTTTATGTGGGCGTTATTCTACTCCCCCCCAGTATGGAATACTACCCCCCAGTAGCATCGTAATGCTATAATTTGTATTCGTTAATGTTAGTGAGGTGTTGCAATGTCACATACCATCCGGGACAAACAAAAGCTTAAAGCCAGAACCAGCAAGATTCAGGGACAGGTGATAGCGCTAAAAAAAATGCTGGATGAACCGCATGAATGCGCGGCCGTGTTACAACAGATCGCGGCGATTCGCGGCGCGGTAAATGGCTTAATGCGCGAGGTGATTAAAGGGCATTTGACCGAGCATATCGTTCATCAGAGTGATGAAGCCAGACGTGAAGAAGATCTGGACGTAATATTAAAGGTGCTGGATTCTTATATAAAATAGCCGGGAGTTATATCCCGGCTATCTTTTACTTTAGCCGAAAAACATCACCGATACGCAAAGTAAACCGACGACCAACGTAATGAAATTACCTATTGAACGGTAGGGTTTCAATGCCGGTATCAGGTACGTTGACAACGTGGGCATAATAAACAGAATCATCGCAATGAGCGGGCCGCTAATAGCATAAATCATAGAGATGGCATTCGGGTTAATACAGCAAATAATAAACGTAATCCCGGAGACCAGCATGATAGACAGCGCGCGATTGAACGCCCGGCTTTTTTTCACGCCAACCTGCTGTAGGGTGGTTCTTACCATTTCGGTTGCGCCCTCAATGACGCCGAAATAGGTGCCGAGGAAAGATTTCGACATGGCCACGACGGCAACGATAATACCGGAAATAGAGAGCCAGGCCGGCGCATTGGGCATCATCGAGAGCGCGGAAAGGATGGTAACGCCTTCGTTGCGCGCGTCTTCAATGTATGACGGCGGAATGGAGAGCAGGCAGCTAAAGACAAAGAACAGCACGCTCAGGCAGATAATCAGGTAGGCGACCTTCATGATCTTTTTGCATTTATCCATGGCCTGATCGCCAAAATTTTCCCGTCTGTCGATGGCAAACGTCGAAATAATGGGCGTATGGCTAAAAGCAAAAACCATCACCGGAATAGAAATCCATACCTGGTGCAACGTGTGACTATCCAAAGACATCTGCCCGGTCAGTAACGAAGGTTGCCAGCTTCCGGTTAAGTAGAGCGAAAGGAACAAGAAGTAAGCGATAAGTGGAAAGACTAAAAAGCCCATTACGCGAAGAGTGGCATGTCTTCCCATTAAGAAAATCATATTCAGGATAAGTACTACGCCGAAGCTAACTGCCATCCGGATGCGAATATCTATCTGAATATGCTTCGCTAATTGCTCTGTCAGGGAATTGGTAATCGCCACAGCATAAATTAATACCACGACAAAAAACGCAATGAAATAAAGCGTGGTAATAATACTGCCGATTTTCTTGCCGTAATAATGAGTAACGGCGCCAGTAATTCCCTCACCGGCAGAAGTCTTTGAGGAAAGAATAAACTGACACAGCGCCTTATGCGGCCAGTATGTCAGAGGCCAGGCGACCAGCGCGGTAATAAATAGCACGATTGCGCCTGCCGATCCCAACTGGATGGGAAGGAAAAGAGTGCCTGCGCCTACAGCCGTTCCGTATAATGCAAAACTCCAGAGAGTCTCATCTTTTGACCAAATTTTAGACATTATTTGAATTTATCAACTATAAAACACACAAAAAGAAGCGCAATTTACCATAAATAGCGTCAGTTGGGGGCGTTTTAAGCAGATGGATGTCGTGGAGGAGGGGGGCCGGGAGCGTTGCGATCCCGGCAAAAAAGAGCAATATCATGCACTAACGCGCTGTTGGCGGCGGGTCACTATTCGCTGGCGTAAAACATCGTATGCCCAGTTGTACAGCATCGTGTACGGCAAAAAGAACAGGAAGAAACCAATTTCCAGGGTGAATGCTTGTAGCAGGCTGACATTCAGTACCCAGGCGACAATACTCACGCCAATGACAATAAACCCACTTTCAAATCCTAACGCATGGAGTGCGCGCACTTTGGCGGTTCGTCTCACCTGATGCGCAGGCCACAGTCGATCAAACAGAGCGTTATAAATGATATTCCAGATCATGGCCGTCGTTGCCAGCAATATCGTCAGGCCGCCCATCTCCAGCACCGAGCGCTGCATTAGCCAGGCGGTCGTTGGCGCCAGTATCGCAGTCGCAATACCTTCAAAACAGACAGCATGGAAAATACGCTCCGGCAGCGAGCGACGTTGTATGGCGTCATGTTGCATAAACGAAAAAACCTTACTCTTAATCAAGCTAAAGAAATTTCCGCTATTTTATCGTTTAATGTGATACCTAAAAGATAATATCCATCGATAAAGTAGATAGGTTATGCGTTACTCACCTGAAGCGTTAATGGCATTTGTTGAGACCGTCTCTTGCGGTTCGTTTTCTGCGGCGGCGCGCCGCCTGCGTAAAAGCCAGTCCACCATTAGTACCGCCATTGCGCATCTGGAGGCGGATCTGGGATTTTCATTATTTGATCGATCTTCGCGCCAGCCCGTTCTGACCGAAGAAGGAAAACGGGTGCTTAGCTATGTTCAGGCTATTTTATCGGCGAGCGATCGTTTGGATGAGGTGGCGCTGACGTTATCCGGCGAGACGGAGGCAAGACTCACGTTCGTCCTCTCTGATACCCTGCACCCTGACAGTCTGGAAGAGTTAATGGCGCAGTTTGATCGTCAATTTCCGCATACCGAGTTTGAATGCTTGATCGGAGAAAATGATGATGTCATCGACCTGTTGCAAAAAGGGCGCGCCCAGATAGGCCTGATTGAAGCGCGTGATGACTATCCCACAAACATTGGCGCGACGCGTCTGCCTGTTCAAAGCTGGATGGGGGTTTATGTGGCGACCACGCATCCGTTGGCGTCGCAGACGAACCTGCAATGGGAGCAACTGCATACCTGGCGCGAGCTGCGTCTGAATACCTACCTTGACTCTAACGCCAACATTACGCGCGGCCCGGCCTGGTCAGCGCCAAACTATTTATTACTGTTGAGCATGGCGGTTCAGGGATTTGGCTGGTGCGTATTGCCCTGCGCGCTGGTGGAAGAGTTTGCGGCGGAAAAACCGCTGGCCCAGCTGGAAGTTCCTGGCTGGCCGAGGGCGATTGCTATTGATTTGCTGTGGAACAAGAAGACGCCGCCCGGAACGGCAGGGAACTGGCTTCGCTACCATTTGCAGCAGAAATAAGCTGCGTCACCGTCAAATCAGCGTCATTTCCTTTGTGATAAAACTCACTTTTTTTAAACAATCAAGATAACTAATTTTAACAATGCTCTACTATGGCGTTGTCATTTTGCGCTGAGGTGGTAATGAAAGAGGTTGTGATAGTGGGGGCTTTACGGACACCCATCGGCTGTTTTCAGGGAACGCTGGCCCGTCATTCCGCCGTCGAGCTGGGGAGCATGGTCGTAAAAGCGTTAATTGAGCGCACCGGCGTGGACGCTAACGCTATCGATGAGGTCATCCTCGGTCAGGTACTGACGGCTGGCGCCGGGCAGAATCCGGCGCGCCAGTCAGCCATCAAAGGAGGGCTGCCGACTACCGTTTCCGCCATTACCATTAATGACGTTTGTGGTTCCGGTTTAAAAGCGTTGCACCTGGCGACGCAGGCTATTCAGTGCGGCGAAGCGGACATTGTTATCGCGGGCGGGCAGGAGAATATGAGCCGTGCGCCGCATGTCCTCAATGACAGCCGTACCGGCGCGTTGCCTGATGCCGACAATCTGGTGGATAGTCTGGTACATGATGGCTTATGGGATGCCTTCAACGATTATCACATTGGCGTGACGGCAGAAAACCTGGCGCGGGAATATGGCATCAGCCGCGAGTTACAGGATGCTTATGCGCTCAGTTCGCAGCAAAAAGCCAGGGCCGCGATTGATACCGGGCGTTTTAAAGATGAGATTGTCCCCATCGTCACGCAACGTAATGGGCAGACCGCAATTGTCGATACGGATGAACAACCGCGGGCCGACGCCAGTGCGGAGGGGTTAGCCCTGCTGCATCCGGCGTTTGATAGTTTAGGTTCGGTGACGGCGGGTAATGCCTCCTCAATCAACGATGGCGCCGCCGCGGTGATGATGATGAGCGAGGCGAAAGCCCAGGCGCTGGGGCTGCCGGTGCTGGCGCGCATCCGCGCGTTTGCCAGCGTCGGCGTCGATCCTGCGCTAATGGGGATTGCGCCGGTATATGCTACCCGGCGCTGTCTGGAGCGTGCCGGCTGGCAACTGACGGAGGTCGACCTTATCGAAGCCAACGAAGCGTTTGCCGCCCAGGCGTTGTCGGTAGGAAAAATGCTGGAATGGGATGAGCGACGGGTAAACGTTAATGGCGGCGCGATTGCGCTGGGGCATCCTATTGGCGCTTCCGGTTGTCGAATTCTGGTTTCACTGGTGCACGAAATGGTTAAACGCGACGCGCGAAAAGGTCTGGCGACGCTGTGTATCGGTGGCGGCCAGGGCGTTGCTTTAACCATTGAACGCGACTGATCCTACGCCAGCCATCCTTTTTCTGCTTCAGTATTCCGTTATAAAAAGCCCTCTATCACGAGGGCAAAGCCAGTGACAGACCCCCCTTTTTCGTTATAGCGCAGAACTTCTTGCCGCGTCGGGCATTGCAGACGCATACCGCTTTTAATTCAATTCGCACATCAGACCTCGTTCTAAAACAAGCTCCAATTTTTATCTGAGTAACCGCATACAGCATCTGGCGCACATGTCTGAAAATCAGACAAGTGCGTAAGTTTTAGCGCCGTTCGTGATCGCTACAGCAGTTTTAAAAATAACCAACCATATAAATGAAACGTTGTTTTATTTATTGTTGAAAACCTTTATCCAGGCGACTATGATGCCGTTAAATAAATCAAAACAGTGTTTTGATTTTATGCCATTGCGATCGATTTATCATTGGAGGAAAAAGTGGACGTAAGGCAAAGCATCCATAGCGAGCACGCTAAAACGCTGGACACCCAGGCGCTGCGACGCGAGTTTTTAATAGAAAATATTTTTGTCGCTGATGAATATACGATGGTCTACAGCCATATCGACCGTATTATTGTCGGCGGCATTATGCCCGTCAGCCATCCCGTTGAAATCGGCGGAGAGGTGGGTAAACAGCTTGGCGTTTCCCGGTTACTGGACCGCCGCGAGCTGGGCGTCATTAATATTGGCGGCGCGGGCGCCATTATCGTTGACGGGCAGCGCCATGACATTGGTCATCGTGATGCTCTGTATATTGGTAAAGGGGCGAAAGAGCTGGTCTTCGTCAGCAATGAGGCGAGCAGACCGGCGAAGTTTTATTACAACTGCGCGCCAGCGCATACCGCTTATCCGACGAAAAAAGTGTCGCCTGCCGACGTTGCGCCCGTCACCTTAGGCGATAACCTCACCAGTAACCGTCGCACCATCAATAAATACTTCGTACCGGATGTACTGGAAACCTGTCAGCTCAGTATGGGACTCACCGAACTGGCGCCCGGCAATCTATGGAACACCATGCCATGCCATACCCATGAGCGCCGTATGGAAGTGTACCTCTATTTCAATATGGAAGAGGACAGTTGCGTTTTCCATATGATGGGGCAGCCTCAGGAAACCCGTCATATTGTGATGCGTAATGAACAGGCGGTTATTTCCCCAAGCTGGTCAATACATTCCGGCGTTGGCACCAAAGCCTATACGTTTATTTGGGGCATGGTAGGGGAAAATCAGGTCTTCGATGACATGGATCACGTTGCGGTACAAGATCTGCGCTAGTCGCGACCGGTGATAACGCCTGTGCGTGACAGGCATGACAAAAATAAGGATTAACAATGATTTTGAATGCATTTTCTCTTGAAGGTAAAGTCGCGGTTGTGACGGGGTGCGATACCGGATTGGGGCAGGGGATGGCGTTAGGGCTGGCGGAAGCGGGCTGTGACATTGTCGGTATTAACATTGTTGAACCGACGGAAACTATTGCGCGCGTCACCGCTCTGGGACGTCGTTTTTTAAGCCTGACAGCCGATCTGCGTCAAATCGATGGTATTCCGGCATTACTGGAACGGGCGGTGGCGGAATACGGTCATATTGATATTCTGGTGAATAACGCGGGTTTGATCCGTCGTGAAGATGCGATTGATTTCACGGAAAAAGACTGGGATGACGTCATGAACCTGAACATCAAGAGCGTGTTCTTTATGTCTCAGGCGGCGGCAAAACATTTTATTGCCCAGGGCAACGGCGGCAAAATTATTAATATCGCGTCTATGCTCTCCTTCCAGGGCGGCATTCGCGTTCCGTCTTATACCGCGTCGAAAAGCGGCGTAATGGGAATAACGCGTCTGATGGCGAACGAGTGGGCGAAACACAATATCAATGTGAACGCCATCGCGCCGGGCTATATGTCCACGAATAATACCCAGCAATTGCGCGCTGATGCACAACGTAGCGCCGAAATTCTCGACCGTATTCCGGCTGGACGTTGGGGGCTACCGGGCGATTTAATGGGGCCGGTAGTCTTCCTGGCATCCAGCGCCGCTGATTATGTTAACGGCTATACCATAGCGGTAGATGGCGGTTGGCTGGCGCGTTAATCCGCTACTGACAAATGCGTTTCTGGAAAAATCGACGCTTTGGCCGAAAAAACTGATAAAGCCCTGTCCTCGTACAGGGTTTTTTTATGATCTCATTAGCATAGTCCATATTGTGGGTTTAACTTAATCCATATATTGTTAAATAATAGCTATGATCAATGGTTTAATTCATTGAAATATTGGTGGTTTAAAAAAATACCCGGCAACGGCGTTAAATTTAAAAAGTGTAATATCCATCACATATCGCTATAGCGTAGCCATTTAATCCATATTTATGCCGTTTCCAGCCTGACACTTGAGGAAGAGTATCCCGTACTTTCAGGCTATGTCTTACTCTGTTGTGGCAGGAAAATATGGTCTCTATTAATCATGACTCTGCTTTAACGCCGCGTTCGCTTCGCGACACACGACGTATGAATATGTTTGTTTCGGTTTCTGCAGCGGTAGCGGGACTGTTATTTGGTCTGGATATCGGCGTTATCGCCGGGGCGCTGCCTTTTATTACCGACCATTTCGTACTGACCAGCCGGCTGCAGGAATGGGTCGTCAGCAGCATGATGCTTGGCGCGGCAATTGGCGCATTATTTAACGGCTGGCTTTCATTCCGGCTGGGGCGTAAGTATAGCCTGATGGCCGGCGCGATTTTGTTCGTGCTCGGCTCGCTGGGGTCGGCGTTTGCTTCCAGCGTGGAAGTATTGATTGGCGCCCGCGTGATACTGGGCGTAGCAGTAGGGATTGCCTCCTATACCGCGCCGCTTTATCTCTCTGAAATGGCAAGTGAAAATGTTCGCGGCAAAATGATCAGTATGTATCAACTGATGGTGACGTTAGGCATTGTGCTGGCTTTTTTATCCGATACGGCATTCAGCTACAGCGGCAACTGGCGCGCGATGTTGGGCGTGCTGGCGCTGCCTGCGGTGTTGCTCATTATTCTCGTGGTATTCCTGCCGAATAGTCCGCGTTGGCTGGCGCAAAAAGGTCGCCATATTGAAGCGGAAGAGGTGCTGCGTATGCTGCGCGATACCTCGGAAAAAGCCCGTGATGAACTGAATGAGATTCGGGAAAGCCTCAAACTCAAGCAGGGAGGGTGGGCATTATTTAAAGCTAACCGCAATGTTCGCCGCGCCGTGTTCCTCGGTATGCTGCTACAGGCAATGCAGCAGTTCACCGGCATGAACATCATTATGTACTATGCGCCGCGCATTTTTAAAATGGCCGGCTTTACCACCACGGAACAGCAAATGATCGCTACGCTGGTGGTCGGACTGACCTTTATGTTCGCGACGTTTATCGCCGTCTTTACGGTCGATAAGGCCGGGCGTAAACCGGCGTTAAAAATCGGTTTCAGCGTAATGGCGTTAGGGACATTGGTGTTGGGCTACTGCCTGATGCAGTTTGATAACGGTACGGCATCAAGCGGTCTCTCCTGGCTTTCCGTTGGGATGACGATGATGTGTATCGCCGGTTACGCGATGAGCGCCGCTCCGGTGGTGTGGATACTGTGTTCGGAAATCCAGCCGCTGAAATGCCGTGATTTTGGCATTACCTGTTCAACCACAACAAACTGGGTATCGAACATGATCATCGGCGCGACATTCCTGACACTGTTGGACAGCATTGGCGCGGCAGGTACATTCTGGCTTTACACCGCGCTGAATATCGCTTTTATCGGTATCACTTTCTGGCTGATTCCGGAAACCAAAAATGTCACCCTGGAGCATATCGAACGCAAGCTAATGGCGGGCGAGAAGCTAAGAAATATTGGCGTGTAATCCCCCCTCCCATGCCGGATAACGCCTGTTATCCGGCATGATGAAAAATAGACTGGAAACGGATGTGTAAGTTTGCTTCACTGCCATAATGCTTTACAAAAAGGAGAGCGCAGTGAAAACGATCGGACTGTTGGGTGGTATGAGCTGGGAATCGACTATCCCTTATTACCGTTTAATCAATGAAGGCATTAAACAGCAGCTGGGAGGCCTGCACTCGGCGAGCTTACTGCTGCATAGCGTAGATTTCCACGATATTGAAGTATGTCAACGCCGCGGCGAGTGGGATAAAGCGGGCGATATCCTGGCGCAGGCCGCCCAGGGGTTACAGCAGGCGGGCGCAGAAGGCATTGTGCTGTGTACCAACACCATGCATAAAATCGCGCACGTTATTGAATCTCGTTGTTCTCTGCCTTTCCTACACATCGCGGATGCTACCGGGCGAGCTATCGCCCGTCAGGGGTTGCATCGCGTGGCGCTATTAGGGACCCGCTATACGATGGAGCAGGATTTTTATCGCGGGCGGCTGGAACAGCAATTTGCGATTGAGACCATCGTGCCGGAGGCGGACGATCGGGCGCGTATCAATCAGGTCATTTTTGACGAGCTCTGCCAGGGGACATTCACTGACGCGTCGCGCCACTATTATTTACAGGTTATCGAACAACTGGCTGCGCAAGGCGCGCAGGGCGTTATTTTTGGCTGCACTGAAATAGGTTTGCTTGTTCCCCAGACGCAAAGCGCGCTACCGGTTTTCGATACCACGGCAATTCATGCCGCAGATGCCGTGAGCTTTATGCTTTCGTCATCGGCCCCAGAATAACCTCCAGCGGTTCGACCAGGCGCGAAAGATGCGTTTGTAAATGCTTACTGAAGGCGTCAACCAGCGCGGAGGCGGGGCGGTGTAGCGGGCGAATCAGGCTGACGGTAAAGGGCACGTCAATGCTGAAGCGGCGAACGGTGACGCCGCTGGCGGCATAGTCCAGCGCGGTCAGCGGGTTAACGATCGAAACGCCCGCCCCGGCGCGCACCATCGCGCAGACGGAGGCCGCGCTATGCGTTTCCACCACCATTCTGCGCTTCACCTGATGTTCGGCAAATAACGTATCCAACAACTGTCGATAGCTGTCCAGGCGGGAGAGGCTGATAAAGTTTTCCCCCTGAAAATCGTCTGGCGTCAGTACCGTTTTGGCGGCAAGCGGATGGTCGCAGGGCAGTACGCACACTTCATTTAGCGTTAGTAACTCGGTACGGGTTGTTCCTGCCGGGGCATGAAGCGTCTCCGTCAGCCCTAAGTCGTGGCGCTGAGCGGAGAGCCACTCTTCCAGCAACGGCGACTCCTGCGGCACAATATTCAGGCTGACATCCGGATAACGCGCCAGAAAAGGCGGTAGTAGCGGCGGCAAAAAGGATTGTGAAAAGACCGGCAGGCAGGCGATAGAGAGTTCGCCCTGACGGAACTCGCGCAGACTTTCCGCCGCGCTGACGATGCGATCCAACCCATACCAGGAGCGTTGTACCTCTTCGAACAGGCGTAGCCCTTGCACCGTCGGATGTAAGCGCCCGCGTGTGCGCTCAAACAGCGTTAATCCCAGCACTTTCTCAAAACGCGCCAGCTCGCGGCTGACGGTAGGCTGCGAGGTATGCAGCAGCCGCGCCGCTTCGGTGAGATTTCCGGCGGTCATTACGGCGTGAAAAATTTCAATGTGACGTAAATTTACGGCAGCCATACGTTTCCCTGAATCATTTATCCCATATCATTTTTGCATAGACTGACAATAAAACGATATTTTTTATTCTTTCTAAGGTATGGCGTAATCGTTAAAAAGCCTGTTCCGGAGTTTGTTATGTCATTGCCGCATTATCACGCTGAAACTGACCTTAACGCTGAAAATTTGCTCAGATTGCCTGCTGAATTCGGCTGTCCGGTCTGGGTCTATGACGCGCACATTATTCGCCGTCAGATAGCCGCCCTGCAGCAGTTTGACGTCGTGCGTTTTGCGCAAAAAGCCTGTTCGAACATTCATATCCTGCGCTTAATGCGCGCGCAGGGTGTCAAGGTGGATTCTGTTTCATTGGGGGAGATCGAACGTGCGCTGGCGGCGGGCTACGATCCGCAAACGTGCCCTGATGATATCGTTTTTACCGCCGATGTGATTGACGCCGCCACGCTGGCGCGCGTCAGTGAACTGCATATTCCGGTCAATGCCGGCTCGGTAGATATGCTGACGCAGCTTGGTCAGGTTTCGCCTGGGCATCGCGTCTGGTTGCGCGTGAATCCTGGCTTTGGTCACGGCCACAGCCAGAAAACCAACACCGGGGGCGAAAACAGCAAACACGGCATCTGGCATAGCGATCTTCCGGCGGCGCTGGCGGTAATGCAGAAATACCGACTGAAACTTGTCGGTATCCATATGCACATTGGTTCCGGCGTCGATTATGGCCATCTGGAGCAGGTTTGCGGCGCGATGGTACGCCAGGTGCTGGAATGTGGTCAGGATGTGGAGGCGATTTCGGCAGGCGGCGGACTCTCGATACCTTATCGTGAGGGAGAAGAGCCCGTTGATACGCGCCATTACTATGGCCTGTGGAACGCAGCGCGCGAGCAAATCGCCCGCCATCTGGGACATGCGGTCAAACTTGAGATCGAACCCGGACGTTTTCTGGTGGCGCAATCGGGCGTGCTGGTAACGCAGGTGCGTAGCGTAAAACAGATGGGAAGCCGCCATTTCGTGCTGGTAGATGCGGGTTTTAACGATCTGATGCGCCCGGCGATGTACGGTAGCTATCACCGTATTTCGGCGCTGGCGGCGGATGGTCGCGCGCTTGAAAATGGCCCGTGGGTCGAGACGGTGGTCGCCGGGCCGCTATGCGAATCAGGCGATGTTTTTACGCAGCAGGAAGGGGGAATGGTTGAAACACGCGCCTTACCTGCGGTCATCCCCGGCGATTACCTCGTATTGCACGATACCGGCGCGTACGGCGCGTCTATGTCATCGAATTACAACAGCCGCCCGCTCCTGCCGGAAGTGCTGTTTGACAATGGACAGGCGCGGCTGATCCGCCGTCGTCAGACCATTGAAGAGCTGTTAGCGCTGGAGATGCTCTGAAGCGCATCATTAGGCCGGACGTTGAAAAAACGGGCCCGCGGCGACGGACTCGCGCAGAATCAGCGTGCCGGTAAAGGGCGGGATCGGGGCGACCGGCTCGCTGTTCGCCAGACGAACAGCCTGATCGATCGCGGTGGCTATCATATCCTCGATGGGTAAATAGACTGTTGAAAGCCCCGGTTCAAGCCAGGTTGCGCCCGGCGCATCGTCAAAACCAAACAGCGACACATCCTGCGGGATGCGTAATCCGGCCTGGCGCAGCGCTTTTGCCGCGCCCAGCGCCGTGTCATCATTACAGGCGAATAGCGCGCTAAACGTGACGCCTTCCTCCAGTAATTCCCGGCAGGCGTCATAGCCGCGCGTCAGCGTGTAATCGCCGTATTTCACTTTTGCCGGTTGCCAGGGGATGCCATATTTTTCCAGCGCCTTGCGATAACCCGCTACGCGTGATGTGCCGGTGGGAGTATGAACAGGCAGCGTAATACAGGCGATATCGCGATGGCCCTGCGTAATCAGGTATTCCACCGCCTGGAATGCCGCCGTCTCCTGCTCGAAGAAAATAGCGCGATCGCGGGCCTGAGTGACGTTGCGATTAATAATCACCAGCGGCATTTCCGTGGCGTCAATCAACGACAAAATCGCCGGCTCATCCATATAGCGAGTGTAAAGAATAATAGCGTCGCACTGTCTGTCGGCCAACATTTGTACGGCTTTCTGCTCTCGTTCCGGCGTATCGTGACCATCGGTGACGATCAACTGCTTGTTATGAAACTCCGCCTGGCGCGACGCCCGGCGCAACAAACTGCCAAAATAGAAGCCGTCAAACGTAGAGACGACCAGACCGATGCTGTTGCTGGTGCGATTCGCCAGCGAGCGTGCCAGCAGGTTGGGGCGATAGTCCAGAGCCTGCATCGCCGTAAACACTTTCTGGCGCGTGCTTTCTTTTACCTGCCCCGTCCCATTCAGCACTCGTGAGACGGTGGCCTTTGATACGCCCGCATGGCGGGAAACATCCAGCATTGTCGCCATCATGCTACCCTGATTAATCGGTTGTCGACAGGTGCCCGGTATCCGTCGGCGTGGATACCGAATGTCGGCGTACCAGTGTCGGACTAAATACATGGGTCACTTCCGGCGTAGGGCATTTCCCTGCCAGCGCTAACGCCAGTTCCGCCGCCTGTGTCGCCATGGTGACGATCGGATACCGAATGGTGGTCAGTCGGGGACGCACATAGCGTGAGACCAGTACATCATCAAAACCGATGAGCGATACTTCGCCCGGCACCCCCACGCCATTATCATTTAATACTCCCATCGCGCCAGCCGCCATCGAGTCGTTATAGCAGGCCACTGCGGTAAAATTTCTGCCGCGACCTAATAACTCAGTCATCGCCTGCTCGCCGCCGCTTTCATCCGGTTCGCCGAACGTCACCAGCCGATCGTTAGCCGGGATATGGCTTTCCGCCAGCGCATCGTAATAGCCCCTCAGGCGATCTTCGGCATCAGAGATAGTGTGATTGGAACAGATATACCCAATACGCGTATGACCTTGCTGGATCAGATGCCGGGTCGCCAGCCATGCCCCGTAACGGTCATCCAGCGCGACACAGCGGTGTTCTAACCCCGGTAAAATGCGGTTAATCAGCACCATGCCGGGGATTTGCTTCATTAATGAGGCCAGGTCCGCATCCGGAATCATTTTGGCGTGCACCACTAACGCTGCGCAACGATGACGAATCAACTGTTCAATAGCCTGACGCTCTTTTTGTTCGTTATGATACCCGTTGCCAATCAGTAAAAAATTGCCGGTGTGATACGCCACCTGTTCAACGGCTTTCACCATCGCGCCGAAAAAAGGATCGGAAACGTCGCCGACCACCAGACCGAGGGTTTCCGTTGCCTGCTGTGCCAGCGCGCGCGCGTTGGCGTTAGGGTGATAGCTCAGGGACTCCATTGCGCTGGTCACCGCCAGCCGGGACGCTTCGCTGGCTTTTGGCGAATCGTTAATAACGCGAGAAACGGTGGCGACTGAAACACCGGCCAGTCGGGCTACATCTTTTATGGTCGCCATGATAATACCTATAGTGGGTAAACGCTTACATTACGCCAGTTTTACGGAAAATGAACGTCTGTTCAAGCCTCTTGCCCCGCCGTGTCGGGCAAATGTGACCTGCACGGGAGAAATGCGTCTGTAAAGTGACAATACAAATCTTTCGTTACAGTTTGCGAAGCGCTGTTGCGATTGTCTGCTGGCAGGCCAGCGAGTCAGGTTGATAGAGTGGTGATCCCAGAGGTATTGATAGGTGGAATCAACGTCATTGTTGATCACACGAATTACACCAACCTGCGTAGAGATGCGCAGGTTTTTTTTTGTTTCGCCTGAACCTGTAACAGTAACGGATAATTTACACAACTCGTTGCATTTCCGTTTATTCCTTTGCGTTTTCGGACTGGCGATGCAGACGCGCGAAGCCCACAATCAAGATCCCAGAGGTATTGATTGGTGAGATTATTCGGTACGCTCTTCGTACCTGTCTCTTGCACCAACCTGCGCGGATGCGCAGGTTTTTTTTCGAACCTATTTTGCTATCGCTCCTGTTACGCAACTCGTGTAATCTGCCACAATTCATGTTTTAGCGAATTGTCGGCCAAAGGGAGTTGAAATGCTGTTTGGATTTTTCCGTAACCTGTTTCGCGTGCTTTATCGTGTGCGCGTCACTGGCGATGTCCGGGCGCTACAGGGGAACCGGGTCTTAATTACCCCCAATCACGTTTCATTTATCGATGGTATGCTACTGGCGCTGTTTTTGCCGGTACGGCCTGTCTTTGCGGTATATACCTCCATCAGCCAGCAATGGTATATGCGCTGGTTAACGCCGCTGATCGATTTTGTACCGCTCGATCCCACTAAACCCATGTCCATTAAACACCTGGTGCGTCTGGTGGAGCAGGGGCATCCAGTGGTGATTTTCCCGGAAGGGCGGATTTCCGTGACCGGCTCGCTGATGAAAATTTATGACGGCGCAGGCTTTGTGGCGGCAAAATCGGGCGCAACCGTCATTCCGCTCCGCATTGACGGCGCGGAGCTTACCCCTTTCAGCCGCCTGAAAGGTCTGGTTAAACGGCGCTTATTCCCCCGCATTCAGCTTCATATTTTACCGCCGACGCAAATACCGATGCCGGAAGCGCCGCGCGCGCGCGACAGGCGTAAAATAGCGGGTGAGATGCTGCACCAGATCATGATGGAAGCGCGTATGGCGGTGCGCCCGCGCGAGACGTTATACGAATCGTTGCTGGCGGCGCAATATCGTTACGGCGCGGGTAAAAACTGTATTGAGGACATTAACTTTACGCCGGATACGTATCGTAAGTTACTGACCAAGACGCTTTTTGTTGGCCGGATTCTGGAAAAGTACAGCGTTAAGGGCGAGAAAATCGGTTTAATGCTGCCGAATGCCGCCATCAGCGCGGCGGTGATTTTCGGCGCGGTTTCTCGTCGCCGCATTCCGGCCATGATGAACTACACAGCGGGGGTAAAAGGGCTGACCAGCGCGATTACCGCGGCGGAAATTAAAACGATTTTTACCTCCCGCCAGTTCCTCGATAAAGGTAAATTGTGGCACCTGCCGGAGCAGCTAACGCAGGTTCGCTGGGTTTACCTGGAAGATTTAAAAGCGGACGTCACACCCGCCGACAAGCTGTGGATTTTTGCCCACCTCCTGGCGCCGCGACTGGCGCAGGTAAAACAGCAGCCGGAAGACGCGGCGATCATTCTTTTTACCTCCGGCTCGGAAGGGCACCCGAAAGGGGTGGTGCACAGCCATAAAAGCATTCTGGCGAACGTCGAGCAGATAAAAACGATTGCGGATTTCACCGCCAATGACCGTTTTATGTCGGCGCTGCCGCTCTTTCACTCGTTCGGTTTGACGGTGGGCCTGTTTACGCCGTTGTTGACCGGCGCGGAAGTGTTTCTTTATCCAAGTCCGCTGCACTACCGCATTGTGCCGGAACTGGTCTATGACCGTAACTGTACCGTGTTGTTTGGTACGTCAACCTTCCTCGGCAACTATGCGCGCTTTGCCAATCCGTATGATTTTTATCGCCTGCGCTATGTGGTGGCCGGTGCGGAAAAACTTCAGGAGAGCACCAAACAACTGTGGCAGGATAAATTCGGTCTGCGCATTCTTGAGGGCTACGGGGTAACGGAATGCGCGCCAGTAGTCTCGATTAACGTGCCGATGGCGGCTAAGCCGGGCACTGTTGGCCGCATTCTGCCTGGCATGGACGCGCGTCTGCTGGCGGTGCCCGGTATTGAAAACGGCGGTCGGCTACAGCTGAAAGGGCCGAATATCATGAATGGCTATCTGCGCGTGGAAAAACCGGGCGTGCTGGAGGTGCCGTCAGCGGAAAACGCCAGAGGCGAAACCGAGCGCGGCTGGTACGACACGGGCGACATTGTACGCTTCGATGAAAATGGTTTTGTGCAGATTCAGGGGCGCGCGAAACGCTTTGCGAAAATTGCTGGCGAAATGGTCTCGCTGGAGATGGTCGAGCAACTGGCGCTTGGCGTTTCGGCGGACAAAATGCACGCTACCGCCATTAAAAGCGATGCCAGCAAAGGTGAAGCGCTGGTACTGTTTACGACTGACAGCGAACTCACCCGAGAAAAGTTACAGCACTATGCCCGTGAACACGGTATTCCGGAACTTGCCGTCCCGCGTGATATCCGTTATCTGAAACAGCTTCCCTTGCTTGGCAGCGGGAAACCCGATTTTGTGACGCTGAAAAGTTGGGTGGATGCGCCGGAACAACATCATGAGTGAGTCAGTACGTACTAACACCTCCATCTGGTCGAAAGGGATGCTGTCGGTGATTGTCGCGCAGTTTCTCTCGGCTTTTGGCGATAATGCGCTGCTGTTTGCGACGCTGGCGCTGCTGAAAGCCCAGTTTTACCCGGACTGGAGCCAGCCTGTTTTGCAAATGGTGTTTGTGGGCGCTTACATTCTTTTTGCGCCGTTTGTCGGCCAGATAGCGGACAGCTTTGCCAAAGGCCGGGTGATGATGGTCGCCAATGGTCTTAAACTGGCGGGAGCGGCAGGTATCTGCCTCGGCGTAAATCCTTTTGTCGGTTATACGTTGGTCGGGATTGGCGCGGCGGCTTATTCTCCGGCGAAATACGGTATTCTGGGCGAACTGACGACGGGCGATAAGCTGGTGAAAGCCAATGGCCTGATGGAAGCCTCTACGATTGCGGCGATTTTGCTCGGTTCCGTCGCGGGCGGCGTACTGGCCGACTGGCATGTCATCGCTGCGCTGGTTGCCTGCGCGTTGGCCTACGCTGGCGCAGTGGCGGCGAACCTGTTTATCCCGAAGCTTGTGGCGGCGCGTCCAGGACAATCCTGGCGGTTGTCGGCGATGACGCGTAGCTTCTTCAGCGCTTGCGTTGTCCTTTGGCGTAACGGTGAAACGCGTTTTTCGCTGGTGGGGACCGGGCTATTCTGGGGCGCAGGCGTGACGCTGCGTTTTCTGCTGGTGCTGTGGGTGCCGGTGGCGCTGGGCATTACGGATAACGCCACGCCAACTTACCTGAACGCCATGGTGGCGGTAGGCATTGTGGTCGGCGCGGGTGCGGCGGCAAAACTGGTGACGCTGGAGACCGTATCGCGCTGTATGCCCGCCGGGATTTTGATTGGCGTTGTGGTTGCAATCTTCTCATTACAGCACGCATTGCTGCCTGCTTATGCCTTGTTGCTGTTGATAGGTATGCTGGGCGGCTTTTTTGTGGTGCCGCTCAACGCTTTGCTCCAGGAGCGCGGTAAGAAGAGCGTTGGCGCCGGGAATGCCATTGCCGTACAAAATCTGGGCGAGAATAGCGCCATGCTATTAATGCTGGGACTGTACTCGCTCGCGGTGCTGGTTGGCGTTCCGGCAGTGGCGATAGGTATCGGCTTTGGCGTGCTGTTCGCGCTGGCGATCGCGGCGCTGTGGATCTGGCAGCGCCGGCAGGCATCATACTGAGTGAATATGCCGGGCGGCGAGCGCGCGTTATCCGGCTTACATTGTCTCTGTAAGCCCGGAAGCGTAGCGCCACCGGGCACTGACCATCACGGCGCCGGATAGGTATAAACCTGATGCGCCGCCTCAATCTCCGCCAGAACCTCTTCGCTTAACGTCAGATGCAGACTTTCCACATTCGTCTTGAGCTGCGCCATCGTGGTTGCGCCCAGTAACGTACTGGCGACAAACGGCTGGCGGCGAACAAAGGCCAGCGCCATCTGCGCCGGATCAAGATTGTGACGCTTCGCGATATCGACGTAGGCGGCAACGGCTTTTTGCGCCTGTTCGCCGCTGTAACGTGTGAAGCGGCTGAACAAGGTATTCCGCGCGCCTGCGGGTTTGGCCCCGTTCAGGTATTTACCGGTTAATGTGCCAAACGCCAGACAGGAGTAGGCGAGCAATTCAACACCTTCATACTGGCTGACTTCCGCCAGCCCGACCTCGTAACTGCGGTTTAACAGGCTATAGGGGTTCTGGATCGTGACAATACGCGGCAGGTCATGTTTTTCCGCCAGATGCAGATAGCGCATAACGCCAAACGCTGTCTCATTTGAAACGCCAATATAACGAATCTTACCCGCTCGCTGAAACTCACTTAGCGCGTCTAACGTCTCCAGCAGACTTACTACTGGTGTGGAATCCGTCCAGTTATAGCCGAGTTTACCGAAGCAGTTAGTGGGACGCTGCGGCCAGTGCACCTGATACAAATCCAGATAATCGGTCTGCAATCGGGTCAAACTGTCGTGTAGCGCTTCGCGAATATTTTTACGATCCAGCGCCTGATGAGGCCGGATGCCTTGATCATTATTACGTGCCGGTCCGCTAACTTTGCTGGCGATGATCAGTTTTTCACGGTTGCCGCGTTTGGCGAGCCAGTTACCGATATAGGATTCCGTCAGCCCTTGTGTTTCCGGGCGCGGAGGTACCGGATACATCTCGGCGGCGTCGATAAGGTTAATGCCATTTGCGATGGCATAGTCGAGCTGTGCGTGAGCGTCGGCTTCGCTGTTTTGTTCACCAAATGTCATTGTGCCCAGCCCTAGCGTACTTACTTCGAGCGAGCTGTGGGGTATACGGTGATAGTGCATAGCCGTTTCCTTTTTATTATGAAGTCAGAAATTCCCGACAAAGGACAATAAAAATGGCAGAGGGAAGGCAAAAGGGAAAGTAAAATTGCAGGCTGCACGGCGTAATTGTTACCGGGCGTGGTCGCCACGCACCGTTACGGGACGCAGCCTGAAGGCTTGCAGAACGCTGACCTCGATCACAGGCCACCGCTTAACGTTCGATGATTTGAGACACTTCGTCACGGTTGATTTGCATCTCGTTTCCCTGTGCATCGGTATAGCTGACCAGACCGGTATCATCGTCAACTTGCGGTTTTCCATCGGTCAGGATCATACGACCATCTTTCGTCGCCATTACATAATCGCTGCTGCATCCGGATACCGCAAAAGCCAACCCTACTGCGGAAATTACAACTGCCCACTTTTTCATCCGTTTGTCCTCACGTAGCCTGCATCTGATAATAGTCTGTTAATCATATGTCTGATAATAGTCTAGTAATAACGCGCAGCTCTGCATGTCGGAAGCAGCAAAATCTTAATCTGTGAGAAGAAAGGAAATAAAGTGAGTATTCGCTCCCCGGCGGGGGAGCGAGACAGGATTACAGCGGATTCTTTTTATTACGCAACAGGTTCAGGCTCTCTACTGCGATAGAGAAGAACATGGCGAAATAGATATACCCTTTCGGAACGTGAACGTCGAAACTTTCCAGAATCAGGGTAAAGCCAACCAGGATCAGAAAGGAGAGCGCCAGCATTTTTACCGACGGATGACGATCAACAAACTCGCCGATGGGCCGTGCCGCAAACATCATGACGCCCACGGCAATAACGACTGCCGCCATCATAATAAACAGATGATCGGAGAGGCCAACCGCTGTGATAACTGAATCAAGGCTGAAAATAATATCCAGCAGCATAATCTGCACTATTGCGCCCAGGAAAGAAGAAACCCGGGTTTTTAACCCTTCTTCTTCGCCTTCGATGGACTCATGGATCTCCTTGCTGGCTTTCCAGATTAAAAATAACCCGCCCAGTAACAGAATGAGATCGCGAGCGGAAATCGCTTCGCCGAAAAGCTCAAACAGCGGATTAGTCAGACGAGTGACCCAGGCGATTGACGCCAGCAGCGCCAGGCGCATGACCATCGCCGCCGCCAACCCAAGCCGCCGTGCGTGGTTCCGTTGCGCCGTAGGAAGTTTTGCTACCACCAGAGAAAGAAAAATAATGTTGTCGATCCCAAGTACAATCTCCAGCAGCGTCAGCGTACCGAGCGCCAGCCAGGCATTAGGATCGGTTATCCATGCAAATAACATCGAACAAAGTCCTGCCAAAAAAAGAAGCGGTAATTATAGGCCCGTCGAGTGACGGGCGAAAGCCCAGGCTGAATTTGCGCAACCAGGAACGGTGTAAAATAGCGGCGACAATACGCTTACGTTTATCCGGCATCGGCCCGATGCGTAGCCATAGCGGAGGCGCATTTGCGTGTAATGGACGTTACGGATTCTGCAATAAAAAATGGCGAGCCAGCAGCGCCTGCGTAAAATTTTTTTTCAGATAAAATCCACGCGGTAGCGTCAAAATAGGTTCCCCGCGCGCGCCGATAGCCTCGGTGAGCGCCCTGGCATTGGCGGCTTTGGGTCGCAGTTGCAAGACTTCGCCATGGCGGGCGGTAATGCGTTCCACCTGGCCCAGCACTATCATGTCCATCAGCTCTTCCCAGTCGAGGCGTAGCTGCCTGTCCTCTTCTTCACTCGGACTCCAGAGTAGCGGCGAACCTACGCGGCGTTCGGCTAACGGTATGCTGCGATCGCCTTCGACCGGCACCCATAGCACGCGCTTCAATTTATGCCGTACGTGACTTGTCTCCCAGGTCACGCCGCTGTTACCGGTTAACGGCGCCACGCAAACAAAGGTTGTTTCCAGAGGACGACCCAGACTATCCACCGGGATGGTTTTCAGTTCTACGCCTAACGCGGCGAAATCCTGCTCCGGCTTGCTCCCGGCGCTGGCGCCGAGCCAGATCTCCAGCAAGACGCCGATCCAGCCTTTGTCTCGCTTCAAATCTTTAGGCGTGGTAATGCCGGCCATCGCCGCCAGCTCGCCTAACGTATAGCCGGAAAGCTGCCGCGCCTGGGCTAACAGCAATGCTTCCGAAGCAGGCGGAGTCAGTAGCGGACAAAGAGCGGACATGACAATTACCTTAGGTCAAAAAATGAGCAGTGATTTTATACCGTATGGGCAGAGTTTATCTTTTTCTGTGTCTTATATTCAATAGACTGATTTTTATTGCCTTTTTTGTGTTGTTTCTTCGTGTTGCGCAACGCTGAAGCGGGTTTTCCAATTCTGGTCACTGACAATAAACAGGATCTTACACTATGTTATCCACAGAAAGTTGGGATAACTGTGTAAAACCACCACTACTGTTTCCATTTACAGCCTTGACGTGCGACGAAAATCGAAAATTCAGACAAATAGTGCGTAAGTTATTGGCACAATCTGTGGATAAAACCGACGCTGGTTGATCTTTCATCAGCATAAGGATCTTAGATGTGATGCTGGTCACGCTTTATGAAGGTGGCATGTAAGATTTGTCTATAACACAATGAATATAAGGCACTATTTTTACTGTTTTCAGCATGAGGAATTCAGACTGTTCTGGGTTTTCCCGTGGTAATTCCATACTTCTTCACAACTATATCCACAGAAAAGGTGAATAAAATGGCGCAAGGGCGTCATCATCTGTTTATAACTCGGCTATTTACTGTGAGTTATTCAATTGTTATTAGGCTGTGTCACTATTACAGAGTGGTTTACCGCCTCACTGGAGTATGAAACAATCGTTCATATATAAGGTTTATGTTGAGGTAGTCCGGTGATTGATGACGATGGCTACCGCCCAAATGTAGGTATCGTAATTTGTAATCGTCAGGGGCAGGTGATGTGGGCCCGGCGATTTGGTCAGCACTCCTGGCAGTTCCCGCAGGGCGGGATAAATCCAGGGGAGTCGGCAGAACAGGCGATGTACCGGGAACTGTTTGAAGAAGTTGGGTTAAGCCGTAAAGATGTGCGGATCCTTGCTTCTACTCGCAACTGGTTGCGTTACAAGTTACCAAAACGTTTGGTGCGTTGGGACACAAAGCCGGTATGTATCGGCCAGAAACAAAAGTGGTTTCTTTTGCAGTTAATGAGCGCCGACGCCGAAATCAATATGCAAACCAGCAGTACGCCGGAGTTTGACGGCTGGCGCTGGGTAAGTTACTGGTATCCGGTTCGACAAGTGGTGTCATTTAAACGCGATGTCTACCGCAGGGTAATGAAAGAGTTTGCAAGTGTTGTCATGGCGCTTCAGGATAATCCCCCTAAGCTACAAAGCGCGCCTGCTTATCGACGTAAAAGAGGTTAAGCCACGCAAATTATGCTCACTCGCCTGCGCGAAATAGTTGAAAAAGTGGCCAGTGCGCCGCGTCTGAACGAGGCGCTGAATATTCTGGTCACGGATATCTGTCTTGCGATGGATACAGAGGTTTGCTCGGTTTACCTGGCCGATCATGACCGACGCTGTTATTACCTGATGGCGACGCGGGGGTTGAAAAAACCGCGTGGTCGAACCGTTGCGCTTGCGTTTGATGAGGGGATCGTCGGTCTGGTGGGCAGACTGGCGGAACCCATTAACCTTGCCGATGCGCAAAAACATCCCAGCTTTAAATACATTCCTTCGGTAAAAGAGGAGCGTTTTCGCGCGTTTCTCGGCGTGCCGATCATTCAGCGTCGCCAACTTCTCGGCGTGCTGGTCGTACAGCAGCGCGAATTGCGCCAGTACGATGAAAGCGAAGAGTCTTTCCTCGTCACGCTCGCTACGCAGATGGCGGCTATCCTGTCACAGTCGCAGGTCACAGCGCTGTTCGGGCAATACCGGCAGACGCGAATCCGCGCGCTTCCTGCGGCGCCGGGCGTGGCTATCGCAACGGGCTGGCAAGACGCGACCATGCCGCTGATGGAACAGGTTTACGAAGCGTCTACGCTGGATACCTCTCTTGAACGCGAACGATTGACCGGCGCGCTGGAAGAGGCGGCGAACGAGTTCCGACGATACAGCAAACGCTTTGCCGCTGGCGCGCAAAAAGAGACGGCGGCCATTTTCGATCTGTACTCACACCTGCTTTCAGACGCCAGACTGCGTCGCGAACTCTTCGCCGAGGTCGACAAAGGCGCTGTTGCGGAGTGGGCCGTTAAAAAAATCATCGAAAAATTTGCCGAGCAATTTGCGGCGCTAACCGATAACTACCTCAAAGAACGTGCGGGAGACTTACGCACGCTGGGGCAGCGGTTGTTATTCCACCTTGATGATTCAGTTCAGGGGCCAAACGCCTGGCCGGAACGTTTTATTCTGGTCGCGGATGAGCTGTCGGCGACCACCCTGGCGGAGCTGCCGCAGGACAGGCTGGCGGGCGTTGTGGTGCGCGACGGCGCGGCAAACTCGCATGCGGCGATTATGGTGCGCGCGCTCGGTATCCCGACCGTCATGGGCGCGGATATCCAACCTTCGGTGCTACATCGCCGTACGTTGGTGGTGGATGGCTATCGCGGTGAATTACTGGTCGATCCTGAACCCGTGCTTATTCAGGAATATCAGCGGCTCATTAGTGAAGAGATAGAACTCAGTCGTCTGGCGGAGGACGACGTCAATCTTCCCGCCCAACTGAAAAGCGGCGAGCGAGTCAAAGTGATGCTGAATGCCGGGCTCAGTCCCGAGCATGAGGAAAAGTTAGGCAGTCGGATCGACGGTATCGGCCTGTACCGTACTGAAATTCCCTTTATGCTGCAAAGCGGGTTTCCCTCGGAAGAAGAGCAGGTGGCGCAGTATCAAGGGATGCTGCAAATGTTTAACGATAAACCGGTGACGCTGCGGACCCTGGATGTGGGAGCGGATAAGCAACTGCCCTATATGCCGATCAGCGAGGAGAACCCGTGTCTGGGCTGGCGCGGGATCCGCATTACGCTGGATCAGCCGGAGATCTTTTTGATCCAGGTCCGCGCGATGCTGCGCGCCAATGCGGCGACTGGCAACCTCAGCATTTTGCTGCCGATGGTCACCAGTATTGATGAAGTCGATGAAGCGCGGCGTCTGATCGAACGCGCCGGGCGCGAGGTCGAGGAGATGATCGGCTATGCGATCCCGAAACCGCGTATCGGCATTATGCTGGAAGTGCCATCAATGGTATTTATGCTGCCGCATCTGGCTAACCGGATCGACTTTATCTCGGTCGGCACCAACGATTTAACGCAATATATCCTGGCGGTAGATCGCAACAATACCCGCGTGGCCAGTATTTACGACAGTCTGCATCCGGCTATGCTGCGCGCACTGAGCATGATTGCGCAGGAAGCCGAAAAAAATGGCCTCGATCTTCGCTTGTGCGGCGAGATGGCGGGCGATCCGATGTGCGTGGCGATTCTTATCGGTCTGGGATATCGCCATCTTTCGATGAATGGCCGTTCGGTAGCGCGTGTGAAATATCTGCTGCGGCATATCGATTTTGAAGACGCGCAAACTCTTGCCAGACGCAGCCTTGAGGCGCAGATGGCGACCGAAGTGCGTCATCAGGTGGCGGCGTTTATGGAGCGCCGCGGGATGGGGGGATTGATTCGAGGAGGGTTGTAACGACTGGAGCGGGAAAAGAGAGTGACTGTGGATTCACGGCGCAGACAACACGCCTGCAAGATGAAAGACAATGCGTATACATATCTTTTAACGGTAATCGGCATCTCGCTTTTAACCCTTGTGCTATTATTCGCACCTTTGGAGCGTCTGCAACGCGCAGGCGCGCTTATCAATCGCTATCTCTTCAGCGAAATAACAAGAAATTGTGGTGACAGATGACCAGTAGCTATCTGCATTTTCCGGACTTTGATCCGGTCATTTTCTCAATTGGGCCCGTCGCGCTTCACTGGTATGGCTTGATGTATCTGGTGGGGTTCGTTTTCGCGATGTGGTTGGCGGTGCGTCGCGCTAACCGTCCGGGAAGCGGTTGGACCAAAAACGAAGTTGAAAATTTACTCTATGCAGGTTTCCTGGGGGTCTTCCTGGGGGGACGTATTGGCTATGTCCTGTTTTATAACTTCCCTCTGTTTCTGGATAACCCGCTCTATTTATTCCGCGTCTGGGACGGCGGCATGTCCTTCCACGGCGGGCTTATCGGCGTGATACTGGTGATGATTATCTTCGCCAGGCGCACGAAGCGCTCGTTCTTTCAGGTGTCTGATTTTATTGCGCCGTTAATTCCGTTCGGCCTGGGCGCCGGGCGTCTGGGCAACTTTATCAACGGTGAATTGTGGGGGCGCGTCGATCCTGACTTCCGGTTTGCCATGCTCTTTCCTGGCTCACGCGCGGAAGATATTGCGCTGCTGCCGTCACATCCGCAATGGCAGCCTATTTTTGATACCTACGGCGTATTGCCGCGCCACCCTTCCCAGTTGTATGAACTGGCATTAGAAGGCGTGGTGCTGTTTATCATCCTTAATCTCTTTATTCGCAAACCGCGTCCGATGGGCGCAGTCTCCGGATTATTCCTGATTGGCTATGGCGCGTTTCGTATCATTGTTGAATTCTTCCGCCAGCCGGACGCGCAATTTACCGGCGCGTGGGTACAGTACATCAGCATGGGGCAGATTCTCTCTATCCCGATGATTATCGCAGGCGCGATCATGATGGTTTGGGCATATCGCCGCCGCCCGCAGCAACACGTTTCCTGAGGAACCATGAAACAGTATTTAGAACTGATGCAAAAAGTGCTGGATGAAGGCACACAGAAAAACGACCGTACCGGCACCGGCACGCTTTCCATTTTTGGCCATCAGATGCGTTTTAACCTGCAGGAAGGCTTTCCTCTGGTGACGACGAAACGCTGCCATTTACGTTCAATTATTCACGAACTGCTATGGTTTTTGCAGGGCGATACCAACATCGCTTACCTGCACGAAAATAATGTCACCATCTGGGACGAATGGGCCGATGAGAACGGCGATTTAGGCCCGGTTTATGGTAAGCAGTGGCGTGCATGGCCAACACCGGATGGCCGCCATATCGATCAGATCGCCACGGTCTTAAGCCAGCTTAAAAACGACCCGGACTCTCGTCGTATTATCGTTTCTGCGTGGAACGTCGGCGAGCTGGATAAGATGGCGCTGGCGCCGTGTCACGCCTTTTTCCAGTTTTATGTCGCAGATGGAAAACTCTCCTGTCAGCTTTATCAGCGCTCCTGCGATGTGTTCCTCGGTCTGCCATTCAACATTGCCAGCTACGCGTTACTGGTGCATATGATGGCGCAACAGTGCGACCTGGACGTCGGCGATTTTGTCTGGACCGGCGGCGACACGCACCTGTACAGCAACCATATGGAGCAGACGCACCTGCAATTAAGCCGTGAACCGCGCGCGCTGCCGAAATTGGTCATTAAGCGTAAACCCGATTCGCTTTTTGACTACCGGTTCGATGATTTCGAAATTGAAGGCTATGATCCGCACCCCGGTATTAAAGCGCCGGTCGCTATCTAAGCGCTGACGATCCTGCCATAACCGACGTCATCGCGCGTCGGTTTTTTTTACCCTTCGTCTCAATCTTCGGCGCGCATTCCTGAAATTTTGCAACGCGCTGCAAGACATGAACTTTTTTCCGTAACGCGCCGAACAATCTGTATTTGGCGCTCGTTATTTTTCTTCCGCCCGCCATACTGCCGACATGAAAAAACAACAGGGCTATACGCTCATTGAAACGGTGGTCGCGATGTCGCTCATTATCATTCTCAGCGCCACAGGACTTTATGGCTGGCAACGCTGGCAGCAGCAACAGCGCCTGTGGCAAACCGCATGTCAGGTGCGGGATTACCTGCTGCAACTTCGTGAGGACGCTCACTGGCATAACCGCGATCACATTCTTCGCGTGGTCAGCGAAGGCGGTTCATGGTGCTTTGTCAGCTCTGTTGCTACGCAAACATCGTGTACGCCATCTTCCCCCTTTGTGTTTACGCCCGACTGGCGTGATGTCGTCCTTGCCGATATCACGCCGTCGTTAGCCTTCTTTGGCCTGCGCAATACGGCATGGGCAGGGCACATCGTACTGAAAAACGCTGCCGGAGAGTGGCGTCTGGTCGTCTCTTCCTGGGGGCGAATCAGGCTATGCGAGCGTAACGAGGCCGCCACGTGTCAATAACCACGCGGGGGTTCTCGCTACTGGAGGTTGTGCTGGCGATGGCGATAGGTTCCATTTTACTGCTTGGGTCCGCACGATTTTTACCGGCGCTACAGCGTGAGATCTGGCACAACACGCGACAGTTATCGCTGGAAGATGAAATCTGGCAGCGAACCTATACCGTAGCGAAGCATCTTCAACGTGCGGGTTACTGTCATGGCCACTGCATTGGCGAAGGGTTACATCTTGCCGAACAGGGGCAATGCGTCATCGTTCAGTGGGACGGGAATAATAACGGGGTCTGGGATACCATACCGGCGAAAGAGGCCGACCAGACCGGGTTCCGTATGAAGGATAACGTTCTGGAGACATTACGCGGAGCAACATCTTGCCAGGGGAAGGGATGGGAAAAAATGACCGATCCCAATACGGTACTCATCACGGCGTTTACCGTTGAGCGCCGGGATATAACGGGATTCTCGCCAGTGCTCATGCTGCATCTGCGCGGCGCCAGCAAAGCCGAGCCTCAGACGGTTATTGACGCGCAATACAGCGTAACGGGATTTAATCTGTGAATCGGGAACGTGGCGCTTCTTCGCTAATACTGGCGCTTTTAATACTGATTCTGGGTAGTCTGCTACTGCAAGGCGTAAATCAGCAGCAGGCCAGCTATGCCGCCCGCGTGACGACGCAGAGCATGGCGATACAACGCCAGGCGCTCGTACAGTCGGCGCTGGAATGGGGGCGGGGGCAGCTATGGTCAGGCGTAACCGAAATGGAATGTCGGCGCTATTCCCCTTCAGGAGCGAGGGTCTGTTTGCGGAGATTATCGGGGGATGAGGTGGTGATGGCGGCGCAAGATGATGGCATGACGTTATGGCGTTTGGGCAACGTCATTCAGGGAAGCATTGTCTTTTCTCCCCACGGCTGGAGCGATTTTTGTCCGTTAAAAGAGGTGGCGTTATGTCGCATCCCCTGAATTTACAACGCGGGTTTAGCCTCCCGGAAGTTTTAGTGGCGATGGTTCTAATGGTAATGATCGTCACCGCGCTGTCAGGCTATCAGCGGGTATTAATGCACAGTTTTGCATTACGACACCAGTATCTTCAGATCTGGCGGCAGGCGTGGCAGCAAACGGCGCTGTATCCATTTTCGCCTGCTGAAGGCTGGAAGGCCAACCGGATGCAGACAACGCAATCGGGATGTGTCAGCATCAGCGTCACGATGGTTTCACCCTCTGGCAGGCAGGGGCAAATGACGCGCTTGCATTGTCCAAATCGTTAATCGTCAGGAGTAATTATGTTAAGGGTCTACCACTCCAATCGTCTGGATGTGCTGGAAGCGTTGATGGAATTCATCGTCGAACGCGAGCGGCTGGATGATCCCTTTGAACCAGAAATGATTCTGGTACAAAGCACGGGTATGGCGCAGTGGCTGCAGATGACCCTTTCACAAAAGTTTGGTATTGCGGCGAATATCGCTTTTCCGTTACCGGCGAGTTTTATCTGGGAGATGTTTGTCCGCGTGTTGCCGGATATCCCCAAAGAAAGCGCTTTCAGCAAACAAAGCATGAGCTGGAAACTGATGACCTTGCTGCCGCAGTTGCTGGATAAGGATGAGTTTGTACTGCTGCGCCATTATCTGACCGACGACACCGATAAACGCAAACTCTTTCAGCTTTCCGCGCGCGCCGCCGACCTGTTCGATCAGTATCTGGTTTATCGGCCTGACTGGCTTACGCAGTGGGAAGCAGGAAAAACCGTGGAAGGTCTGGGGGAGGCGCAAAACTGGCAGGCGCCGCTGTGGAAAGCATTGGTGGAATATACCGCCGCGCTGGGGCAGCCGCGCTGGCATCGCGCCAATCTCTACCAACGCTTTATTCAAACGCTGGAGAGCGCGACCGCCTGCCCGCCAGGGTTGCCGTCCCGCGTTTTTATTTGCGGCATTTCCGCGTTACCGCCAGTGTATCTCAGAGCATTGCAGGCGCTGGGTAAACATATTGAAATCCATCTCCTTTTTACTAATCCGTGTCGGTATTACTGGGGGGATATTAAAGACCCAGCCTGGCTGGCAAAACTCATGGCTCGCCAGCGTCGTCACACTTTTGAAGACCGTCATTTACCGCTGTTCCGTGAAAATCAGAATCCGGAAGCCTTATTTAACAGCGACGGTGAACAGGATATCGGTAATCCGCTACTGGCCTCATGGGGAAAACTGGGGCGGGATTATATCTACCTGCTATCTGAACTGGAAAACAGCCAGGAGCTGGATGCGTTTGTTGATATTACGCCAGATAATCTTTTGCATCGGATTCAGGCGGATATCCTTGAACTGGAAAGCCATGCGGTGGCGGGCGTAAATCTTGAGGAGTATTCGCGCAGCGACAATAAGCGTCTGCTCGATCCCGAGGATAACAGCCTCTCTTTTCACGTTTGTCACAGCCCGCAGCGCGAGGTGGAAATACTGCACGATCGCCTGCTGGCGATGCTGGAAGCCGATCCGACACTAACGCCGCGCGACATTATCGTTATGGTGGCTGATATTGACAGCTATAGCCCGTTTATCCAGGCGGTGTTTGGTAGCGCGCCAACGGAGCGCTATCTGCCTTATGCCATTTCCGATCGGCGGGCGCGTCAGTCACATCCGGTGTTACAGGCATTTATCAGCCTACTTTCGTTACCGGACAGCCGCTTTGTCTCCGAGGATGTTCTGGCGTTGTTAGACGTACCGGTATTGGCTGCCCGCTTTACGATCAACGAAGAAGGGTTGCGTTATTTGCGCTTGTGGGTCAATGAGTCAGGCATTCGCTGGGGAATTGACGATGACAACGTACGCGAGCTGGAACTTCCTGCCACGGGGCAGCATACGTGGCAATTTGGCCTGACGCGTATGCTGCTGGGGTATGCGATGGAAAGCGCCCAGGGCGAGTGGCAGTCGGTTCTGCCTTATGACGAATCCAGCGGTCTGATTGCTGAGCTGGTCGGGCATCTGGCTTCGCTGCTGATGCAGCTTAATATCTGGCGGCGCGGTCTGGCGCAGGAGCGACCGCTGGAAGAGTGGTTGCCCGTTTGTCGCGATATGCTCAATGATTTCTTCCTGCCCGATGCGGACACGGAAGCGGCAATGACATTGATTGAACAGCAGTGGCAGGCCATTATCGCCGAAGGCGTCGCGGCGGAATATGGCGACGCGGTACCGATTTCGCTACTGCGGGATGAACTGGCGCAGCGTCTGGATCAGGAACGTATTAGCCAGCGCTTCCTGGCGGGCCCCATCAATATTTGTACGCTGATGCCGATGCGTTCCATTCCGTTTAGAGTCGTTTGCCTGCTGGGAATGAACGACGGCGTATACCCGCGCCAGCTTGCGCCGTTGGGCTTTGACCTGATGAGCCAAAAACCCATGCGCGGGGATCGTAGCCGTCGCGACGATGACCGCTACCTGTTTCTGGAAGCGTTAATCTCGGCGCAGCAGACGCTGTATATCAGCTACATCGGTCGCTCCATCCAGGATAATAGCGAACGCTTTCCCTCTGTACTGGTGCAAGAATTGGTGGATTACATCGGACAAAGCCACTATTTGCCGGGCGACGAAACGCTGACCTGTGATGAGAGCGAAGCACGAGTCAAAGCGCATATTACGCGTCTGCATACCCGTATGCCTTTTGATGCGCAAAATTACCAACCCGGCGAACAGCAAAGTTATGCCAGAGAGTGGTTGCCCGCGGCGAGTCAATCGGGAAAAGCGCATTCTGACTTTGTGCAGCCGCTTCCTTTTACGATGCCGGAAACATTGACTCTGGAAAGTCTGCAGCGTTTTTGGGCCCATCCGGTACGCGCATTTTTTCAGATGCGGCTTCAGGTTAATTTCCGCTCGGAAGAGAGTGAGATTCCTGATGCGGAACCGTTTGAATTAGAGGGATTGACGCGATATCAACTTAACCAACAGTTGCTCAATACGCTGGTTGAAGAGGACGACGCCGAACGCTTGTTCCGCCGTTTCCGGGCTGCGGGAGAGTTGCCTTACGGCGCGTTTGGCGAAATATTCTGGGATGCGCAATGTCAGGAGATGCAGCAACTGGCAAGCCGGGTTATCGCCTGTCGTAAGCCGAGCCAAAGCCTGGAAGTGGATCTGCTTTGCAATGGCGTTCAGCTAACCGGCTGGCTACCGCAGGTACAGGAGGATGGATTATTGCGCTGGCGTCCCGCTTTAATCAGCGTTGCGCAAGGTGTGCAACTTTGGCTGGAACACCTTGTCTATTGTGCCAGCGGCGGGAGTGGCGAAAGTCGCCTGTTTTTGCGCAAAGAGGGAGAGTGGCGATTTCCGCCACTTGATAAAACGCAGGCAATGGCTTACCTGGCGCAACTGATTGAAGGCTACCGGGAAGGCATGTCTTCTCCGCTATTGGTACTGCCGGAAAGCGGCGGCGCATGGATAAAAGCCTGTTATGACGCTGAAAATGATGTCATGTTAGACGACGATGATACCTTACAGAAGGCCAGGACAAAGTTTTTACAGGCTTATGAAGGCAACATGATGGTGAGCGGCGAAGGCGAAGATATCTGGTATCAACGTCTTTGGCGTCAGCTGGAATCTGAAACGTTGCAGGCTATCATTGCGCAGTCCCGACATTACCTGTTACCGCTGTTTCGTTTTAATCAGTCTCGTTGATTGTATGGAAATCGCGCAATTAAAAGGCTTCGACTATGATGCGCTCTTCGTCACGGACTGATTACTGATAAAAAGATGCTGCCTGGTTCAGCACAATAATATCCCGTTCTGCTCAGGTCGATGGTTTACGTGACCATACAGATGAGTGGGAATGAAAGTTAATGATGAGGTCCGTGAATGCCCCGCAGCACCTGGTTCAAAGCGTTATTGTTATTGGTCGCCCTCTGGGGGCCTGCAGTTCAGGCGGATATCGGTTGGCAACCGCTGCAAGAAACTATCCGTAAAAGCGATAAAGATACCCGGCAGTATCAGGCGATACGTCTTGATAATGACATGGTGGTGTTGCTGGTATCCGATCCGCAGGCTGTAAAGTCGCTTTCAGCGTTAGTGGTACCCGTTGGATCGCTTGAAGATCCTGAGGCTCATCAGGGGCTTGCTCATTATCTTGAGCATATGTGCCTGATGGGGTCAAAAAAATATCCGCAGGCGGATAGCCTTGCCGAATACCTTAAAAGACATGGCGGTAGCCACAACGCCAGCACCGCGCCTTATCGAACAGCCTTCTACCTGGAGGTTGAAAACGACGCGCTTCCAGGCGCCGTAGATCGCCTGGCCGACGCCATTGCCGCGCCATTGCTCGATAAAAAGTATGCCGAACGCGAACGAAACGCGGTGAATGCCGAGCTGACGATGGCGCGCACCCGCGACGGTATGCGTATGGCGCAGGTAAGCGCCGAAACCATTAACCCGGCGCATCCAGGCTCGCACTTTTCTGGCGGCAATCTGGAAACGCTAAGCGATAAGCCGGGCAATCCGGTGCAACAGGCGTTGATCGCTTTTCATGAAAAATACTATTCATCTAATCTGATGAAGGCGGTGATTTACAGTAATAAACCCTTGCCGGAACTGGCGAGTATTGCCGCCGCAACCTATGGTCGCGTGCCGAATAAACAGATTAAAAAACCGGAAATTACCGTACCTGTCATCACCGAGGCGCAGAAGGGCATCATTATTCATTACGTGCCGGCACTACCGCGTAAAGTGCTGCGCGTGGAGTTTCGTATTGATAACAATAGCGCGCAGTTCCGCAGCAAGACCGATGAACTGGTCTCTTATCTGATTGGCAATCGTAGCCCAGGGACGCTCTCTGACTGGCTGCAAAAACAAGGACTGGTCGAAGGTATTAGCGCGGATTCCGATCCGATTGTTAATGGTAACAGCGGCGTATTTGCCATTTCGGCAACGCTGACCGATAAAGGTTTGGCCAATCGTGATGAAGTCGTCGCGGCTATTTTCAGCTATCTCAATATGTTACGTGAAAAAGGGATAGATAAACGTTACTTTGACGAGCTGGCGCATGTGCTGGATCTCGACTTCCGCTATCCGTCGATTACCCGCGATATGGACTATGTCGAATGGCTGGCGGACACTATGATCCGCGTCCCGGTAGCGCATACGCTGGATGCGGCGAATATCGCCGATCGTTACGATCCTGCCGCTATCAAAAATCGCCTGGCGATGATGACGCCGCAGAATGCGCGCATCTGGTACATCAGTCCCCAGGAACCCCATAATAAGACGGCGTATTTTGTGGATGCGCCTTATCAGGTCGATAAGATTAGCGAACAGACGTTTAAAAACTGGCAGCAAAAAGCACAGGGCATTGCGTTGTCGCTGCCGGAGTTAAACCCCTATATTCCTGATGATTTTACGCTTGTTAAGAATGACAAAAACTACGTGCGGCCAGAACTGATTGTCGATAAAGCGGATTTGCGCGTGGTTTATGCGCCGAGTCGTTATTTCGCCAGCGAGCCAAAAGCTGACGTGAGCGTGGTATTGCGTAACCCGCAGGCGATGGACAGCGCCCGCAATCAGGTACTGTTCGCCCTTAATGATTATCTGGCGGGAATGGCGCTCGATCAGCTCAGCAACCAGGCGGCAGTGGGCGGCATTAGCTTTTCCACTAACGCCAACAATGGTCTGATGGTCACTGCGAACGGTTATACCCAGCGTTTGCCGCAGCTTTTCCTGGCGTTGCTGGAAGGATATTTTAGCTACGACGCCACGGAGGAACAGCTGGCGCAGGCGAAATCCTGGTATACGCAGATGATGGATTCTGCGGAGAAGGGAAAAGCCTACGAACAGGCGATTATGCCGGTGCAGATGATTTCGCAGGTGCCTTATTTTTCCCGTGATGAACGTCGCGCTTTGCTGCCGTCCATTACGTTGAAAGAGGTGATGGCCTATCGTAATGCGTTAAAAACGGGCGCTCGTCCGGAATTTCTGGTTATAGGGAATATGAGCGAAGCCCAGGCGACCTCTCTGGCGCAAGATGTTCAAAAACAGCTCGCGGCGAACGGATCGGCGTGGTGTCGCAACAAAGACGTAGTGGTTGAGAAAAAGCAGTCCGTAATATTTGAAAAAGCGGGCAGTAGCACCGACTCCGCGTTAGCCGCGGTCTTTGTCCCGGTCGGCTACGACGAGTACGTCAGCGCCGCCTACAGCGCGATGTTAGGTCAGATTGTTCAACCGTGGTTTTACAATCAGCTACGAACCGAAGAGCAACTGGGATACGCCGTTTTCGCCTTTCCGATGAGCGTTGGCCGTCAGTGGGGAATGGGATTCCTGCTACAGAGCAACGATAAACAGCCCTCTTACCTGTGGCAACGCTATCAGGCATTTTTCCCTGACGCCGAGGCGAAGCTGAGGGCGATGAAGCCGGAAGAGTTCGCCCAAATTCAGCAGGCGATCATTACGCAAATGCGCCAGGCGCCGCAAACGTTGGGCGAAGAAGCATCCCGTTTAAGCAAGGATTTCGATCGGGGTAATATGCGCTTTGACTCGCGTGATAAAATCATCGCTCAGATAAAATTGCTGACGCCACAAAAGCTTGCCGACTTCTTCCACCAGGCGGTGGTGGAACCACAAGGTATGGCAATATTGTCACAGATTGCTGGTAGCCAGAATGGAAAAGCAGAATACGTGCATCCGACAGGCTGGAAAGTGTGGGATAACGTCAGCGCATTGCAGCAAACGTTACCTCTAATGAGCGAAAAGAATGAATGATGTCGCCGAGACTCTTGATCCTCTACGCTTGCCCCTGACAGGCGAGCGTCTGATTGAAGCATCAGCGGGCACAGGCAAAACGTTTACTATCGCGGCGCTGTATCTGCGGTTATTGCTCGGTTTAGGCGGCAGTGCCGCATTTCCCCGTCCGTTGACCGTTGAAGAACTGCTGGTGGTAACCTTTACGGAGGCCGCCACTGAAGAGCTGCGTGGGCGAATCCGCAGTAATATCCATGAGTTGCGCATCGCCTGTCTGCGGGAAAGCACGGATAATCCGCTGTATGCCCGCTTGCTGGAAGAAATTAGCGACAAAAAGCAGGCCGCGCAGTGGTTATTACTGGCGGAACGACAAATGGACGAGGCCGCGGTCTTTACCATCCACGGTTTTTGCCAGCGTATGCTCAGCCTGAACGCTTTCGAATCCGGTATGTTGTTTGAGCAACAGCTTATTGAAGACGAATCTTTGTTGCGTTATCAGGCCTGCGCCGATTTCTGGCGGCGTCATTGCTATCCGCTGCCGCGCGACATCGCGCAGGTGGTGTTTGACGTGTGGAAGGGGCCGAAGGCGCTCTTAAAGGATATCGATCGTTATCTGCAGGGCGAAGCGCCGGTCATTAAAGCGCCGCCATCGCAGGAGGAGACGCTGGCATCGCGTCATGAACAGATCCTGGCGCGTATCAACCAGGTGAAGCAGCAGTGGTGTGAGGCGGTTAGCGAGCTGGACGCGCTGATCGAATCATCCGGCATCGATCGCAGAAAGTTCAACCGCGGCAATCAGGCGAAATGGATCGAAAAGATCACCGCGTGGGCGCAAGAAGAGACTAAAAATTATCAATTACCTGAGGCGTTGGGAAAATTTTCACAGCGTTTTTTAGCTGAGCGCACCAAAGCTGGCGGCGTGACGCCCCAGCACCCATTGTTTGTCGCCATTGATAACCTGTTGGGCGAACCGCTATCGATTAAAGATCTGGTTCTTACCCGAGCGCTCTCAGAGATCCGTGAAACGGTGGCTCAGGAAAAACGCCGGCGCGGTGAGCTGGGGTTTGACGATATGCTCAGCCGTTTAGATACCGCGCTGCGTAGTGAAAGCGGCGAGGCGCTGGCTGCGGCGATTCGTACCCGTTTCCCGGTGGCGATGATCGATGAATTTCAGGATACCGACCCACAACAGTACCGTATTTTTCGCCGTATCTGGCGACATCAACCCGATACGGCGCTATTGCTGATTGGCGATCCTAAACAGGCGATTTATGCGTTTCGTGGCGCGGATATCTTCACCTACATGAAGGCTCGCAGCGAAGTGAGCGCGCACTATACGCTTGACACTAACTGGCGCTCCGCGCCGGGGATGGTGAATAGCGTTAACAAGCTGTTCAGTCAGATGAACGACGCCTTTATGTTCCGCGATATTCCCTTCAGCCCGGTAAAGTTTGCGCCCAGAAACCAGTCGCTGCAATTTAAAGTGAATGACGCGCCTCAACCGGCGATGACCCTGTGGCTAATGGAGGGGGAAAGCTGCGGTTCGGGCGATTATCAAAGTTATATGGCGCAGGTGTGCGCCACGCAAATTCGCGACTGGCTGCGTGCCGGGCAAACGGGCGACGCGCTGCTGACGAACGGCGATTCGTCGCGGCCCGTTCGCGCCTCGGATATCAGCGTGCTGGTGCGCAGCAGGCGGGAAGCCGCGCTGATACGGGATGCGCTGACCTTACTGGCGATCCCCTCCGTCTATCTTTCTAACCGCGACAGCGTATTCGAAACGCTCGAAGCGCAGGAAATGCTGTGGGTGTTGCAGGCGGTGATGGCGCCCGAACGTGAGAATACGCTGCGTAGCGCTCTGGCGACATCAATGATGGGCCTTACCGCGCTGGATATCGAAACGCTTAACAATGATGAAAATGCGTGGGATGCGGTTGTTGAAGAGTTTGATGGCTACCGACAGATTTGGCATAAACGCGGCGTGATGCCTATGCTGCGCGCGCTAATGTCGGCGCGCAATATTGCTGAAAACCTGCTGGCGACGGCGGGAGGCGAACGTCGGCTGACGGATATTTTGCATATTAGCGAGCTGTTACAGGAAGCCGGTTCGCAGCTGGAAAGCGAACATGCGCTGGTGCGTTGGCTGGCGCAACATATTCTTGAACCCGATAGCAATGCTTCCAGCCAGCAACTACGTCTGGAAAGCGATAAGCATCTGGTGCAAATCGTCACCATTCATAAATCGAAAGGTCTGGAATACCCGCTGGTCTGGTTACCTTTTATCACCCATTTCCGCGTGCAGGACCAGGCTTTTTATCACGACAGGCACTCCTACGAGGCGGTGCTGGACCTTAGTCACGCCGAAGAGAGCATAGCACTGGCGGAAGCCGAACGCCTGGCGGAAGACCTGCGCCTACTTTATGTCGCGCTGACCCGTGCAGTGTGGCATTGCAGCCTCGGCGTCGCGCCGCTGGTACGGCGTCGCAGCGATAAGAAAGGCGAGACGGATGTGCACCAAAGCGCGCTTGGGCGACTCCTGCAAAAAGGCGAACCGATGGATGCCGCAGGCCTTCGCGCCTGTATTGAGGCGCTATGCGACGAGGATATCGTGTGTCGAACGCCAGGCAACACGGATAACGACCGCTGGCAAATTGCCGCTGCATCGCACGCGGAACTCAGCGCCAGAACGCTGCAACGTCTGCTTTATGATAGCTGGCGCGTCACCAGTTATTCCGGTTTGCAGCAGCGGGGACATAGCGTGGCGCAAGATCTTATTCCTCGTCTCGACATTGACGCCGCAGGCGTTGGCGAAGCGGCGGAAGCGCCGGCAATGACGCCGCATCACTTTCCTCGCGGGGCATCGCCGGGAACATTTTTGCACAGCCTGTTTGAAGAGCTTGATTTTACTCAACCGATAGACCCCCAATGGGTACAGGAAAAACTGGAGCTGAGTGGTTTTGAAACGCGATGGGAGCCCGTACTTACCCGCTGGCTGGACACCGTGTTACACGTTCCCCTTAACGAGACGGGCGTTAGTCTGAGCGTGCTGACCGAGCGTGAAAAACAGGTCGAAATGGAGTTTTATCTGCCGATTGCCCAGCCGCTTATCGCCGGAGAGCTGGATGCGTTGATTCGTCGATACGACCCGCTTTCAGCAGGTTGCCCTGCGCTGGATTTCATGCAGGTTCGCGGCATGTTAAAGGGCTTTATCGACCTGGTGTTCCGTTATGAGGGGCGCTATTACCTGCTCGACTATAAATCTAACTGGCTGGGCGAGGATAGCGCCGCTTATACCCAGACGGCGATGGCTGCGGCGATGCAGGCGCATCGCTATGATTTGCAGTACCAGCTTTATACGCTGGCATTGCACCGTTACCTTCGTCATCGAATGGCGAATTACGACTATGAACGCCATTTCGGCGGCGTCATCTATCTCTTTTTACGCGGGGTGGATAGCGAACGTCCGCAGCAGGGTATTTTTACCACTCGTCCTGCGGCGGCGTTAATTAACCAACTGGATGATATGTTTGCAGGTGAAATGAGTGAGGAGGCGCAATGACAATCCAGGAGCGGTTGCTGGAGGCCGTTGAACAAAAACTCTTACGGCCCATTGATGCCCAGTTTGCTTTAACCGTCGCCGGTAACGACGATCCCGCCGTGACGCTGGCGGCAGCGCTGCTTAGTCATGACGCAGGTGAAGGTCACGTGTGTCTGCCGTTGTCGCGTTTAACGTTAACGGAGGAGGCGCATCCCTTACTGGTCGCCTGGATAAGCGAAACGGCTACGCCAATCGACTGGAAAAAGCGGTTACTGGCGTCTGCGGCGGTTAGCTGCGGCGATAGCCCCGCGCCGTTAATTCTGTGCGGCGATCGCCTCTACCTGAATCGCATGTGGTGCAACGAGCGTACGGTTGCGCGCTTTTTTAACGAGGTTAACCAGGCCATCGCCGTAGATGAAGATCAGTTATCCCGTATTCTGGACGCGCTATTCCCTCCGACAGACGAGGTGAACTGGCAAAAGGTGGCCGCCGCCGTAGCGCTAACTCGCCGTATCTCCGTGATTTCAGGCGGTCCCGGCACCGGTAAAACCACCACCGTCGCGAAGCTGCTGGCGGCATTAATTCAAATGGCGGATGGCGAACGTTGCCGTATCCGGCTGGCAGCGCCGACCGGGAAAGCGGCCGCACGCCTGACGGAGTCGCTCGGCGCGGCGTTGCGTCAGCTTCCTCTTACCGATGCGCAGAAAAAGCGTATACCGGAGGACGCCAGTACGCTGCACCGACTGCTGGGCGCACAGCCCGGCAGTCAGCGATTACGCCATCATGCGGGCAACCCGCTGCATCTGGACGTGCTGGTGGTCGATGAGGCATCAATGATTGATTTGCCGATGATGTCACGTTTGATTGACGCTCTGCCGCCGCACGGGCGGGTCATTTTTCTTGGCGATCGCGATCAGTTGGCATCCGTTGAGGCGGGCGCTGTGTTGGGCGATATTTGCGCCTATGTCAACGCAGGGTTTACGGCGGAACGCGCCCGACAGCTAAGTCGACTAACAGGGAGCGCCATTCCGGCGGGGGCCGGAACGCAAGCCGCGTCTTTACGCGATAGCCTCTGTTTGTTGCAAAAGAGCTACCGTTTCGGCAGCGATTCTGGCATCGGCAAGCTGGCGGCGGCGATTAACTGCGGCGACAGGTCGGCAATCCAGGCTGTTTTTCAGCAGGGGTTTAGCGATATAGAGAAGCGTACATTGCAAAGCAGCGACGATTATGCCGGGATGCTGGATGAAGCGCTGGCGGGCTATGGGCGCTACCTGCGGTTGCTGCATGAGAAAGCGACGCCGGAGGCAATCCTGCAGGCTTTCAATGAGTATCAACTGCTTTGCGCGCTGCGTGAAGGCCCATTTGGCGTGAGGGGACTGAATGACCGCATTGAGCAGGCGATGGTGCAGCAACGAAAAATTCAGCGGCATCCGCACTCTCGCTGGTATGAAGGGCGTCCGGTAATGATTGCGCGCAACGATAGCGCGTTGGGGCTATTTAACGGCGATATTGGTATTGCGCTCGATCGCGGACAGGGGTTACGCGTCTGGTTTGTGATGCCGGACGGCACCATCAAGTCCGTTCAGCCCAGCCGTCTGCCGGAACATGATACAACCTGGGCGATGACGGTACATAAATCACAGGGGTCTGAATTTGATCACGCCGCGCTGATTTTACCCAGCCAACGTTCGCCGGTCGTGACGCGGGAGCTGGTGTATACCGCGGTTACGCGGGCGCGGCGGCGATTATCGCTGTATGCCGATGAACGGATCCTGGCAGGCGCGATTGTGACGCGAACGGAACGGCGCAGCGGGTTAGCCACCTTATTTGATGAAGTCAGTCGTACCGAATAAGACGAGTTCTCGCCGGATGGCGACGCGTAGCGTCTTATCCGGCCTCCAAATGATGCTTTCGAGCGTAGGCCTGATAAGCGCAGCGCTATCAGGCCCCCCTCGTTATCCTAAATCCGCCATCAGCACCTTTGAACGTCGCTGATAGTTATACATTTTTTTCTTGCTCTCAGGCAGTAACTCAATATCGACAGGCGTGAAACCGCGCTCCTGGAACCAGTGAATACTGCGCGTCGTCAGCACAAACAATTTACTCAGCCCCATTTGCCGCGCCTGGGCGGCAACCCGCTCCAGAAGCACTTCTCCACGCGATGAGCTGCGATAATCCGGATGCACCGCAACGCAGGCCATTTCGCCTATTTTCTCTTCCACAAAAGGATACAGCGCCGCGCAGGCGATAGTCATATTATCGCGCTGAATAATGGTAAATTTATCGATCTCCATCTCCAGTTGTTCACGGGAACGGCGTACCAGAATGCCCTGCTGTTCCAGTGGGCGGATAAGCTCCAGAATACCGCCAATATCGTTGATGGTGGCGCGGCGGATCTGCTCGGCGCTCTCCATGACGATCTGCGTACCGATACCATCACGCGAGAACAGTTCCTGTAATAGCGAGCCATCTTCCTGATAGCTGATCAGATGGCAACGACGAACGCCGCTACGACAGGCTTTTACCGCGCCGCGCAAAAAACGTACGGTTCCGGAGTTGTAATCGCCCTGCGCTTCCAACTCTTCCACCCGTGCCTGCGCTTCATTCGGGAAGAGTTCAGAAATGATGCCGCCCTCGCTATTGGTAACGCCCTGAGAAGAACAGAAACCGATCATTTTTTCCGCTTTCAGTTTAACGGCGAGTTGAGTGGCAATCTCTTCTGAGGTCAGATTAAAACTTTCGCCGGTCACTGAGACGGCGACCGGCCCCATCAGAACGATCGCGCCGTTATCCAGCTGGCGGTTGATCGCATCTTCATCAATGCGCCGGATACGGCCGCTGTGACAGTAGTCCACGCCATCATCAACGCCCAGCGGCTGCGCAATGGTGAAATTGCCGCTGACGACATTAATGTGCGCGCCCTGCAACGGCGTATTGTTCAGACTCATCGACAGACGGGCGGTAATATCAAGCTGGAGTAAACCGGCGGCCTGTTTCACCAGCTCCAGTGCTTTGGCGTCCGTCACCCGCGTGTTTTTGTGGTAAATCGGTTCATGATGATGCGCGGCCAGATTGGCGTCGATTTGTGGTCGCGCGCCATACACCACGACAAGGCGAATACCGAGGCTATGCAGTAGCCCGATATCGCTAACGATGCTGGAAAAATTGTCATGCTCAATGGCTTCGCCGCCGAGCATAATGACAAAGGTTTTTCCGCGATGGGTGTTGATATAGGGAACTGAATGGCGAAACCCTTCTACCAGTTCGGTTTTACGTTCCTTTATCATTGCGCGCCCCACTAGTGAATTATTATTCGAAATTAGTGTATTTTTATTCTGTTTTTGCCCTCTGTGCAAGCGTAAATTTTATGCGGTCCGATCGCTTTTCTTAGTAATGCCGTGAATATAAAAAGAATGTTTACCCTTTTATAGATGACAGATTATGCGTCATTCGCTAAAGTTTCCGGTCAATTTGGATGAACTTTGTATGATCTCTATTTAGTTTTTGCTCGGGAGAAGCATGTCGGGAGCCAATTCAGCAATCAGCCGTCGCCGTTTACTACAAGGCGCGGGCGCCATGTGGCTATTAAGCGTGAGCCAGGTCGGGCTGGCTGCCGTAAGCCAGGTCGTTGCGGTGCGTATCTGGCCTGCGTCCAGCTATACCCGCGTCACGGTAGAGTCGAATCGTCTGCTGAAATATAAACAATTTGCCTTAAGTAACCCGGACCGCGTGGTGGTAGATATTGAGGATGTGAATCTGAACTCGGTGCTTAAAGGCATTGGCGCGCAGATTCGCAGCGACGATCCGTATATCAAATCCGCAAGGGTAGGGCAGTTTGATCCTAAGACTGTGCGTATGGTCTTTGAGCTAAAACAAAACGTGAAGCCGCAGCTATTTGCGCTGGCGCCTGTGGCAGGCTTTAAAGAACGTCTGGTGATGGATCTTTATCCTGCCAATGCGCAGGATATGCAGGATCCGCTGCTGGCGCTGCTGGAAGACTACAATAAAGGCGATCTGGATAAACAGGTGCCGCCTTCGCAAAGCGGGCCGCAGCCCGGTAAAGCGGGGCGCGACCGCCCCATTGTTATTATGCTTGATCCGGGACACGGCGGCGAAGACCCCGGCGCGATAGGCAAATACAAAACGCGTGAAAAAGACGTGGTGCTCCAGATAGCCCGCCGCCTGCGCGCGTTGATCGAAAAAGAAGGCAACATGAAGGTCTATATGACGCGCAATGAAGACATCTTCATTCCGTTAAAAGTCCGGGTGGCGAAAGCGCAGAAACAGCGCGCCGACCTGTTTGTCTCTATTCATGCGGATGCCTTCACCAGCCGGCAGCCTAGCGGTTCATCCGTATTCGCACTATCGACCAAAGGCGCCACCAGTACCGCGGCGAAATATCTGGCGCAAACGCAGAACGCCTCGGACTTAATTGGCGGCGTGAGCAAAAGCGGTGACCGTTATGTCGACCATACGATGTTCGATATGGTGCAATCGCTGACCATTGCCGATAGTTTGAAATTCGGTAAAGCGGTGTTGAAGCAGCTTGGTAAAATTAATGACCTGCATAAAAACAAGGTCGAGCAGGCGGGGTTTGCGGTGTTAAAGGCGCCCGATATTCCGTCTATTCTGGTCGAGACGGCGTTTATCAGTAACATTGAAGAAGAACGCAAGCTCAAGACCGCGACGTTCCAGCAACAGGTCGCAGAGTCGATTCTGGCGGGCATTAAAGCGTATTTTGCCGATGGGGCGACGCTGGCGAGAAGAAGTTAACCTGAGATGACGGCGAGTTTATTGCGCGGGTAAGTAGGATGCTGCCCGCACTGTCGTTGCGGACCAGACGACAGATACAAAAAAACACCCGTAAGGGTGTTCATTAAGTTGGTTGCGGGGGCCGGATTTGAACCGACGACCTTCGGGTTATGAGCCCGACGAGCTACCAGGCTGCTCCACCCCGCGTCCGTCTAAACTTGCATTCTCATTGTAATTGGTTGCGGGGGCCGGATTTGAACCGACGACCTTCGGGTTATGAGCCCGACGAGCTACCAGGCTGCTCCACCCCGCGTCCGTGGATGCGCACTATACTCCGCTGAGCTTTTGTTGCAACCCTTTTTTCATATAAATCGCTAATTTCTCATGAATTGCGCAAATACACCGCAGATAGCGCGATTTTTAAACGAATTTACATAATGAGATCGCGATCGCATTTCATTACTTCGGACGGTTTGTTATCTTCACCGGGCACTTTCGATTACGCAGAAGACGAGACACCATGAAAGGACGTTGGGCAAAATATGTGGCGACAGGCGTAATGCTGGCAATGCTGGCTGCCTGTTCATCAAAACCGACCGATCGCGGTCAGCAATATAAGGACGGGAAATTTACCCAGCCCTTCTCCCTGGTAAACCAGCCGGACGCAGTGGGCGCGCCGATTAATGCTGGAGACTTTGCCGAGCAGGTCAACCAGATCCGTTCCGCGTCGCCGCGTTTATACACCAATCAAAGCAACGTCTATAACGCTGTCCAGAACTGGTTACGTTCCGGAGGCGATACGCGCACTATGCGTCAGTTTGGTATCGATGCCTGGCAGATGGAAGGCACCGACAACTACGGTAACGTCCAGTTCACGGGCTACTATACGCCCGTCGTTCAGGCTCGCCATACGCGCCAGGGCGCGTTCCAGTATCCTATCTATAGTATGCCGCCAAAACGCGGACGCTTACCGTCCCGCGCTCAGATCTACGCAGGCGCGCTGAGCGATAAGTACATCCTGGCCTGGAGTAATTCGCTGATGGATAACTTTATTATGGATGTCCAGGGCAGCGGTTATATTGATTTCGGTGATGGTAGTCCGCTGAACTTCTTTAGTTATGCCGGTAAAAACGGCTGGCCTTATCGCAGTATTGGTAAAGTGCTTATCGATCGCGGTGAAGTGAAAAAAGAAGATATGTCGATGCAGGCTATACGCGAATGGGGAGAGAAGCACAGCGAAGCGGAAGTGCGTGAATTACTGGAGCAGAACCCGTCGTTCGTCTTCTTTAAGCCGCAATCTTTTGCGCCGGTCAAAGGCGCCAGCGCTGTACCGCTGATTGGGCGAGCATCCGTCGCCTCCGACCGCAGCATCATTCCGCCTGGCACGACCTTGTTGGCGGAAGTACCGTTGCTGGATAACAACGGTAAATTTAGCGGTCAGTATGAGCTACGTTTGATGGTCGCACTGGATGTCGGCGGAGCGATTAAAGGCCAGCACTTTGATATTTACCAGGGAATTGGCCCGGATGCCGGGCATCGTGCCGGATGGTATAATCACTATGGTCGCGTCTGGGTGTTAAAAAGCGCGCCGGGCGCCGGTAACGTGTTTAGCGGCTGATTGTGGTATTCTGCGACAACCGGATTGCCCGATAACGCGATCGCTATCGGGCCTGAAAATAGTGAGCAGGGGTGAGGAATAACCTCACCTTTTTTTATTCTGAGGTCATATGTCAGTGGTGATAAGTGATGCCTGGCGCCAACGCTTTGGCGGCACCGCGCGTCTGTACGGTGAAAAAGCGCTGCAGCGGTTTGCTGAGGCGCATATCTGCGTCGTAGGAATCGGCGGGGTGGGATCATGGGCGGCAGAGGCGCTGGCGCGTACGGGCATCGGCGCGATTACGCTGATTGATATGGACGATGTCTGCGTGACCAATACGAACCGTCAGATCCATGCGTTGCGTGATAACGTCGGGTTGGCGAAAGCGGAAGTGATGGCCGAACGGATTCGGCAAATTAACCCGGAGTGCCGGGTAACGGTTATCGATGATTTCATCACGCCGGATAATGTGGCGGGTTATATGAGCGCGGGTTTTACCTATGTCATTGACGCCATTGACAGCGTTCGTCCAAAAGCCGCGCTGATTGCGTACTGTCGCCGATATAAGGTTCCTTTAGTGACCACTGGCGGCGCGGGCGGGCAGATCGATCCGACGCAAATCCAGGTCGCTGATTTGGCGAAAACCATCCAGGATCCGCTGGCGGCAAAACTGCGTGAGAGATTGAAACATAATTTTGGCGTAGTGAAGAACAGTAAAGGTAAGCTGGGCGTGGACTGTGTTTTTTCCACCGAAGCGCTGGTTTACCCACAGGCGGACGGTTCCGTATGCGCGATGAAAGCTACCGCAGAAGGGCCAAAACGGATGGATTGCGCCTCTGGCTTCGGCGCGGCGACGATGGTGACGGCAACGTTCGGTTTTGTCGCCGTTTCCCATGCGCTGAAGAAGATCATGGCTAAAGCGGCGCGACAAGAATAAAAGGACGGGGCGGAGTGTCACGCAGACGCGTATCCGGCCCTGCGCCCTTTGTTAGCGAAAGAAGCGCTGTACCCTGCCGAACACCGGTTTCAGACGGGCGCGGAGATAATGGGAATATAAATTTTCAGATATGCATAGAAACAACCCGAACCATACTGCACAAAAGCAGAGCAGTTCCGCGTAATTAATGTGCTCGCCAAATATCATAATGGCAAGTAAGAACTGTAAAGACGGCTCTATATATTGCGCCAGTCCGGTGACAATCAACGAGGTGTGATTTAACGCGATGGCAAATAATACCAGTGGAATGATCGTCACTGGCGCCGTCATGACATACAAAAAGAAAGGAGTATTAGCGGATATAATTGGTCCGCTATCGCTAAAGAGAAAGATTAATAGTGAGACAGGCAATGCCCATAATGTTTCAATCGTTATCGATGTCATCACATCATAATGTATAAACTTTCGCGCCAGGCCATATAGCGCAAATGATAATCCCATGGTTAGCGCCAGCGCCGGGAAATGCCGTAGCATGATAATTTGAAAAGTCAGGCCACAGACACCAGAAAAAACGGCGATGGCCTGAAACAACGACAGTTTTTCTTTAAGAAAAATGCATCCCAGCGCAATAACAAATAGCGGGTTGATAAAATAGCCGAGGCTGGCATCAAGTACCAGATGATGGGTTAGCGCATAAATAAAAGATGACCATGAGACAATCATCAAAAGTCCGGCGATCATGCAGAAGAAAAAAGATTTTTTATCTTTCCAGGCATCATGAAATCGCGTTCGCTGCCGAAATAACAATCTTACTGCCAGTAATAATGGAATTGACCAGAACACCCGGTATATCAATATTTGTGCGAGATTTCCCCCTGATAAATATTGATAATATAAAGGTGTTAACCCCCATAATATAAATGCCAGTACCACAAACATGGTACCGCTACGCAGATATTTTTCCACTTATCCATATCCTGTTATAACTTCACCCGATACGTATGAATTTTCCAGTTCTCCTGCTACGCTACATCGAGTGGCTTTATTTACTCTAAAATCTTCACGCCGTTTTAACATGGATTCTAACATTGTAATTTCATTGTGATAGCTGATAAAAATCAAAAGAATGTTTATCAGGGAAATCTGACGCCGAAACTAATAAAGTGACTGGATTATTTTATCTGCATCGCCTGACCGCCGCGGACGGCGCTGTCAGGCGACAGAATATTTACGCTATTTCAACGCTTATGCGTTGCGGCAACAATCGCTTCGCTCAGCGCGTTCAGCCCCTGACTGCGTGAGGCGCTAAGCTGGGCGCGTAAACCCAGCTCATCAAACAGCGCCAGCGGTGAACGAGCCTGTAATTCGGCGGCGTTTTTTCCTTCCACCGCGGTGAGCAATACCGCCAGCAGGCCGCGGACAATCCGCCCCTCACTGTCGCCGAAAAAGTGCATCGTTCCGTTATCTGATCGGGTAAAGCCCAGCCAGACGCGGTTCTCGCAGCCGGCTATCTCCTTCGCCTGCGCTTTGCATTCATCCGGCAGAGCGGGGAGCTGTTTTCCTAACAGAATCAACTGACGATATTTATCCTCCCACTGGGTCAGCGGGAGAAAGATAGCGCGTAACGTCTCTTCCGTTACCGTTGTGCCGAACGGGTGTCCGGTATAAAGAGGGTTTGTCATTAATCCACCAGCAGTTCCAGCGCGCGGTCAACGGCGTTAACCAACGCATCCACATCATGTTGGGTATTATACGGCGCAAAAGAGGCGCGCAGAGTCCCTGTGACGCCAAGTTCCGCCAGCAATGGCTGGGCGCAATGTTGCCCGGCCCGGAGCGCAATACCGTATTCCGCCAGCAGCGTCACCATATCGCCGTGGTGCACGCCGACAAAATCAAAGGCCAGCAGGCTGGAGTCCTGGCAGCGGAACGAACGAAAGCCCGGGCGTTTCGCCAGTGCGTCTTCCGCCAGCGTCGCCAGCCCCCGGCTCCAGTTTTCGGCCTGTTCAATATCGATATCGGACAGCCATTCCAGCGCAGCGCTCAGGCCGATGACCCCGGCGACGTTCGGCGTCCCCGCTTCCAGCTTCCAGGGAGCGCTTTGAGTGGTGAAGCCTTCAAAGCTAACGTCACGGATCATCTTGCCGCCGCCGAGCCAGGGCGACATCGCCTCAAGAAGCTCCGGCTTACCGTACAGCACGCCGATACCGGTCGGGCCATACAGTTTGTGAGCGGAAAAAGCATAAAAATCGATATCAAGCTGCTGAACATCCGCCGGGAAGTGTACCGCGCCTTGCGCGCCATCTACCATCACGACCATTCCCGCTGCGTGAGCGGCGCTGATAGCGCTTGCGAGATCCGGGCAGCCGCCCGTTACGTTCGACATTTGCCCCAGCGCCAGAATGCGGCTGCGCGACGTGATCAGTTCCGGCAGACGCTCAACATCAGGAAGACGCCGGTCATTAAGCGGCAGTTTTATGACCTGCGCGCCGGTTTGTTGCGCCACCATCAGCCAGGGCACAAGGTTGGCGTGATGCTCGGCGACGCTAACGATAATTTCATCGCCGGGGCGCAGACGAGGACGGGCGTAACACTGCGCCACCATGTTGATCGCTTCGGTGGTGCCGCGTGTCCAGACGATACTTTTTTCATCGGGCGCGTTTAACAGTCGCGCCGCTTTTGCTCTGGCCGCTTCATATTGCGCCGTCAGGCGCTGCGCCTGCGCAAACTGGCTACGATGAACGTTACCGGCGCTCAAACAATAAAACTGGTGCGTGGCGTCAATGACTGCCTGTGGCTTTAATGCCGTGGCGGCGCTATCGAGATAAACACCCGCATCGGCTAGCGCGGGAAACTGCGCGCGAAACTGCGTGGGATTAAAAGCGTTCATGATATTCCTCGGTTCAGTTTACCGATCGTGGCGTAAAAGCGCGGCTGATACAAGGTTTGTCCTAACCATCGGAATCGTCTGTATATCCTGGCGAATTATGTAAAGGAGGTTATGCTGAATAATGTTAGGCGAATGTTTAAGCCTGTTACGGAGTCCGCTTTAAATAGCACAAACAGCTTTAAGGAGAAGAAGATGAAAAAGACTGCCGCAATTATCTCTGCATGTATGCTGACTTTTGCCCTGAGCGCCTGTTCCGGTCCTAATTACGTTATGCACACCAATGATGGACGTAGCATTGTGACCGACGGTAAACCCCAGACCGATAACGATACCGGTATGATTTCGTATAAAGACGCTAATGGCAACAAACAGCAGATCAATCGTACTGACGTGAAAGAGATGGTGGCTCTGGAAAACTAACCGTTTGTTATACAAAAAAAAGCACCGCAATATGGCGGTGCTACATTAATCACTATGGACAGACAGGGTAAATGTACAGGAAGTGAAAAAGGGTAGTCTCGCTACCGTGGTCTGAATCGCAGACCAATTGCAAACACAACAACACAACATCACAACCGTAAGCCAAAAGCCCATCAGAACACGCATTCCGATAAAACTTTTCGTTCCGGCTCAGGAAGTGCCGCCACTATAGGTATTTGCTGGTAGAACCTCAACGGACAATTTATAATGTCTCAGATTAAAAAAACTAATAGGTTACATATTGTTACCTATTTGTTAAATTCATTCGACATTAAGTCCAGAGGCCATGTCAAAACGATTACCTCCTTTAAATGCGTTACGCGTTTTTGATGCTGCCGCGCGCCATTTGAGCTTTACGCGAGCAGCGGAAGAACTTTTTGTGACGCAGGCCGCAGTAAGCCACCAAATTAAGTCACTTGAGGATTTTTTGGGGCTAAAACTGTTCCGCCGCCGCAATCGTTCGCTGTTGCTGACGGAAGAAGGCCAAAGCTATTTTCTCGACATTAAAGAGATATTTTCCCAGCTCACGGAAGCAACGCGTAAGCTCCAGGCGCGCAGTGCCAAAGGGGCGCTGACGGTGAGTTTACCGCCCAGTTTTGCCATCCAATGGCTGGTGCCCAGGCTCTCCAGCTTTAACTCAGCTTATCCGGGAATTGACGTTCGGATACAAGCCGTTGACCGTCAGGAAGATAAACTGGCAGACGATGTCGATGTCGCGATTTTTTATGGCCGGGGAAACTGGCCGGGCTTGCGCGTCGAAAAATTATACGCAGAATATTTACTGCCCGTCTGTTCTCCTTTATTACTCACAGGCGAAAAACCGTTAAAAACGCCGGAAGATCTGGCGAAACACACGTTATTGCACGATGCCTCCCGGCGTGACTGGCAGGCCTATACTCGTCAGTTAGGGCTCAACCATATTAACGTTCAGCAAGGGCCGATATTTAGCCACAGCGCGATGGTGCTACAGGCTGCTATTCACGGACAGGGGATCGCGCTGGCGAATAATGTTATGGCGCAGTCGGAAATTGAAGCCGGGCGACTGGTATGTCCATTTAACGATGTTCTGGTGAGTAAGAATGCTTTTTATCTGGTTTGTCATGACAGCCAGGCAGAACTGGGTAAAATAGCCGCCTTCCGTCAGTGGATTTTGGCGAAGGCGGCGACGGAGCAAGAAAAATTCCGTTTTCGTTACGAACAATAATTAACTTAGGGTATGACCATGACCAGCCGTTTTATGCTGATTGTCGCCGCTATCAGCGGTTTTATTTACGTTGCTCTGGGCGCGTTCGGGGCGCATGTTTTGAGTAAAACCCTGGGCGTGGTTGAAATGGGCTGGATTCAGACCGGCCTGCAATATCAGGCGTTCCATACGCTGGCGATCTTTGGCCTGGCGGTGGCGATGCAGCGCCGTATCAGCATCTGGTTTTACTGGAGCAGCGTTTTTCTGGCGCTGGGCACGGTGCTGTTTAGCGGCAGCCTGTACTGCCTTGCGCTTTCGCATCTGCGCTTGTGGGCGTATATCACGCCTGTCGGCGGCGTCAGTTTCCTGGTGGGCTGGGCGCTATTGCTGATTGGCGCCATTCGTATGAAACGTAAGGGCGCGAGCCATGAATAAAGTTGTATTGCTCTGCCGTCCGGGGTTTGAAAAAGAGTGCGCTGCAGAAATTACCGATAAAGCGGGAAAACGGGAAATATTTGGTTTTGCACGCGTAAAAGAGAACGCAGGCTATGTCATTTATGAATGCTACCAGCCGGAAGATGGCGAAAAGCTGATTTCAGAACTGCCGTTCAGTTCGCTGATTTTCGCCCGCCAGTGGTTTGTGGTGGGTGAACTGCTGCAACATTTACCGCCGGAAGACCGAATTACGCCGATTGTCGGCATGTTGCAGGGCGTAGTGGAAAAGGGCGGCGAGCTGCGCGTTGAAGTCGCCGATACCAATGAAAGTAAAGAACTGATGAAGTTCTGCCGCAAATTTACGGTGCCGCTGCGCGCGGCTTTGCGTGATGCGGGCGTATTGACGAATTATGAAACGCCGAAGCGTCCGGTCGTTCATGTCTTTTTTATCGCGCCAGGATGCTGCTATACCGGTTATTCGCTCGCGCATAACAATTCACCGTTTTATATGGGCATCCCGCGTTTGAAGTTTCCGTCTGATGCGCCGAGCCGCTCAACGCTGAAACTGGAAGAGGCGCTCCACGTTTTCATCCCGGAAGATGAGTGGGATGAACGTCTGGCGAACGGCATGTATGCGGTGGATTTGGGCGCCTGTCCCGGCGGATGGACGTACCAGTTAGTGAAGCGCAATATGTGGGTCTACTCCGTAGATAACGGCCCGATGGCGCAAAGCCTGATGGACACCGGACAGGTGACCTGGTTGCGTGAGGATGGCTTCAGGTACCGTCCGAACCGGAATAATATTTCATGGATGGTCTGCGATATGGTGGAGAAGCCGGCCAAAGTCACCGCGTTAATGGCGCAGTGGCTGGTGAACGGCTGGTGTCGGGAGACGATTTTTAACCTTAAACTGCCGATGAAAAAACGCTATGAAGAGGTATCGCATAATCTGGCGTATCTTCAGGCGCAGTTGGATGAGCATGGCGTTAATGCGCAGATCCAGGCGCGTCAGCTTTATCACGATCGCGAAGAAGTGACGGTGCACGTGCGTCGGTTGTGGGCGGCTGTTGGCGGACGTCGCGACGAGCGATAAAAACGCGCTGCCGTCATCCGGCGCGTCATCGGCGCCGGATGGCGCACGCTTATCCGGCCTATGACTGCGGCGCATCTGAAACAATATGCGTCACATCATCCAGATGGCCGATGCGCGCCTCTCCTGAACGATTAAATTTACTTTTATCAATCAATAATAAAGACTGCGAGGCGCGCCTGAGCAGGATAGATTTAAAATCGGCGTTGATCGCATTGGAGTCCCACAGATCGCCGCCGCCGTCGATCCCCTCGCAGGAAAAGATGAACAGATCGATATCAAGCGATTTTAGCTGTGAGATAAGAGACGGGTTAACGTAACAGCCATATTTACGTTCAAGCTGGCCGCCGGAACTTATCAGCGCAATGCGTTCGCGTTTTCCCAGCTCCTGACAGATAGGATGGCTATTGGTAAAAACCTGAATGGGAATATCCGGCAACTGGCGGGCCAGATACCAGCAGGTTGAACTGGCATCCAACGCAATCGTCATTCCTTCTTCTATCCACGCTAACGCTTCACGGGCAATATCGGCTTTGTGCGCATAATGGCTTTTCAGGCGGATATGGAATGGATCGCCGCTGTCCTGATTTTCACGATGAATATATTTAGCTCGTCCGTGATTACGCAGCACTTTTCCCTGCGTCTGTAGTTCACTGAGATCGCGGCGGATGGTCTCTTTACTGACGTTAAGCCGGGTGGCCAGCGCTTCGGTGGTCAGACTTTTATGATTGATCAGCAGATCGACTATCGCTTGTTGGCGTGCCGCTTTCATTTTTCTCACCCCATCATTCGATGAACGCCCGCGTCATGCGGGCGCACCGGCAAGAGATTACGGCGTTACCCCTTTTTTTAAAAGAATATTTCCGTACTTCGCGCACTCACCTGTGATAACGATCGCAAACGCTTTTTGCGCCCGCTCATAAAACGCATAACGGTCGATACGAACGATATCCGGGCACGGCGCTTCTAATGACAAAGCATCGCGATAGCGCGCTTCAACGCTGGGGTCGAGCGTGTCGCCTTCCACGGCGGCCATCATTACCAGCGGCGGGGCGTAGCTATCCAGCTCAAAGAGCGGAATAATTGCCCGCAGTAGATCGCTGACGCTAAGACCATCGGCGCGAATCACCTGTGGGCCCAGGCTATGCGCGGGAAAGTGAGCGTCGGAAAAAATGATTTCGTCCCCGTGGCCCATCTCGGCCAGCACTTTGAGCAGTGTCGGAGAAATTAACGGTGAAATGGTTTTTAGCATTTCATACTCCCTCAATAATTTCAGGTTCGGTTTGCGGCCAGAAATAGCGATACTGATAATTGACCTGCGCGCGCGCCTGTTCCGGGCTACTAAATTCGCCTACGCCGTACCAGCCAAACATGGCAGCGCCGGCCACGGTGGTTTCCGCGTCGTCCAGCACTTTGATAGGGAGAGCAAGCTGATTCGCTTTAATTTGATTCCACAAAGCGTTGCGACTGCCGCCGCCAACCAGTAACAGTTCTGTGGCGTTAAAATGACCGATTTTCTCCAGCGTGCGCAGATTACGCTGCAGTTGCGCCGTCAGGCCTTCCAGCGCGGCGCGATAGAAATGGCCGCGGGTGGTATTGAGCGTCACGCCCTGCCAGCCTGCATTTTGGCAGGCGAGCAGATCGCACTGCATCCGTACGCCTTCCGCGCCAGCGGGAATAGCGCGCGCTTCGTCGATCAGCGTTTGCCATGGTGTTTCCGGCGTCCACAGCAGTTTTCGTACCCATTCGAGTACACCGGAGGCCAGCCACTGCATTCCGGGGTTATAAAGCCCCGACTGACTGTCCAGTTCACAGGTCGAGCCCGGATACTGACTGAGCAGCGAGGTATTCACCTGACCGCTGCGTACCATCAGAATCTCCCATGTTCCGGAGGAGAGCACCGGTTCACCTTGCTGCGCGCCAGCGCCGAATAACGCGAACTGAGTATCGTGTCCGGCAGAGATCACCGGCACACCCGCCGGGAGACCGAGTAGCCTGGCCGCGTCTGTCTGTAGCGTGCCTATCTGGGCGCCCGCTTCCACGATACGCGGGAACAGGCGGCGCGCCAGGCCCGTCGCCTGCAGGATTTCCGGACTAAAGTCGCGCTGATGGATATCCAGTAGCTGGCTGGTGCCTGCCATAGTGATATCGGTCGTAAACTCGCCGGTCAGACGGTGGTTAATCAGCGACGAGATAAACAGCCAGCAGTGAGCTTGTTCCAGCAGGCGCGGATGATTCTCTTTAAGCCAGACCAGTTTATACAGCGTGTTAAAGCTGAACGCGCCGACGCCGGAGAGCGTCTGCAATTGCCGGGGCGAGATAAAGCGCTCAATCGTTTCCATCACGGCGGCGGTTCGCGGGCATTTCCAACTGATGACCGGGTAGAGCAGCTTACCCTGCGCATCGACCAGCGCGCCATCGACGCCGAACGTAGTCACCGTAATACCGCGAACAACACACTCCGACAGGGCGCTGGAGAGTGACCTGCAGCAGTCGGCGAAACGTTGCAGGATGGCGTCCAGAGACCACTGATGCCAGGCGCTATTTTCTGCGGCAATGTCGCTGGCGTTAGTGGTTGAGGCGCGGGCGACAATTTTCCCCTGGCGATCAACGGCGATCGCCCGAACGTTTGTCGCACCGCAGTCGAGAACCAGGATAACGTCTTGTTTCATAGATAACTCCATAAACGCCGCCCGATGGCGCTACGCTTATCCGGCCTACGGCTCACGCGCCCGTAGGCCCGGTAAGCCTGCGCCACTGGGCTAAGCCGCATTAACGTTTATACAGCGGGCCATAATTCTGGCAGGCGCGATAATCCTGGCCTTCGATATCCATACCGTGAGCTGCCCAGGCGGAAGGACGATAGATCTTCGCCTCCTCCACGTTGTGCATACATACCGGGATACGCAGCATCGCGGCGAGAGTAATAAAGTCCGCCCCTACATGGCCGATGGTGAGTACGCCGTGGTTAGCGCCCCAGTTCGCCATCACCGAATAGACATCGGTAAACGGGCCTTTGCCGGTAAGACGCGGCGCAAACCAGGTGGTAGGCCAGGTAGAGTTGGTGCGGGCATCAAGCTGATCGTGCATCGCTTTCGGCAGTTCGACGCTCCAGCCCTCGGCGATTTGCAGCACTGGTCCCAGGCCTTTGATGATATTCACGCGGGTCATGGTGAATGGCACGCCGCCTTCGGTCAGGAAACGGGATGAGTAGCCGCCGCCGCGGAAGTATTCGTGAATCGCCGGGCACCATTCAGTGGCCGCCAGACACGCATCCGCCTCTTGTTGGCTGATTTCCCAGTGTGGTTTCATGGTCGGCTTGCCTTCGCTGTCGCGCTGTTTACAGGCACCGTCCAGAGCGGCAGAACCGGAATTAATCAGGTGAATAATGCCGTGTTCCGCCAGGCCGCTGAGCGCCTGGCCGGTGACGCGTTCTACGGCTTCCGGCGACCAGTAGGTTCGCACGTCGGCGAATATCTGCGCTGTACCAGTGAGTTGATGGCCGAACAGCATCGCTACGCCGTTCAGACTGTCATTTTCGGTGGCGACGACAAACGGTTCGCGTACGCCATTCCAGTCAAAAGAGCTATTGAGCAGCGCTTCGGCGGTATCGCCGTTCGGGTATTGATCGGTCCAGTGGCGCTGGCCCTGGAAGCCGGCGGCAATGGCGTTGTAGCCCAGCGATTCTTCAACTAACCCTTTGTCCGCCAGCGTCTTGTTGCCCTGCATCATGTCGCGAATACACATCGCCATCAGCAGGCTCTCTTTTAGCACCGCGCGGTTCTGGGCTTCATTGCGCTTATACTGTGAGGCGTTCTGATCTTCGCCGTAGCGGAAGTTTTTATCCGCCCACGCCAGCGCCATCTCCAGTTCGGCCTCATCATAAATTTTTTGATCGATACGGCGGCGCAGTTCGGTCATATCTACCGCTTGCACCTTCATGCCCAGCCAGGATTCAAAGAAGTTATGATCGACAATGGAACCCGCGATCCCCATCGACACGCCGCCGACGGAGAGGTAGCTTTTGCCTTTCATGCTGGCTACCGCTAACCCTGCCCGCGCAAAACGCAGCAGTTTTTCTTCGACGTCGGCAGGAATGGAGGTATCGTCGGCATCCTGCACGTCATGGCCATAAATGGAGAACGCCGGAATGCCTTTCTGGCTGTGCGCCGCCAGCGCCGCGGCAAGGTAAACCGCCCCAGGACGCTCTGTGCCGTTAAAGCCCCAGATGGCTTTCGGACGCATCGGGTCCATATCAATGGTTTCGCTGCCATAGCACCAGCACGGCGTAACGGTAATGGTCACGCCCACGTTCTGGCTACTGAATTTTTCTTCACAGGCGGCGGATTCCGCCATTCCGGCAATACAGGTATCCGCAATGACGCACTCCACCTGAGCCCCGCAGGCGTGGCGGATTTTCTCGGTGATGAGCGCCGCCGTCGCTTTCGCCATGTTCATGGTTTGCTCTTCGAGCGACTCGCGTACGCCCATACGACGTCCATCAATCACCGGGCGGATACCGATTTTCGGTAAGCTGATTTTTTTCATGACAGATTCCTCACGTTATTCGGATAAATGTTCAGTTTGTCGCCGCTTGTGAACGGAAACGGGCAAAAATGAAGATGACGGCAAAGCACAATGCCGGAACCAGTTCGGCGGTCGGGATTTTGCCTGCGGCGTCGCTAACGAAGCCCATTACTGGCGTGACAATACCGCCGCCAATGATGGTCATGACGATAAAAGACGAGCCGTACTTAGTGTCCTGTCCCAGATTTTTGATACCCAACGAGAAGATGGTCGGGTACTGGATTGACATAAATGCGCTACACAACGTCAGCGCCAGCAGGCCCATATGTCCGCCGCTAAAGGCGGAAATCAGACACAGGAGCATGGCAAACAGGGCGTAGGCGGCCAGCACTTTATGCGGCGCGAAGCGGCTGATAAGCCAGGTCCCGGTGAAACGGCCGATAAAGAAGCACACCATCGTGCCGGTCAGGTAATTGGCGGCGAAACCGGGCGTCATTCCAGGGATCTCCTCAATGGCGTAGCGGATCAGATAGCTCCAGCAGGCGGTTTGCGCCCCCACATAGCAGAACTGCGCCAGCACCGCCCAGCGCCAGTGGCGGATACGGATGAGTCGGGAGAGAGAAGATAAGAAAGAGCTTTGTTTAGCATCGCTATGATCGTCACTTTGCAGGGCCGGAAATTTGGTCAGCATAATCAGCAGCGCAACTACTAATACGATGGCGACGATAATCATGTATGGCGTTTGTACCGATAACACCAGGCTGTGTTTATAGGCGCTAAGCTGATCCGGCGTCATTTTATCAAGCGCTTCTTGCGATTGATGCGGCACGTTAGACAAAATAAGGCTTTGCCCAAACACAACGGCGATAATAGCGCCAAAGGAGTTAAAAGTTTGCGCCAGATTAAGCCGGAAATGTCCGCCGCTTTCTGGACCTAATACCGTAACAAAAGGGTTGGCCGCAGTTTCAAGGCAGCCTAAACCGGCGGCGATGATAAACAGGCCAATTAAAAATAATGTGTAATTCATTATCTCGGCGGCAGGCCAGAATAATGCGGCGCCAACAGCATACAAAAAAAGCCCGGTGATAATCCCTGCTTTATAACTGAGTTTTTTCATCAAAATCCCAGCGGGAATTGGAATGACGAAATAACCGAAATAAAAGGCTGACTGAATAAGCCCGGCCTGAAAGTTAGTTAGCGTAAAAGCTTGTTGAAACTGCGGTAATAAAATGTCATTCAGATTATTGGCGACGGCCCACAGAAAAAATAGCGAGCAAAGTAAGGCGAATGGAATAATGTAGCGCTTGCTCTTGCTTTGCTCTGCATCCACAGCACGAAAACTCTGCGTTTGTATTGTTGTGTTTCCCATAGCATCCTCATCGGTTCAGAAGCTTTTGCGTGCGGTCGGTTCTGGTCACCAGACCGTAAAATTAGGTGAGTTCGCTTTTCTTACCGGTAATAAATTGGCGTCCGGAATGAACTCATGGATTCATTTTCAAATAAAAAAGGCCTTTTAATATGATGGCGGTCACATTTATACCTGAGAGCAGAGCGTTCTGTGATTATCATCACTTTAATTTCCATAAAAAAATGACCGTTTGAGATGTTTAATTTAAAAAACCACAGACTGAATGCCCGAATTAAATTATTGCCACGAAAACGGGCAGTAGTAACTTATTCTTCATTTTTGCCCGTTTTAAAAAATATTATTAAGAGCGGGCATTTATCGGCGAGAGAAACGGTAGTCGTCTGGTTTATCGTGGCGAATTAATTGATGTGAATCACAAAATATCGTTATTTAAATTCCCTTCTCTTTATTCAGTATGATGATAGTTGCTAACTATTCGATTATTTCAACAGGACAGCAGCGCGATGCGAAAGGCGGTTTTGTTGTCTCATTTTGAATCACAGAGAGAGGTAAATAATGGAACGAAATAGACTGGCGCGGCAGATTATTGATACCTGTCTGGAAATGACGCGGTTAGGGTTAAATCAGGGGACGGCAGGTAACGTGAGCGTACGTTATCAGGGCGGAATGCTGATTACGCCGACGGGGATCCCCTATGAGAAGCTGACAGAGTCGCACATTGTCTTTATTGATGCTGACGGTCAGCATGAGCAGGGCAAGCTGCCTTCCAGCGAGTGGCGTTTTCATATGGCGGCATACCAGACGCGCCCTGACGCCAATGCCGTGGTACATAACCACGCTGTCCATTGTACGGCAGTCTCGATCCTCAATCGCCCGATTCCGGCGATTCACTACATGATTGCCGCCGCAGGAGGAAACTCTATTCCCTGCGCGCCCTACGCCACTTTTGGCACCCGCGAACTTTCTGACCATGTTGCCGTGGCGCTTAAAAATCGTAAAGCGACGCTGTTACAGCATCACGGGCTTATCGCTTGTGAAGAAAATTTAGACAAAGCGTTGTGGCTGGCGCATGAAGTGGAAGTGCTGGCGCAGCTCTATTTAAGTACGCTGGCCATTGTCGATCCGGTACCGGTACTGGATGACGAGGCGATCGCTATCGTACTGGAGAAATTTAAAACTTACGGATTACGTATTGAAGAGTGATGTCAGGAGACAGGCGATGGCGAACAGAATGATTCTGAATGAAACGGCATGGTTTGGCCGGGGAGCGGTGGACGCATTAACCGATGAGGTGACGCGCCGCGGTTATCATAAAGCGCTGATTGTTACCGATAAAACGCTGGTGCAATGCGGTGTGGTCGATAAAGTGACAAGCAGAATGGATGCCGCAGGGCTGGCGTGGGAGATCTATGCGGGCGTGATCCCTAATCCTACGATTTCCGTTGTCCAGGAAGGGCTTAAGGTCTTTACCCAAAGCGGCGCGGACTATCTCATCGCCATTGGCGGCGGTTCTCCGCAGGATACCTGCAAAGCGATCGGTATTATCAGTAACAATCCGGAATTTGCCGATGTGCGCAGTCTGGAAGGGCTATCGCCGACCCGTAAACCCAGCGTGCCGATTATGGCGATCCCGACAACGGCGGGAACCGCGGCGGAAGTCACTATCAATTATGTGATTACCGATGAGGAGAAACGGCGCAAATTCGTTTGTGTCGATCCACATGATATTCCGCAGGCGGCATTTATCGATGCCGATATGATGGACGGTATGCCGCCCGCGCTGAAAGCGGCAACGGGCGTGGATGCGCTAACCCATGCTATTGAAGGCTATATTACCCGGGCCGCATGGGCGCTGACGGATGCATTACATATCAAAGCCATTGAGATTATTGCTGGCGCGCTGCGCGGCGCCGTAGCCGGAGAAAAAGAGGCCGGTGAGGCGATGGCGCTGGGGCAATACGTTGCCGGGATGGGGTTTTCCAATGTGGGGCTGGGACTGGTGCATGGGATGGCGCATCCGCTGGGCGCGTTTTACAACACGCCGCATGGCGTCGCGAATGCTATTTTGCTTCCGCATGTGATGCGTTTTAATGCCGGGTCTACCAACGAGAAATTCCGTGATATCGCCCGGGCGATGGGGGTGAAGGTAGAAGGATTGAGTCTTGAAGAGGCGCGTAATGCCGCAGTGGAAGCCGTATTTGCGCTAAATCGCGATGTGGGAATTCCGCTGCATTTGCGTGATGTCGGCGTTCGAAAAGAGGATATCCCGGCGCTGGCGCAGGCAGCGTTCGATGATGTCTGTACGGGCGGCAATCCGCGTGAAGCGAGTCTGGCGGACATTGTCGAACTGTATCATATCGCCTGGTAATTTTGTCGGATGGCGCTGCGCTTATCCGCTCTACATTTCGTGCAGTCCTGTAGGCAGGATAAGGCGTTCACGCCGCCATCCGGCAACAAAACTACCGCGCCAGCCGTAGCTGCTGTAAGTTTCCGTCGATATGTAAATCGGTTTGCAGACGTGCAATATCGCGGCAAAGAAATGCCATTTCTTTATGCGTCTCAAGCTTTTTGCGCCACTTTTCCGGCACCTCGTCCAGATGGGCGTAAATTCCCTCCAGATTTTGAAACTGAATCAACAGCTGGGTCGCGCTTTTGGGGCCGATACCGGCAACGCCGGGGACTTTCGAACTGCTGATTCCTGCCAGACCCCAGTAATCCGGCAACTGCCGGGGAAGTACGCCAAACTCTTTTTCAATAAACGGCGCGTCCAGCCAGCGTTTCTGGAAGTAGTCGCGAATGCGCAATCCCGGAGAGAGCAACTGGCAATAGCCTTTATCGGTTGACACAATGGTTGCCTGGTGTCCGGCTTCGGTAACTTTTAGCGCCAGCGTCGCCGCCAGATCATCCGCTTCGTTACCGTCTGATGCCCAACAGCGTACGCCGCGCTGTTCAAACGCGGCGCGTAGGGCGGGCATTTCATTATGTAAATCGTCAGGCATCGGCGGACGTCCTGCTTTGTAGTCCGGCAAACGCTGATGACGCCAGCCGCTACTGCGCGCGTCGTCATCAAATACCGCTACGGCATGGGTTGGCTGGCTGTGAATAATCAATTGATCGAGCGCGTGTTGGCAGGTTTCCACACAGGGCGATCCCTGAACGGCGTGAATACGGCGAATCAAATTGAGCGCGTCGACGATAAGCAGATGAGCAGCCACGGTGTTCTCCCTTACAAACCTGCGCGTAGGGTAACATTCACGGCGGGGGGAGGCGAGCATTGCGAAATAGCGCTATCCGTAGGCCTGATAAGCGAAGCGCCATCAGGCAACAAAAGCCGGATGGCGGCGAGCGCCTTATCCGGCCTACAGATCCTAAAATGTGCTGAGAATTAATCGCAGGTAACGATCTTCATCGCCAGGCCGCCGCGCGAAGTTTCGCGGTACTTAGCGTTCATGTCTTTACCGGTTTCGTACATGGTCTCAATCACTTTATCGAGGCATACGCGCGGTTCGCTGGTACGGCGCAGCGCCATACGCGCGGCGTTGACCGCTTTGACTGAAGCAATCGCGTTACGCTCAATGCAGGGAACCTGGACCTGGCCGGCAACCGGATCGCAAGTTAACCCCAGATTATGCTCCATGGCGATTTCTGCGGCGATACACACCTGCGCCGGACTACCGCCCAGCAGCTCGGCCAGACCCGCTGCCGCCATGGAACAGGCCACGCCGACCTCTCCCTGACAACCCACTTCGGCGCCGGAAATAGAGGCGTTCATCTTATACAGCGAGCCAATCGCGCTGGCGACCAGCATATAGCGAGCAAGTGAGTTAGCATTTACTTCGCGGATAAACTTGTCATAGTACGCCAGCACCGCCGGAACAATACCACATGCGCCGTTAGTCGGCGCAGTGACTACTCGTCCGCCTGCGGCATTCTCTTCGTTCACCGCCAGCGCGAACATATTGATCCAGTCGACGACCGCCATCGGATCGGTGGTGGTCTTATCCTGACTGACCAGCACCCGACGCAGCGCCGCCGCGCGACGCGGAACGCGCAGTTTGCCCGGCAATACGCCCTCGGTGGTGATACCGCGCTCAATACCGCTGCGCATTACCTCCCAGACTCTGGCGAAGTGCTGCTCCAGCGCTTCTTTACTGTGCAGGGCCAGTTCGTTTTGCATCATCAGACCGGAGAGCGACAGACCCGTCTCCTGGCAATGGCGCTGTAAATCCGCGGCGGTTTTGTAAGGGTACGGCACGTTAACAGGTTCGCTATTCGTCAAACCAAAGTGCTCTTCATCGACGATAAAGCCGCCGCCAATGGAGTAGTAGGTTTGGCTGTAGAGCACCTTATCGCCCGCCAGCGCGGTAATACGCATCCCGTTTTCATGCAGAGACAGGTTGTCGGCGTGGAAATTCATGCATTTATCGACCGGAAATTCGACTTCATGCTGCCCATTGGCCAGTAGTAAACGCCCATGGGTGTTCACATCCTGGATAAAGGACGGAATGGCGTCGATATCGACGGTGTCCGGCAGATTCCCCGCCAGGCCCATAATAATGGCGATATCAGTGTGGTGGCCTTTACCCGTCAATGACAGAGAGCCGTAGACATCCACCACGACGCGGGTGACATCTGTAAGGATATGGCGGGCAATCAGATCATCCGTGAACTGCTTGCCTGCTTTCATTGGTCCGACGGTGTGAGAACTGGAAGGGCCAATGCCGATTTTAAAAATATCGAATACGCTAATCATAGGGCATCCATTGCGGTTGTATCATAGAGAAGCGCCGCGGTAAGCGGCGCTAAAGGACTTAGCTGAACAGTGAGTAGAAAATAGCGGAGATGGCAATCAGGCCCATAATCACAACGAATACGTTGCTGATATGACCGCTGTACTTACGCATTGCCGGTACTTTCTGGATGGCATACATCGGCATCAGGAACAGAATCATCGCGATGATCGGGCCGCCCAGGGTTTCAATCATGCCCAGGATGCTGGGGTTCAGCGTCGCCACAATCCAGGTGGTGACCAGCATGAACAGCGCGGTAATTTTATTCAGTTTGTTGATTTCGATGGATTTACCTTTACCACGCAGCGATTTAATCACCATCCCGTTAAAGCCTTCACGCGCGCCCAGGTAGTGGCCGAGGAAGGATTTGGTGATAGCAATCATCGCAATGATCGGCGCCATCCAGGCGATGATCGGCGCGTTAAAGTGGTTCGCCAGGTAAGACAGAATAGAGATGTTCTGCTCTTTTGCCGCTGCCAGATCTGCCGGCGTCAGGCTCAGCACGCAGCTGAAGACGAAGAACATCACGGTCAGCACCATCATGATGTGGGCGAAGGCCAGAATTTTAGAACATTTCTTCTCAGCGCCTTCACCGTACTCTTCACGCTTCGCAACCGCGAAGGAGGAGATGATCGGGGAGTGGTTGAAAGAGAAAACCATCACCGGAATCGCCAGCCACAGCGTCATCCACAGACCGTTACCGGTAGACGCGGCGGAATCAAAGGACAGCGTTTCCAGCGCCGCGCCGTTCCACTGCGGGATCAGGTACAAGGCCAGCAGCATCAGCGCAGCGACGAACGGGAATACCAGGATACTCATCGCCTTAACGATCATTTGCTCGCCGAAGCGCACGATGGTCATCATGCCAACAATCAGGATCAGGGAAAGAATCGCCCGCGGCGGCGGATTAATCGCTAACTGGTGGGTCAGGAAGCTTTCCACGGTATTAGTAATCGCCACGCTGTAAACCAGCAGGATGGGGTAAATCGCGAAGAAGTAAAGCAGGGTAATCAGTTTACCTGCGCCGATACCGAAGTGTTCCTCAACGACTTCAGTGATGTCTTCACCCGGATTTTTACCGGACAGCACGAAGCGGGTTAAACCACGGTGTGCGAAAAAGGTCATCGGGAAAGCGAGAATCGCCATGATGATGAGCGGAATCATGCCGCCGACGCCTGCGTTGATCGGCAGGAACAGAACGCCCGCGCCGATAGCCGTGCCGTAAAGGCCCAGCATCCACATGGTATCCGTTTTGCGCCATGCGCTTCGAGAGTCAATCGAAGCAATCGTGCTGGTCTGAGTGGTTTCCATCTATTTCTCCTGGAGGATGCTAAAAATCAGGTTGCTGGTCTAATCCAATGAAAAAAGACCTGATCGTAAAATGAAATCTGCTTAGGGACGCTTTTTATATAATTTTTCGCCGTAATAATTTTCGGGCGGAAAGATACATTTAAGTGATGAATCTATCAGTGATCCCGATCTCAAATGCAATAATCCGCTTCTTACATGGATAAATTTGGACCATTAATCTATTAAAAAAACGTCATAACGAATTTCCGGGCGCGAAGGCTACCATTAACGATATAAGGCCGGAAAGATTGGGGCGCAAGATACGGAGGTTTGACTATAAAAATCAAGGTTTTTAGTGGATTCTGGCGAAGAATAAGAGTTTGAACCGATAAATCACGGTAAGAGGAGTGAAGTAAACGTTTGCCTGGCAATCTATTTATGATGAATTATAAATGGTGTTTATAAAACAATGCGGGCTATGCCTCTGATGATCATCATAAAAAATGAAGGCATACGTTAATTGCCATACCGCAATGAAAGGAATGGGAGAAGCGCCCGGCTGCTGGCGGCAACCGGGCATAAGCGCTAAGCGCAGATCTCGTAACAGGGGATGTAGGCGGAACCTGGCAATTTCATACGATGCTGCGCGACGAATCCCTGCAGCAGATCGTCCATGCGACGCATCATCTCTCGATCGCCGTGGATTTTATACGGACCATTAGCTTCAATGGCGCGTATCCCGACCTCCTTCACGTTCCCCGCGACAATACCGGAGAAGGCGCGTCGCAGATCCGCCGCCAGAATCTCAACCGGCTGATCCGGGTACAGTTTCAGGTTGGCCATATTCTCATGCGACGGCTCAAACGGCACCTGCAGATCCGGTGCAATACGCATCGACCAGTTAAAACTATAGGCGTCGCCGGTATCGCGGCGATTCTCTTTCACTTGCGGCATCGCTTTCTTCATCAGTCGCGCTACCTCCGCCGCATCGTCAATGATGATGCGGTAATGACGGCGGGCCGCTTCGCCCAGCGTATGGGTAATAAACTCATCCAGCACGCGGAAGTAATCGGCGCTCTCTTTTGGTCCGGTCAGGATTAGCGGCAACACCTGATTTTTATTGGCTGGATTCATCAGAATCCCCAGCAAATAAAGCAGCTCTTCCGCCGTACCCACGCCGCCCGGGAAGATGATGATACCGTGTGCGATACGGACGAACGCTTCCAGGCGTTTTTCGATATCCGGCATGATGATCAGTTCGTTCACCAGCGGATTAGGCGGTTCAGCCGCAATAATGGAAGGTTCAGTCATGCCGATAAAGCGGCTGTCTTTATAACGCTGCTGCGCGTGACCGACCGCCGCGCCCTTCATGGGGGCTTCCATCGCCCCAGGGCCGCAGCCGGTGCAGATGTTCAGCTCGCGTAATCCCAACTGCGTGCCGACGCGACGGGCATACAGGTACTCGTTTTCGTTAATTGAGTGGCCGCCCCAGCATACCACCATGTTTGGCGCTTCGCCGACGTGCAGCGCCCGGGCGTTGCGCAAAATGGAGAACACCAGATTGGTGATATGTGTTGAGCTTTCAAGATCCAGATGCTGGAAACGGCCGGCATTGTGGATCTGCCCATTCACAAAGAGAATGTCGCGCAGCACCGCGAACAGGTTAGCCTGTAGCGCACGAATAATCCGCCCGTCAACAAAAGCGTCTTCAGGCGGGTTAATCAATTCCAGCTTCACGCCGCGCTCGCGGCGCAGTACGTTAATATCGAAATTTTCAAAGCGGGACAGCAGCTCTTTGCTGTTGTCGGTCAGGCTGCCGGAGTTAAGAACGGCAAGTGAACAGTTACGAAACAGTTGATACAGGTCGCTACTGGCCGTGCGTTTCAGCATGTCCACTTCCAGTTGCGACAACATATCCATTGAGCCAAGCGGGCTAATATGTGTAATCAAGTAAACTCCTTATGGGACGCAACACGCCATTCCCTGTTGATTACAATAGCCCTGGCTGATGACCTTTCACAACCTTACATGCGCAATCCGGCACGCAAAATTGACAAAAAAATTACTGTCGCGCCAGCCTGCCCGTGGCGGGCACGAAATCGGTATTGCTGCGCCAGGGATTAATGTCCAGCCCGCCGCGGCGAGTATAGCGCGCATAAACGCTTAACGTTTCCGGCTGGCAGAAGCGCAGAATGTCATTAAAAATACGCTCTACGCACTGCTCGTGAAATTCATTATGGTGACGGAAGGAGACCAGATAACGCAGCAGTTTTTCCCTGTCGATTTTGCGCCCGCGATACTGAATTTGTATCGAGCCCCAGTCCGGTTGGTGGGTGATCAGGCAGTTGGATTTCAACAGATGACTGACCAGCGTCTCTTCTACTTGCTTCTCGCCGCTGACCGCATGTTGCAGATAGTCGGTAGTAAACTGGTAGTTGTCGATACTGATATCCTGATCGTCAATACAGGTGCCGTGGAAATGGGCGACAGGCTGTCCTTCCAGCTCATCAAGACGATGAAGCCTCACGCTAACGTTGCCCTGCGCGCAGGCGCGCAGATCGCGCTCCAGCGTCTGGCGCACCGTCTCCCAGGTGTCAAAGCGCGTCTGGTTAAAGCTGTTCAGATACAGTTTAAAACTTTTGGATTCGATTAAATTAACGCTGGTGTAATCCAGTTCGACATGCCCGACGGCGACCTGCGGAAGACCCTGGCTGTTAAGCCAGGAAAGTTCATACAACGTCCAGATATCCGCGCCGTGGAACGGCAAATTATCGGCTGTTAATCCGAGCGGGTCGCGATTCAAACTGCGCGGTACGCCCTGCAGCAGGCTGGCGTCATAATTGTCCCGGTAATCCGTTGATTTTCCGAGAGTCAGGCCATCAAGAGCCTGATGGTTTTCATAAGAAGACATGTTTCACCGTCATAAACCAGATACACTATGCGCCAAGTGTATCCTGGCTTTTATGAAGAGAGAAACTGGTGGACGAACTGACAGCGCAGGCATTGAAAGCCTTTACGACGCGTTACTGCGACGCGTGGCAAGAAAAACACGGTAGCTGGCCGTTGAGCGAAGAACTGTATGGCGTACCTTCTCCGTGCATTATTTCTTCAACCCGCGATGCCGTTTACTGGCAGCCGCAACCTTTTGAAGGCGAAGAAAATGTAAACGCGGTTGAACGCGCCTTTGATATTATGGTACAACCTGCGCTCCACGCGTTTTACACCACGCAGTTTGCTGGCGACATGCCCGCGCAGTTTGCGGATGAAAAGCTTACGCTACTGCAAACCTGGAGTCAGGATGACTTTCGGCGCGTGCAGGAAAATCTGATAGGCCACCTGGTCACGCAAAAGCGGCTCAAGCTTCCTCCCACGCTTTTTATTGCGACGCAGGAAAATGAGCTTGAGGTCATTTCGGTCTGTAATCTGTCCGGCGAGGTGATTAAAGAAACGCTGGGCACCCGCAATCGTACCGTTCTTGCCGCAACGCTTGCGGAATTCCTTACGCAACTTAATCCTCTTCTGTAATCGTTTGCCCTAACGGGTGTGAGAGATCTCTTACAAAGTCTGTAGGAGATCGCCAGGATATCAGCGGATACTGAGCCCCGTTTTCTTATATAAGTCTATATAAAACAACTAATTAAAATGTTTTTGCGCACTTTCATATGAAAATTTACTTAAGGTATTGTCTGTAAGCGTCTTGTAAGACAAGGTGAAACAGGCGATTCTATCTTCGTCGACAGGGAGTCGTACAACGAAGCGAACGTCAGGATGATGACGCTTCAGCAGGACACGCCAGGATGGTGTTACAAGGAAAGGCTTCAGGATGAAGCAAAGTGGAAAGCGCAGGATGCGTTAAAGGACACCTCCAGGACGGAGAACGAGAGCCGATCAGGATGTTCGGCGGGTCTGGATGACCAGGGACGCTTCAGGAAGAAGCTATCACATCGGGCGATGTGCGCAGGATGCAAACGTTCAGGATGAACAGGCCGTAAGGTCACAGGAAAAGTTGTCACGGATGAGCAGGGAGCACGAAAAGTAGCTGGAATGCTGCGAAACGAACCGGGAGCACTGTTTATACAGTGCTCCCTTTTTTTTGTTATTCTTCGCGCCAGATTTTCATCATTGAGGTTTTTAACATGACGACTCATGACCGTGTGCGTCAGCAGTTACATGCGCTTGAAACGCTGCTGCGCGAGCATCGCCACTGGCGGCTGGATGCGCCGCAGGCGCACCTGTTTACCAGCACTCAACCATTTTATATGGATACCATGGAACCGCTGGAATGGCTGCAATGGGTATTGATCCCACGTATGCATACCCTACTTGATAATGCGCAGCCGCTGCCCGAGGCGTTTGCCGTCGCCCCTTATTATGAAATGGCGCTGGCGGCGGATCATCCGCAGCGGGAGGCGATCCTGGCGGTTTTGCAGGATCTGGATGCGCTATTCGTCCGCGATAAATCCTGATGCTGGAGATCCTCTATCAAGACCCGTGGCTGGTTGCCGTGAATAAACCCGCAGGCTGGCTTGTTCACCGGAGCTGGCTGGATCGCGACGAAAAAGTCGTGGTCATGCAAACGGTGCGCGACCAAATCGGCCAGCATGTTTTTACCGCCCACCGTCTCGACAGACCCACGTCGGGCGTACTGTTAATGGGGCTGTCCAGCGAAGCGGGACGCCGTCTGGCGCAGCAGTTCGAGCAGCACCACATCCGTAAACGCTACCATGCCATTGTGCGCGGCTGGCTGATGGATGACGCGGTACTGGATTATCCGCTGGTGGAAGAGCGCGATAAAATTGCCGATAAATTCGCCCGCGAAGATAAAGCGCCCCAGCCGGCTGTAACGCACTATCGCGGACTGGCGACGGTCGAAATGGCGGTGCCGACCGGACGTTATCCCACCACGCGTTATGGTCTGGTTGAGCTGGAACCAAAAACGGGACGCAAGCACCAGCTTCGTCGTCATCTGGCGCATCTGCGTCATCCTATCATCGGCGACAGCAAGCATGGCGATTTGCGACAAAACCGCAGTGCCGCAGAGCATTTTGCCTGTCGTCGCTTGATGCTTCATGCCAGTCGGCTTGAGCTGACGCACCCCTTCACCGGACAGCCGTTGATAATTCAGGCCGGGTTGGATGAAACCTGGATGCAGGCGCTGACACAGTTTGGCTGGCGGGGACTTCTCCCTGACAATGAAAGGGTTGAGTTTACGGCGGCGTCCCGGCAGGATGAGAATCATCAGGCATAATTCAGGGAGATACGCATAATGGCAGAAATTGGTATTTTTGTCGGGACCATGTATGGCAACTCACTGCTGGTGGCGGAAGAAGCGGAAGCGATCCTCGCCAGACAGGGCCACAGCGCGACCGTGTTTGAAGATCCTGAACTGTCCGACTGGCAGCAATATCAGGATAAGGTTGCGCTGGTCGTTACCTCGACGACCGGGCAGGGCGATCTACCGGATAGCATTGCGCCGCTCTTTCACGGCATTAAAGATACAGTCGGTTTTCAACCAAACCTGCGTTACGGGGTGATTGCGCTAGGTGATAGCAGCTACCCCAATTTCTGTAATGGCGGCAAACAGTTTGATGCCCTGTTGCAAGAGCAAAGCGCGCAGCGGGTGGGGGAGATGTTATTCATTGACGCCAGCGAACATCCGGAGCCGGAGAGCCAGTCCAATCCCTGGGTTGAAAACTGGGGAACTTTACTTTCCTGAGGTAAATCCCTCCCCCCTACGGGAGGGTACCTTTTCGTTTGCTTGCGTTGCCAGTAAGCAAAATCACGACCTGTACACAGTGTAAAGTAACTGAATCGTGTTAGCTTTGGGCATATGCCCGCAAAAGCGGCAGTTTTTTACGGGCGTTTTCATGTAATCAAGCGACCTGTTTCACATTCTTCTCTTTTTATTCCTCCTGCGTCGACGCCTGGCGCCTTCTGATTTCATTTCCGTGAAGTGGCTTCCACTGTCCTGGGCTTTTGCCATAAACAGGCGTAATTCATCGCCAAAATACTGTGTTGTTGCACGGTGAGTGTGTGTGGCGCGCTTTTTATACTTCTCCTGCCAGTGAATAAAAGCATGCAGCGTGCAAAGCAAACGACCTAATAAAAGCTGCAACAAGGAAACGTTATCTCTGATTCCCTACCGGTTGTGCAGTTCAGAGTGAGCGTAGCTAACGCGAAATTTCAGGAGTGCAACAATGAGTTCATTAAGTCACGCGGCGAGCAGTGCGGAGAAACGCACGAACGCCCGCTACTGGATAGTGGTGATGCTGTTTATCGTCACATCCTTCAACTACGGCGACCGCGCCACATTGTCCATTGCCGGCTCAGAAATGGCCAAAGATATCGGCCTTGATCCGGTAGGTATGGGCTATGTTTTTTCTGCTTTTTCATGGGCCTATGTTATCGGGCAGATCCCGGGCGGCTGGCTGCTGGACCGCTTTGGTTCCAAACGCGTCTATTTCTGGTCTATTTTCATTTGGTCAGTCTTCACCCTGTTGCAGGGTTTTGTCGATATCTTTAGTGGTTTCGGCATTATTGTCGCCCTCTTTACGCTTCGTTTCCTGGTTGGTCTGGCGGAATCGCCTTCTTTCCCGGGCAACAGTCGCATTGTTGCAGCCTGGTTCCCGGCGCAGGAGAGGGGAACGGCGGTGGCCATCTTTAACTCCGCGCAATACTTTGCCACGGTTATTTTCGCGCCAATTATGGGCTGGCTGACGCACGAAGTGGGCTGGTCGCATGTCTTCTTCTTTATGGGCGGGTTAGGGATCATCATCAGCTTTATCTGGTTGAAAGTTATCCATGAACCAAATAACCATCCGGGCGTAAATAAGAAAGAGTTGGAGTACATCGCAGAAGGCGGCGCGCTGATCAATATGGATCAGAAAGACACCAAAGCGAAAGTACCGTTTAGCGTCAAATGGGGCCAGATCAAACAGCTGCTGGGCTCTCGTATGATGATTGGCGTTTACATCGGTCAGTACTGTATTAACGCATTGACCTATTTCTTTATTACCTGGTTCCCGGTCTATTTGGTCCAGGCGCGCGGCATGTCGATTCTCAAAGCGGGCTTTGTCGCCTCGGTTCCTGCAGTCTGCGGCTTTATCGGCGGCGTGTTGGGCGGCATCATTTCCGACTGGCTGATGCGTCGTACTGGCTCCCTGAATATCGCGCGTAAGACGCCGATTGTGCTGGGGATGTTGCTGTCAATGGTTATGGTGTTCTGTAACTATGTGAACGTGGAATGGATGATCATCGGCTTTATGGCGTTGGCCTTCTTCGGTAAAGGTATCGGCGCGTTGGGCTGGGCAGTAATGGCGGATACCGCGCCGAAAGAGATCAGCGGTCTTTCCGGCGGCTTGTTTAATATGTTCGGCAATATCTCCGGTATTGTGACGCCAATCGCGATTGGTTACATCGTTGGCACCACCGGTTCCTTCAACGGCGCGTTGATCTATGTCGGCGTACATGCCCTGGTGGCCATCATCAGCTATCTGGTGCTGGTAGGTGATATTAAGCGTATTGAACTGAAACCTGTCGCAGGACAATTATCATGACAACGCAATCCAGTCCCGTTATTACGGACATGAAGGTCATTCCGGTTGCCGGACATGACAGTATGCTACTCAACATCGGCGGCGCGCATAACGCGTACTTCACCCGTAACATCGTCGTCCTCACCGATAACGCCGGGCATACTGGCGTCGGCGAGGCGCCGGGCGGAGAAGTGATTTATCAGACGCTGGTCGATGCTATTCCGATGGTATTAGGCCAGGAAGTCGCCCGCCTGAACAAAGTGGTGCAGCAGGTGCATAAAGGCAACCAGGCCGCTGATTTTGACACCTTTGGTAAAGGCGCATGGACGTTTGAACTGCGGGTTAACGCGGTGGCGGCTTTGGAAGCGGCGCTGCTTGATCTACTGGGACAGGCGCTTAATGTGCCGGTCTGTGAACTGTTAGGGCCCGGTAAACAGCGCGATGCCGTCACCGTGCTGGGCTATCTCTTCTATATTGGCGATCGCACTAAAACCGATCTGCCGTATCTGGAAAGCACGCCGGGCAGTCATGAATGGTATCACCTGCGCCATCAGGAAGCGCTGAACAGCGACGCGGTCGTGCGGCTGGCGGAAGCGTCTCAGGATCGCTACGGCTTTAAAGATTTTAAACTCAAGGGCGGCGTGCTGCCGGGCGAACAAGAGATTGATACCGTTCGCGCGCTAAAAAAACGCTTCCCGGACGCGCGTATTACCGTGGATCCGAACGGCGCCTGGCTACTGGATGAAGCCATTGCGTTGTGCAAAGGGCTGAATGATGTACTGACCTACGCGGAAGATCCGTGCGGCGCGGAGCAAGGATTCTCTGGTCGTGAAGTCATGGCGGAGTTCCGCCGCGCGACAGGACTGCCGGTGGCGACCAATATGATTGCCACCAACTGGCGTGAAATGGGACACGCGGTGATGCTCAACGCGGTAGATATTCCTCTTGCCGATCCGCATTTCTGGACCCTCACCGGCGCCGTTCGCGTGGCGCAACTGTGCGATGACTGGGGGCTAACCTGGGGCTGCCATTCGAATAACCATTTTGATATTTCACTGGCGATGTTTACCCATGTCGGCGCGGCGGCGCCAGGCAAACCCACCGCTATTGATACGCACTGGATCTGGCAGGAGGGCGATTGCCGCCTGACTAAAAATCCGCTGGAAATTAAAAACGGCAAAATTGCCGTTCCGGATGCGCCAGGACTGGGCGTGGAGCTTGACTGGGAACAGGTGCGAAAAGCGCATGACGCGTATAAAACGCTGCCAGGCGGCGCGCGTAATGATGCAGGCCCGATGCAATACCTGATCCCCGGCTGGACTTTTGACCGCAAACGCCCTGTTTTTGGTCGTCACTAATTCTGAATAAGGACACAGTTATGAGTACTCAATTTACGACGCCTGTAGTGACTGAAATGCAGGTTATCCCGGTTGCGGGTCATGACAGTATGCTGATGAACCTGAGCGGCGCGCACGCCCCGTTCTTCACGCGCAACATCGTCATTATTAAAGATAACTCCGGCCATACCGGGGTCGGCGAGATTCCGGGCGGCGAAAAAATCCGCAAAACGCTGGAAGATGCGATCCCACTGGTGGTGGGAAAAACGCTGGGTGAATATAAAAATGTCCTGACCGCCGTTCGCAACCAGTTTGCCGATCGCGATGCGGGCGGACGCGGTTTACAAACGTTCGATCTCCGTACCACTATCCATGTGGTGACTGGTATTGAAGCGGCAATGCTTGATCTTTTGGGCCAACACCTGGGCGTCAACGTCGCTTCGCTGTTAGGCGACGGTCAGCAGCGCAGCGAAGTCGAAATGCTGGGTTATCTGTTCTTTGTCGGCAATCGCAAGGCCACGCCGCTGCCGTATCAGAGCCAGCCGGATGAGCAATGCGACTGGTATCGTCTGCGCCATGAAGAGGCGATGACGCCGGAAACGGTAGTACGTCTGGCGGAAGCCGCCTATGAAAAATACGGCTTCAACGACTTCAAACTGAAAGGCGGCGTGCTGGCGGGCGAAGAAGAGGCCGAGTCAATCGTGGCGCTGGCGAAACGTTTCCCACAAGCGCGCGTTACGCTCGATCCAAACGGTGCCTGGTCGTTGAACGAAGCGATCAGCATTGGTAAATACCTGAAAGGTTCTCTGGCCTATGCAGAAGATCCGTGCGGCGCGGAGCAGGGTTTTTCTGGTCGTGAAGTGATGGCGGAATTCCGTCGCGCGACCGGATTACCGACGGCCACCAATATGATAGCGACCGATTGGCGTCAAATGGGGCATACGCTGTCGCTGCAATCTGTAGATATCCCGCTGGCGGACCCGCACTTCTGGACTATGCAAGGCTCTGTACGCGTGGCGCAAATGTGTCATGAGTTCGGTCTGACCTGGGGATCGCACTCTAACAACCACTTTGATATTTCGTTGGCGATGTTTACCCATGTTGCCGCGGCGGCGCCGGGCAAGATCACCGCGATCGATACCCACTGGATCTGGCAGGAAGGCAACCAACGTCTGACTAAAGAACCGTTTGAAATTAAAGGCGGCATGGTGCAAGTACCGGCCAAACCGGGTCTGGGCGTTGAGCTCGATATGGATCAGGTGATGAAAGCGCATGAGCTCTATCAAAAGCATGGCTTAGGCGCGCGTGACGACGCGATGGGAATGCAGTACTTAATTCCTGGCTGGACGTTTGATAATAAGCGTCCTTGCATGGTGCGTTAAGTCAGAGCCGGTTCCGTAAGGAACCGGTTCTTCTCTGGGTGTATGCTTAACAGGATCAACATGCGTAAGGACGACTTATGAAAATAGTGATCGCACCAGACTCGTATAAGGAAAGTTTGAGTGCTCTTGAGGTCGCGACCGCCATTGAACAAGGATTTCGCGAGATCTGGCCTGACGCCGATTACCTGAAATTGCCGCTGGCTGATGGCGGAGAGGGTACTGTCGAAGCGATGGTTGAAGCGACGGCGGGTCGAATCGTGCATGTTGAGGTCACCGGGCCGTTGGGGCATCGCGTCAATGCGTTTTATGGGCTTTCCGGCGATGCGCGTTCCGCGTTCATTGAAATGGCGGCCGCCAGTGGGCTGGAGCAGGTACCGCCCGCGCAACGCGATCCGTTGAAGACCACATCATGGGGAACCGGCGAGCTGATCCGTCATGCGCTGGATGCGGGCGTTGAGCATATCATTATTGGTATCGGCGGTAGCGCCACCAACGATGGCGGCGCGGGGATGGTGCAGGCGCTGGGGGCCAGGCTACGGGATGCGCAGGGCAATGATATTGTGCAAGGCGGCATTGGGCTGGAAACACTCGCCAGCATTGATATCAGCGGCCTGGATAAGCGTTTGTCGGCGTGTCATATAGAGGTCGCCTGCGATGTCACGAATCCCCTTACCGGCAAAGAGGGCGCGTCTGCGGTTTTTGGTCCGCAAAAAGGGGCGACGCCGGAAATGATTGAACGCCTGGATACGGCATTGACTCGCTATGCGCATTTGATTGCCCGCGATCTGCATGTCGATGTGTTGGATCTGGCAGGCGGCGGCGCGGCAGGCGGCATGGGGGCGGCGTTATACGCGTTTTGCGGCGCGCAGCTACGGCGTGGTATTGAGATTGTCACCGATGCGCTTCATCTGGAAGCGTGTCTTGCGGATGCTGATTTAGTCATCACCGGCGAGGGGCGCATCGACAGCCAGACCATTCACGGTAAAGTCCCTATTGGCGTGGCAAACATCGCCAAACGGTATAACAAGCAGGTAATTGGTATTGCGGGTAGCCTGACGGCGGACGTTGGCGTGGTTCATGAACATGGGCTTGATGCCGTTTTCAGCGTGATTTATACCATCTGCACGTTGGAGGACGCGCTGAAGAATGCGAGTGAAAACGTACGAATGACCGCGCGCAACGTGGCTGCAACGCTGAAAGCGGGGCAACAGTTACGCTGAGTTATAGGCCGGATAAGGCGGTCACGCCGCCATCCGGCGAATATCAGCCTAATATCTTCTTCGCTTCACGCGCGACATTATCCATCTCATCCAGCAGCTCCAGAAACTCAGGCTCCAGCTCCTCTTCGTGGACGCCGCTGCGAAGCTGTTGCTCAATAAGCTGGCAAAGGTTCTTCATCCGCGGTACGCCGCTATAGCCGCAGCTCCCGTGTAGCTTATGGACCAGATCGACCAGGCCGTTGGGATTTTCTCCCACCAGTTGTTCTTCAATTTTGTTGCGCACTTCCGGCAGAAAATCAATCAGCATTTGCAGCATATCCCGCGCCAGATCGGGCTTACCGGCAGCCTGGCGGAGCGCAAGCTGCCAGTCGAGCGTTGCATTCGGATTGAAGATAAACTCAGCCGGTTCCGGCGCCAGCAGGCGCGCTGCTACGTTGGCGCCAGGTTTATAGCGCAGCAACAGATTATGCAACTTCTCTTCTTCTATCGGTTTAGCCAGATAGTCGTTCATGCCCGCGCTGAGCAACTTCTCTTTTTGCCCGGCCATCGCATGTGCCGTAACGGCAATAACCGGTGTTTGCTGCTGATGAGGAAGCTGGTGAATCAATTCGCAGGCGCGTATGCCGTCCATATCCGGCATCTGAATATCCATCAAAATCAGATCAAACTGCATTTGTTTCGCCCGATCTACCGCCTGATGTCCGCTATCACAAAGTTCTACGTGCTGGACTTTATCTTCCAGTAACGCGCCGATAAGCTTCAGATTGGCGGGATTGTCATCAACCGCCATAACCGTCATGGTGATTTTACTGGTATCCATTAGCAGCGGTTCAGGATGGTGATTCAACTGGCAATATTCCGTCAGCGCTGGCAACAGGCGCGTTGACGTCAATGGTTTTAACAGACAGGCCGCCGCGCCTCCTTGTTTCAGCTTTTCGGCGTTAATTTGCGCATGGCAAGGTAGCGCCAGCAGTAGAAAGTCCGTCATTGACGCCGCTTTCGCCAGACGTTCATGCTGCATAGTGAGCGGCTCGCGGAAGGTCACCGGAACGCTCAAAATCATAATATCGTAGTGCGCTAACGGCAGCGCGGAGAAGGTCGGGCTGTAAACCACCTCCACCGGCGTGTCGCTCAGTAGATCCAGGGTACATTGCGCGGCGGTAGCATTCGGTTCGACATAAGCCAGCCGTTTCCCGGCCAGACACGCGGTCGACGGCCCGTCAATAATGACATTTGGGTTAAGATCAAGATTAATATGAAACCAGAAGGTCGAGCCGCGATTAGGCTGGCTGTGGAAAGAGATATCCCCGCCCATTTCGTTGACCAGCTTTTGCGTAATCACCAGCCCAAGCCCGGTGCCGCCGTGACGGCGAGAAATACTGGCATCGGCCTGGCGAAACGCCTGAAACAGTCGCGACTGGTCGCGTTCCGGAATGCCGATCCCCGTATCGCGGATCTGCACTTCAATCTGTACTTTGGTGTTACTAAGCGCCCGCTTTTCTACCAGAATGTCGATATTGCCACTCTCGGTGAACTTAATGGCATTACCCACCAGATTAGTAATGACCTGTTGCAGGCGCAGCGGGTCGCCAATCACATTATCCGGGACGTCGTTTTTAATATTTAACGTCAACTCCAGCCCTTTATCATGCGACGAGTGGGCCAGCAGCGTAACCACTTCATCCAGCGTATTACGCAGTGGAAAAGGGATACTTTCCAGAATGAGCTTACCGGCTTCCAGCTTGGAGAAATCAAGCACGTCATTAATGATCGCCAGCAGATTATTCGCGGAACGTTCAATGGTGTTCAGATGGTCGCGCTGGGTGGGGTTCAGCTCCGTTTTTAATGTCAGGCGGGTAAAGCCAATGACGCCGTTCAGCGGCGTTCGCAGTTCGTGCGACATGTTCGCCAGGAACTCCGACTTAATACGCGCCGCTTCCTGGGCGCGCTTTTTCGCCAGATCCAGCTCAACGTTTTGGATTTCCATCTGCTCAAGGGTTTCACGCAGGTCCGAGGTGGCCTGATCGATATTATGCTGCATCTCTTCGTGATAGGCGGCAAGCGACATCGCCATGGAATTAATGCCGTTTTTCAGCATGTCCAGCTCGCCCAGCATAAATCCTTCCACCCGGCTATCCAGTTGTCCGCGGCGAATGCGGTCAACGGTATTCACCATATTACGGATAGGCCCGGTGACATCGCGCATAAGCCGCCAGCCAAAGATCAGCGCAATGCCAATACAAAAAAGCATCATCACGCTGGAGATAAAAATCTCTTTGTATTGCTGTAGCCTTACCGACTTGAGATCCAGTTCAAGTGCCACATACCCCAGCATATTTTTGGTATTTTTCGCGTCGGCAATCGCTGACTCGTCCGGCGAATAGCTCTCCGAGATAATCGGGGTGCGCAGAATCATAATATCGCCGTGGCGATCGACGCTCAGACGACGTGGAAACGGCGCTCCGGCGGGAAGCTGCATCTGTGAGGGGTCCAGATGGAAATTAGACGTTACAAACAGGCGGTTATGATCGTCATAAACGGAAATCGCCCGCACAATATCAGAGTGTCTGCGGTGCAGGACGCTGATAAGTTGGCCGATAGACTCCCGGTTTTGTAAGTTCATACCATATTCGCTGGAGACGGCGAGCGGTTCAATAATACTGGCGCCGGCATCTTCCAGTTGACGCTGCAGGTCGTTATAGCGGTGCACTACAAAAAAGATACTGAGCAGCAAACCTATCAGGACGGTCGGGGCCAGGATCAGAATCATCATGCGTGCGCGCAGGCTGTAGTTGGTCATGGAGTTCCGTTATGGGACAATTAGGGTCACACTGTTAAATTGAGAAAAAGCTGGTCGATGGCGCAATTCTACTCTGCAAAACGGCGCGTGACGACGCGTCAGATCATAACCGTTAAAGTCAATGACCTCGATTCATTTGGTCAGGGCGTAGCCCGTCATAACGGAAAGGCGCTGTTTATCCCCGGTTTATTGCCTGAGGAAAGCGCAGAAGTCATTATTACAGAAGATAAAAAGCAATTTGCCCGCGCACGCGTTTCGCGCCGTTTGAATGATAGCCCGGAACGAGAAACGCCGCGCTGCCCGCATTTTGGCGTCTGCGGCGGTTGTCAGCAACAGCATGTCAGCATCACCCTGCAACAACGCAGCAAAAGCGCGGCGCTGGCGCGTTTGATGAAACACGAGGTGAATGACATCATCGCCGGCGCGCCCTGGGGTTATCGGCGTCGTGCGCGGTTAAGTCTGAATTGCCCGTCGGATAAACCGCTGCAAATGGGATTTCGCAAAGCGGGTTCCAGCGATATCGTCAATGTCGAACAGTGCCCCGTTTTGGCGCCCCAGCTTGAAGCATTGCTGCCCCGAATCAGGGCGTGTCTGGCGAGTTTACACGGCACCCGACATCTTGGGCATGTTGAGCTGGTACAGGCGGGAAGCGGTACGCTGATGATTCTGCGCCATACCGCGCCATTAAGTGCGGCGGATAAAGAAAAACTGGAACGCTTTTCGCATTCTGAGGGATTGTCTCTGTTTCTGGCGCCGTTTAGCGAGATACTGGAAACGGTATCTGGCGAGGCGCCCTGGTATGATTCGCACGGCTTACGTTTAGCCTTCAGTCCGCGAGACTTTATTCAGGTTAATGAGGCGGTAAACCAGCAAATGGTCGCCCGCGCGCTGGAGTGGCTTGATGTGCGCGCCGAGGATCGTGTCCTGGATCTGTTCTGCGGAATGGGGAATTTTACGCTGCCGCTGGCAACGCGCGCGGCAAGCGTGATTGGGGTTGAGGGCGTTCCGGCGCTGGTAGAAAAAGGCCGTGAAAACGCCATCCGCAATGGTTTACATAATGTGACATTCTTCCATGAGAACCTGGAGGAAGATGTCACGAAGCAGCCGTGGGCGAAAAACGGCTTTGACAAAGTCTTACTCGATCCTGCGCGTGCGGGGGCTACAGGAGTGATGCGACATATTATAAAATTAAAACCTATTCGCATTGTTTATGTATCCTGTAACCCGGCGACGCTGGCGCGCGATAGTGAAGCGCTGGTCAATGCGGGATATGAGGTTACGCGTTTAGCGATGCTCGACATGTTCCCGCACACAGGACATCTGGAATCAATGGTTCTGTTCGAGCGCATGTAATGATTACCGGCTTACCGACTTCGGTAGGCCTGGTCCCTTAAGGAGAGGACGATGGTCGCGGTAAGAAGTGCACATATTAATAAAGCTGGTGAATTTGATCCGAAGAAGTGGATCGCAAGCCTGGGAATTTCCAGCCAGCAGTCGTGTGAGCGCTTAGCCGAAACCTGGGCGTATTGCCTGCAACAGACACAAGGACATCCGGATGCGGATCTGTTGCTGTGGCGTGGCGTGGAGATGGTAGAAATTCTTTCCACGCTGAGTATGGATATCGACACGCTGCGGGCGGCGCTACTGTTCCCTCTGGCCGACGCCAACGTAGTCAGCGAAGATGTACTGCGCGAAAGCGTCGGGAAATCTATCGTTACCCTGATTCATGGCGTGCGCGATATGGCGGCGATCCGTCAGCTAAACGCCACTCATAACGACTCTGTTTCTTCGGAGCAGGTTGATAACGTCCGTCGAATGTTATTGGCGATGGTGGATGATTTCCGCTGCGTGGTGATCAAACTGGCCGAGCGAATCGCTCATTTGCGCGAAGTGAAAGAGGCGCCGGAAGATGAGCGCGTGCTGGCGGCGAAAGAATGTACCAACATCTATGCGCCGCTCGCTAATCGTCTGGGCATCGGGCAACTGAAGTGGGAACTGGAAGACTACTGTTTCCGCTACCTGCATCCGGCGGAATACAAACGCATCGCCAAACTGCTGCATGAGCGCCGTCTCGATCGCGAACATTACATCGAAGAGTTTGTTGGACATCTGCGCGCCGAAATGAAAAACGAAGGCGTGCAGGCGGAAGTCTACGGACGACCAAAACATATTTATAGCATCTGGCGCAAAATGCAGAAAAAGCATCTGGCGTTTGATGAACTCTTTGACGTGCGCGCCGTGCGTATTGTCGCTGAACGTCTGCAGGACTGCTACGCCGCGTTGGGGATAGTGCATACGCACTATCGTCACCTGCCGGATGAATTCGATGATTATGTCGCTAACCCCAAACCGAACGGTTACCAGTCTATCCACACCGTGGTCCTGGGGCCGGGCGGTAAAACCGTTGAGATCCAGATCCGTACCAAACAGATGCATGAAGACGCCGAACTGGGCGTGGCGGCACACTGGAAGTATAAAGAAGGCGCCGCGTCCGGCGGCGTGCGTTCCGGTCATGAAGACAGAATTGCGTGGCTGCGTAAGCTGATCGCCTGGCAGGAAGAGATGGCCGATTCCGGCGAAATGCTGGATGAAGTGCGCAGCCAGGTGTTTGACGATCGGGTCTACGTTTTTACGCCAAAAGGCGACGTGGTTGACTTGCCTGCCGGATCTACGCCGCTCGATTTTGCTTACCACATCCACAGCGATGTCGGGCACCGCTGCATTGGCGCTAAAATCGGCGGCCGTATTGTGCCATTCACCTATCAGTTGCAGATGGGCGATCAGGTTGAAATTATCACGCAGAAGCAGCCGAATCCCAGCCGCGACTGGCTGAATCCAAACCTGGGCTATGTGACGACCAGCCGCGGACGCTCGAAAATTCACGCCTGGTTCCGTAAACAGGACCGTGACAAAAATATCCTGGCTGGACGGCAGATCCTCGACGATGAGCTGGCGCATTTGGGGATTAGCCTGAAAGAGGCCGAGAAACATCTGCTGCCGCGCTACAACTTTAATGAGCTGGAAGAGTTGCTGGCGGCGATAGGCGGCGGCGATATCCGTCTTAATCAGATGGTGAATTTCCTGCAATCGCAGTTCAATAAGCCGAGTGCAGAGGAGCAGGATGCAGCGGCGCTGAAACAGCTTCAGCAAAAAACATACGCGCCGCAAAATCGTCGTAAAGACGACGGGCGCGTGGTGGTAGAAGGCGTGGGTAATTTGATGCACCACATCGCCCGCTGCTGCCAGCCGATTCCGGGGGATGAAATTGTCGGCTTCATTACTCAGGGGCGGGGGATTTCCGTGCACCGGGCCGACTGCGAACAGCTGGCGGAACTGCGCTCCCATGCGCCGGAGCGGATCGTAGAGGCGGTATGGGGCGAGAGCTACTCGGCGGGATATTCGCTGGTGGTGCGCGTTCAGGCCAACGATCGCAGCGGCTTGCTGCGCGATATCACCACCATTCTGGCTAACGAAAAAGTCAACGTGCTGGGCGTCGCCAGCCGCAGCGACATTAAACAGCAGATCGCCACCATTGATATGACCATCGAGATCTACAACCTGCAGGTGCTGGGCCGCGTGCTCGGTAAGCTGAACCAGGTGCCGGATGTGATTGATGCACGGCGACTGCACGGGGGGTAAACCCTAGACAGTAATAATGTAGCGGCTTTGCTACTCGTTCAGCAAAGCCGCATTAGCCAACCCCATAAGCATGAGATATGGGGTATGTTTTCGACGTACATTTCATTTCCGGTGTACTCTTATGTAAGATTTATACTTACAGTGGAGGCTGTTATGGCCAGAACAATGACCGTTGATCCTGGCGATGAACTGCGTGAGTTTATTGAATCGCTCATAGAATCAGGTGATTACAGAACACAAAGTGAAGTGATCAGAGAGTCTCTTCGTCTGCTGAGGGAAAAACAGGCCGAGTCACGACTTCAGGCGTTATGTGAACTTCTGGCTGAAGGTCTGAACAGCGGAGAGCCGCAGGCCTGGGAAAAGGATGCCTTTTTACGGAAGGTCAAAACAGGGATGATCAAACCCGATGAGAACGGTAAAATTAACGCCAAAGGCCAGTGAAGATCTGGAAAATATCTGGCATTACTGCTGGCAGCATTTTGGCGAAATACAGGCCGATCGATATATTAATCATCTATCAGATATTATTCGGGATGTAGGGAGATACTCGAGGGCTACGGCTTGATGTTTTATAAAGATATCTGGTAGCTATCTGCTTACCAGATATCTGGTATGGTTCCATGAAAATCGGTTTTGTTCAAATTTCTATTCGTATGGCAGTAATACGGTTACCGCACAATCGGTGTCAATGTTGACTCGTCCCCAGGTACCACGAAGTTCTACCATCTGTGAACGGGCACATTCAGTATTGTTTTGATCACAGGGAATAGCCTCAATCTGCATGTTTTTATCATCACATGCTATTGATACTGTTGCATTATCTATTATTTGTGCACAAATTGAATCTGATTCATAGACATCACAGGGCATATTTCCATGTCTTAAAAAAATATTTGCAATGAGCTCATTGGTTTTTGGTCCACTAAATTCTTTATTTATTGAGGTTACTTCTGAGTATTTATCAAAAGAAGCAGCTAAATTTTCAGGATCGATTGAAGCGATAATTTGTACGCTGTCACTATAAAATGACATTTTATCATTAATGGTGGTAATGCTGGTCCCAAAATTGGCGTCAATAATCGAAATTTCCGTTTTTATATTATGGTCTGTAAAGCCGTAATCAGTTATACTATAAGCGTCATAGGATACTTGATGTTTTTTGGTGTTGTAAGTTATTTCCCCATCAATATATTGCGATTGTGCGTAATCATATGAAGATGGTTCGATATGTAATTTTAAATCTTGTTTGATTATTGGTGCATCGTATAGTGGTGATATATTTAATTGTGCATCGATATTGCTGGTCCAGACACAATCAAGTGTGGAATTATCATGTGATGTACAGCGGGCCCGGCGGGTTTCAGTCATATTGGGAAGTGTGAAAAAAGTGCTGCCAATGATCATTCTTATACTGGAATCCATTGTTATCGTTGATTCAATATCGACCCATAGCCCAGGAGCGCACGTTACCTGACTGCCACGTAGTTTTCCACCAGTACATAACATCTCAATATTCTCTGGTAATAATGATGTTCTAACCCGTAGGTCACTATTTAAATCAGCTGTACCTGCCCCTCTGCCTGCCATATTATTCAATTCGGCATTGATCTTAACGTATCCAGATCCAAATGTATTGTTGGTGAAGCACATGAATAGAATAAATGAAATTATGATTCTTTTGTTTATGGTCATCATTTTTCCTGTGTTTATTCGTAGGGTATCAAAACGGTGATTGCACAAGTTGTATCAATGCTGACTTTCCCCCAGGTACCATTTATCGTACCTACTTTGCCGTTCAGGCAATGTGTTGTGTCTGAAGCATTACAAGTGCTGCTAAAGGCAAGCTGCGCATTCAGATCGTGACATACAAGAGCAACCGACGTCTTATTAAGACTGTAGTTACACAAGGATGTATCGTCGCATGGCGTATTGCCATGGTAGAGATATACAGAGGCTAGCTCGACATTATTTTTTGCGCCAGTCATGGCGACTTCTGTACTGTGCACTATCGTATTTTCAGAAAATGAAGCATCTAATATTTCTGGAGGCAAATAACGATGTAGGGTGGACGCTGGAGAGCCATTAAGTACAAGTGATCCGTTCCATATACCGAAATCACCCTCGGTATCTTCTGTCACTGTTACAGTCCATTTGAATTTCAGATTCTCAATGCCCGATGTTTCCGGTTCATAACTAGCGTAACTGCTTACCGATTCATCAATAATAATATGGCCGGAAAGGGATGAATATTGATTAGTGTCATTATTTCCTCCTCCGGGTATTACCGAAACTGTAAGATTTTGCTGGTTAATTGTTATTCCATTCTGTTTGGTAAGTAAGGTGAGGGGAAGTGAAAATGATTTATCCCATACACAAATTGCGCTGTTAGTTGCCTGATTACCCGTACAGTCGGCATGTGCCGTCGCTTTTACCGCTTCACCAGTAAAACTATAAGTGATACCGTTATCGACAGCGGTTGTATTGATGAAAGAAGTTGATGGATCAAACTCAAGGGTGGATTCAAGTCCATAGGGAATTGTACCTTGAGTAGTACAACCACCCCCATCGCCTCCACCTGACTTAGTGCACGATGAAAGGATATGAATGTTTGTTGGTAATGGGGTATGGATGGTATCGAGTGTAGGATCGCCAGTCAGTGCACCAAGACTATCAAACTGTGAAATAATTTGAGAATTATATTCTATATCCGTTCTTACTTCAGCGCATTGTAGCGCAATACACCAAAAACCAGATATTATTACCAGTATTAGCTGTAATAAAATTCGCTGCATTTCATATCCTTATAATTTTACCTATAGCTTACTGATATTCAAAACTCACTGTTGCGCTACCCGAAAATTCCCCCGGCATAACATCTTCACCAGCGTATTTTTGCAGCCAGGCCTGCAAGTTGATGGTGGTAATCCCTTCCTTCAGCACAAAAGCTGTACCCACTGTTACATTGATACTCACTGGTTGCTGTGCAGCCGTTTCCACGCCAATCGCAAAACCACTGGCTTCCGACGAGGGCTCCAGCGCCAGCAGTCCGGGCAGAGTACTGTCTTCAACGCCCTGAAAGGTCACCAGCACGCCGTTGGCTAGCGCTGTTTTGCAATCCTGGAGGCTAAGTGTGAATGGAACAGGAGTCGTTTGCCCGCTGGCGTCGAAATTGTCACTGCCAATAGTATGAAAATCCACCGTTGCCATCGTGTCATTATCCACTACCAGGTTACAGGCGCCGGCAACCAGCTTACCGCTGTAGTGCACATTAGGCGTGGCGGCAGGTAGCGTATTGCAAACCGCCCATAACATTACGCCTCCGATCAAATGCCCGGCAGTTTGAAAAATACGGTTCATTGGTAATCCACCTGTAACGTGGCAAAAGCCTCAAAATCGCCTTCGGCAGGCTCTTTACCTGGCTGTTTTACCGGCACGGCTTTTAGTGTGGGAAGCGATGACTCATCGATGGTTAGCGACGTGCCGGGAGGAAACACCGTGCCGTTCTGCTGAAGTTCAATGCCCAGCTCAGGGACATTGGTGGTTAAGGCATTTGCGGAGTAAGGCGTCGCCGTGCCCAGATAGCTCAACGTAAAAGTTAATGCGTCATCGCGAAAGCTGCTGTCGCAGGTAAGGGTCCACGGGATCTCGGTCAGGTAATTGACGCCGTCAATATTATCAATAATCACGCTACCAAAACTGACCTCCAGCGTTTCACCATTATTGATAGTACAGGCGGGCGGGTTTATCAGTTTGCCGTGAAAGGTCAAATTGTCGGCGCAGGCAAACTGGGTGATTAAAAGCGTCAGGATAAGCACCCTTTTCACTATGAATCTCTCCATCACTGGTAATCCACGACTAACGTCGCACTGGCGTTAAAATCGCCACCCGCTAACTGCGTGGTGGGCTCTTTAACCGGTACGGCTTCCAGCTCCGGCCCATTGCTGCCGCTCAGGGTGAAGTTCAGCCAATCCGTTATGCCAACCGGAACCAGTTGTTTATTGCCCGCCTGCTGAATACGGATGCCTAACCCCTGCACCGAAGTTTGCAGAACCTGCTCCCCGCTGATGGTGGTAGTGCTCCCCTGAATTTGTAGCTTCAGATAGTCACTCGCTCTGCCATCGCAGTTCAGGCTGTAGCCCACAGGTTTCGTTTGAGAAACATCGCCAACTTTGGTGGTCAGGACATCGCCAAACTCTACGGAAGCGCCGCCTACCGTACAGGGCGGTGGTTGAGTGACGACCAGATGCAGCTCCAGTTGCACGGTTTTTGTGCCGGCAGCCTCGGTGCCGGTAACGAATCCACCGCACAGCAGCACCAGTATTTTCCAGCGAGTCAACATCGTCATGGATCTCTTTCGCACAGGATTACTTATTCGCTTTCTTCTCAGCGTCACGGGTTTTTTCCTCATTGACCTTGCAGGTATTCCCTGAGCAGGTAAAAACCAGCAGGCGATGGCCGCCGTAATCATCGACGTAGCCCACCACCGGTGAGCTGCCGAGCGAGGCACCTTTGATGGGAGAGGTCACTTTTTCACGCGGGGCAATCAGCAGGTTTTTAAAGCCGGAGGCGGTTTCGTTCTCTTTGCTACCGGCATTGCTGATGACGAGGTAAAACGGTGTGGGGTTGTCGAAGATCACACCATCGCCCTGGTAGGTCAGCGTGAGCTTCGTCTGCCACGGGTGCGTCTTATCCACCTGCCGGGCGACGGCTACCGGGCGGTAGAAAAACTTAATACGCGTTTGCAGCGCCAGCTGGAGCGTATTAGGCTTATCGCTTTTCGGCGGAATTTCCCGCACGTTGAAATAAAACAGACTTTCCCGGTCCTGCGGTAGGCTAGCCGCGGCTGGTAACGGCTGGACTTTAACCTGCCCGTCGGATTTTGGCTCAATACGCTGCAGCGGCGGCAGGGCGGTAAAATAGCGGGTATCTTTGGCGAACTTATCGTCTTCCAGCCACGCCTGTGCGAGGTAGGGCAGAGTGGCGTTGCCGTTTTTCAGCGTGACGGTGATTGAATTTTCATTGCCGTTAAAAATAACGCGGGTACGATCTGGCACAATCGCGCTGTGCGATACCAGCGGCGCAGCCAGTAATACCGAAGCGATAAGCGCCTGGCGCTTAAAATGGTTGGTCTTGTTCATTACAGATTCCCTTTATTCCATATCCTTGCGATTCACCGCATGGTTGTCAGCCAGCGGTATGGGCGGGGTTTGAGTGGTTGTCGCCACCGGCGCGGCCGGTTGGCCATCGGTTTGCGTATGTTCCTGGATTAGCGGTTGCGCAGGCAGCGGAGAACTTTTCTGCGGTGCGGTGGGGGGCTGACCTTCCAGCATTTTGCACGGCAGCAATAGCGCGTTGGCCAATAGCTCCGGTGTAAACGTGGGCGGGAGTGATGCTTCACACTGCGCCGCGCCATCCCAGAAGACTTTCAATGTTTCCCCGGCTTTTACGCCCGCCAGCCAGGCGTTGCCGTCATCGGCCATCAGGCCCAACTGCTGCTGGCGCTCGTTTTTCACTTCGGCGCCGAACGGTGGGAAGTCGCCGTCTGCCAGCCGGAAAACCGCCATCATTTTCTCGCCGCTGACCACGTCAAAGTGACGGTAGCCGATGGCGCCTTCGGTGAGCGTGATCTGCACAACCGACTTAGTAGCTTCCGCCTTCTCCGGCAATTTGTTCAGATCGATACGCGCCAGGCTGCGCGAATAGCTTCCGACATCCGCAATCACGGCCTTGCCGAAAATGTTGGTTGAGGTTGGTGAGCCGTTACCGCTAACGGGGACGTCCGCAATGCCGTCGGTATCAACCAGCAAACGTGTGCTGCCCGCTAAACTTCCCCGGTGTAGCGCGCCGCCCTGGGTGGTCAGAGTCATGCCGCCGCGCAGCGACATGCCCAGTGAACGGTACGATCCTTCTTCATAATCCGCGCTCAGATCGATGTCCGTCAGCGCGCCCTGATGGCTGTAATAACCGTCTGCCTGCGCGCCTTGTTCATCCTGCCCGACGTGAAGCTGCCAGTTATCGCCGTTCTGGCTGTGGCCGGAATAGCCGAGCTGATTACGGTGTTGACTACCGTTAAACGTACCGTTGTAGCTGATGGAATCATTGCCCCAGGGAACAGACAGCGAGATATAGACGCCATCATCTTTATCACCGTTATATTCGCTGCGATAGCCGTTCAGCGACGCACTGAGATTTTTTATCGACCCTAAGTCGAAGTACCAGGAAAGAGACAGGTTATAGTTACTCTGATCCGGGCTGTCCCAGAAGGTACTGCGTGAGTAGCTGAAATAGGCGCTCATGCCCTGTTCACGGAAGTTCTGGTTATAGGTGACCGTATAGCGTTCTTTTTCGTGACCGGCATTGAGATGATGATAGGTTTTCGCATCCAGATAGTCGCTCATGCTCATAAAGTTCTTTTCTGAGAAGCGGTATCCGGCAAAGGTTAGTCGGCTGTCGATTTCATCAAAGTCACGGGAGTAGCTGATGCGATATGAGTTACCCTGCAGAGTTTCGCCGTCAAACCCGTCGTCTTGCGGCATGTGGGCGATGGAGTGCGTAATGTCGACCGCCACCGCGCCCACCACGCCAAGATCCTTACCGCTTCCCAACGCCACGGCCTGATAGCTGCTTTCTCCAATTGCGCCGCCATATAGCGACCAGCCGTTGGTGACCCCCCACGAAGCTTCCGCCGAGGCGAATGTGCCGGTAATGGGGTGATGATCCCAGTCCTGCGGGCGGCCCAGCGCCATCTTGTAGCGCACCATGCCGGGGCGCGTCAGGAAGGGAACCGATGCGGTGTTAACGTCAAACTCCTGGGTCTGACCGTTCTGCTCTTCCACGGTGACGTGCAACGTACCGGAAACGGACTGGTTGAGATCCTGAATACGGAACGGTCCTGCGGGCACCTGCGTTTCATACAGTACGCGCCCCTGCCAGGAGACTTTGACTTTTGCGTTAGAGCGCGCAATGCCCACGATCTCCGGCGCATAGCCGCGCAGTTTCGGCGGCAGCATCTGATCGTCAGAAACGACGCTGGCACCGATATAGTTAAAGCTGTCGAAAACATCGGACTGGAGATAGCTTTCGCCCAGCGTAAGTTTGGCCCCGAGCGTCGGTAGTGCGCGATAGGCGTAGTAGCGGCTCCAGCTCTGATCGTGGAGGGTGGAAGTGTTCTCGTCATCGTCACGATGGTCGTAGCTGGCCTGCCAGTCGGCCCGCAGTCGCCATGCGCCCAGGTTCGCGCCTAATGTCCCGTTGCCGCTGATGCTTTGCTCTTCGCTGCCGCTTTCTTGATCGTGGCGGAGCTGATTATTAATGTTGTAATCCAGAATGATGCCGGGAATACCATTATCCCAGCGGGCGGGTGGGTCCCAGTCGACATCGCTGTATTCCATATACGCCTGGGGTAAATTCACCAGCAGCGTGGAGTGTCCCAGGTCAGCCTGAAAATCCATGCCTTTCAGTGAATCTGGCGCCAGACATTGTCGTTCACCGTGCGTTATCCAGACGAGTTTTTCCGCGAGTTCCGGCTTTATACCCAATTGCGTAACTAATTCTGGTTCTGCGCAAACCTCACTTCCTTGTGGATCATGTTCTGGAATAATCCAGTTAACAGGAAATTCCTGCGGCAGAGTCTGTCCGTTAATTTTAATTTGTAAAAGGTAGACGCCTGGCAGGATAAAACCCTTACGAGAAAACTGTGCAATGTTAACGTTATCGCGATTTTTTACATCGAGGAAATCGGTATTAAATTCGATGTCTTTGCCTGACGCGCTATAAGGGGAGGCGCTTAGAAGCATTCCCACTCCGCACGCTATTGGGCAAAGAACACTTTTCCATGTGTTATTCATCAAATATATTCCGCAATAAAACTCAACAGGAATACCCTACCTAAAGCGGCAGGGTATTATCGTCGTGACTCTGTTAACTGAATTACAGGTAAGAGATAGTGACGTTGGCGGCGCTGCTGAATTCACCTGTGCCTACGGTGCCGGTTGCTGCGCCAACCAGCCAGGCGGTGAAATTCAGGCTTTGCTTCTCATCAAGAATGGTATCTCCGTCCAGGTCCGCAATGGCCTGTGTATAGGTATCGCCCAGTTTGATATTGTTTTTGCCAGCATCGCCGATTGCCAGGCTTACGTTGCTAATAGCGCCAGTGCCGTCAGTCTTCATCAGCGCGAGATTATCCGTGGCGCCTGTAGCCGCTGTGGTTCCACTACCTGTAGTGAATACTACATTCATATTTTTCTCGGTAGCCCAGGTACAACCCTCAAGATCGATATGAAAGGTACGGGCATTGTTGATGGTCGTTTTACCATTACTCAGCGTGCCATTACCGATACTTGAACCCATATTGACTGTTTGATCTTCCGTATCCAATGTGACAGAGCAGGGGGAATCAACAATATTACCAAGGAAAGTGACCTTCGCTGTGTTGCTACCCGCGGCTTGAGCGCCGGAGACAATTCCCATAACTAAAGATGCAGTTACTGCCAGTTTACAAAAATGAGATGACTTCATCGTGTTATCCTTAATTAACGTGTTTTATGGCAACATTTTGTACGCGTATACCAAGGGATATGCGGCATAGAGCCATGCTGCGGGCTTTGGGTAAAAAATAGGTCATAATAAAAATATTATATTTCTACATTTTTATGAGTATATTCTTATGAGCTGAATGATCGTACCTGCTCATAGAATATTATATGTAATACTTTCAATATATTTATTTCATGTATGTTCCAGAAAAAAACAAAAAAAAGCGGTCTTTTTTGAATATTAAACTGGCGTGCATGCTACTCGTTTTTCCGTAAAAGTGAAATAATTTATTTTTTTAAAAGGGAAGGCTCTTTGGGTGGGGTGCTTATAGTGTTTGCATAATTTTTTTACTTAATTGATGTTATTTATAATGTCTGGTGCAAATATCTGTTTTTTTAATAAATTAGTTATATGATTATTATATTGTTGTGTATCGATTAATAATTTTAAAGTTATACGGGGAAGGTAGCATTCAACACCTGTTAACAATATATTTTATTATATAGGCGTTACCGTAGTGTCTCTGTGCGTGAATGGTTAAGAATAATACGTTACAATTGTCGCTGGTATTTACAACCGATTAAAAACCATGACAACTAACCATCAAATTGACCGTCTTCTCACCCTCATGCAGCGCCTGCGTGACCCGGAAAACGGCTGTCCGTGGGATAAAGAGCAGACCTTCGCCAGCATCGCGCCTTATACGCTGGAAGAAACCTATGAAGTACTGGATGCGATTGCGCGTGAGGATTTTGACGATTTGCGCGGCGAACTGGGCGACCTGTTGTTCCAGGTGGTGTTTTACGCGCAGATGGCGCAGGAAGAAGGCCGCTTCGATTTTAATGATATCTGCGCTGCCATCAGCGACAAGCTGGAGCGCCGCCATCCGCATGTTTTTGGCGAGCTTTCCGCGGATAATAGCGAAGAAGTCTTAGCTCGCTGGGAGCAAATCAAAACGGAAGAGCGCGCGCAAAAAGCGCAGCATTCCGCGCTGGACGATATTCCGCGCAGCTTACCGGCCTTAATGCGCGCGCAAAAAATCCAGAAACGTTGCTCAAACGTGGGCTTTGACTGGACGACGCTGGGACCGGTCGTCGATAAGGTCTATGAAGAGATCGATGAGGTGATGTTCGAGGCGCGGCAGGCGGTTGTTGATCAGGCTAAACTGGAAGAGGAAATGGGCGATTTGCTCTTTGCCACGGTCAACATGGCGCGTCATTTAGGTACGAAAGCGGAGCTCGCTTTGCAAAAAGCGAACGATAAATTTGAACGTCGTTTTCGCGAAGTTGAACGTATTGTCGCCGCCAGAGGCCTGGAAATGACCGGGGTGGACCTGGAAACAATGGAAGAAGTTTGGCAGGAAGTAAAACGCCAGGAAATTGATCTCTAAAGGTTTTAGGCGGTCAAGAGCGATTTGTGTGATTTTTTAAATAACAAGCGCTTGATTTACGTCAAAAACATTTACCTCAAAGGGGCTATTTTCTCCCTCCCTGTGTGAATGTCAGCCTGACGAAGAGGAGGAATAATGAAAGTTTGTGGCGTAGGTCATGTTCGGGTATACTGCTTTCCCGTCCTGGTTATTCCATCGTCTTTTAAACCTAACTTCTCAGGTTCCGCATGACAACGAACTATATTTTTGTGACCGGCGGGGTCGTATCCTCTCTGGGTAAAGGCATTGCCGCAGCCTCCCTCGCAGCCATTCTGGAAGCCCGTGGTCTCAACGTGACCATCATGAAACTGGATCCGTACATCAACGTCGATCCGGGTACTATGAGCCCAATCCAACACGGGGAAGTGTTCGTTACTGAAGACGGCGCTGAAACCGACCTGGACCTGGGGCACTACGAGCGTTTCATCCGCACCAAGATGTCTCGCCGCAACAACTTCACGACTGGCCGCATCTACTCCGACGTTCTGCGTAAAGAACGCCGTGGCGACTATCTGGGCGCAACCGTACAGGTAATCCCTCACATCACTAACGCGATTAAAGAGCGCGTGCTGGAAGGCGGCGAAGGCCACGATGTGGTACTGGTGGAAATCGGCGGTACCGTCGGTGATATCGAATCGCTGCCGTTTCTTGAGGCGATTCGTCAATTGGCGGTAGATATCGGTCGTGAACACGCGCTGTTTATGCACCTGACGCTGGTACCTTACCTGGCGGCTGCGGGCGAAGTGAAAACTAAACCGACTCAGCACTCCGTGAAAGAGCTGCTGTCTATCGGTATTCAGCCCGATATTCTGATTTGTCGTTCCGATCGCGCGGTTCCTGCCAACGAGCGTGCAAAAATTGCATTGTTCTGTAATGTGCCGGAAAAAGCCGTTATTTCAATGAAAGATGTCGATTCCATTTATAAAATTCCAGGCCTGTTGAAATCTCAGGGGCTTGATGATTATATTTGTAAACGATTCAGCTTGAACTGTCCGGAAGCTAACCTGTCTGAATGGGAACAGGTCATTTACGAAGAAGCGAACCCGGCAGGCGAAGTGACTATCGGCATGGTCGGCAAATATATTGAACTGCCGGATGCCTATAAGTCGGTGATCGAAGCGCTGAAACACGGTGGTCTGAAAAACCGCGTTACCGTCAACATCAAATTGATCGATTCGCAAGATGTTGAAACGCGCGGCGTCGAAATTCTGAAAGATTTGGACGCTATCCTGATCCCCGGCGGCTTCGGCTATCGTGGCGTTGAAGGTAAAATCGCCACTGCGCGCTATGCGCGTGAAAACAATATTCCTTATCTGGGCATTTGCCTGGGGATGCAGGTTGCGTTGATTGAGTTCGCTCGTAACGTGGCCGGCATGGACAACGCCAACTCAACGGAATTTGTGCCAGACTGTAAGTACCCGGTTGTGGCGTTAATTACCGAGTGGCGCGATGAAGACGGTAACGTTGAAGTCCGTAGCGAGAAAAGCGATCTGGGCGGCACCATGCGCCTGGGTGCGCAGCAGTGCCAGCTTAGCGATGACAGTCTGGTACGTCAGTTGTACGGCGCGCCGACGATTGTTGAACGTCATCGCCATCGTTACGAAGTCAACAATATGTTGTTGAAACAAATTGAAGCAGCGGGTCTGCGTGTCGCAGGCCGTTCCGGTGATGATCAGTTAGTCGAGATCATTGAGGTACCGAATCATCCGTGGTTCGTGGCCTGTCAGTTCCATCCGGAATTTACTTCCACGCCGCGTGATGGACATCCGTTGTTCGCTGGCTTTGTTAAAGCCGCCAACGAGCATCAGAAACGTCAGGCGAAGTAAAAAAGTTAGAACGGCGGTGCACCCTCAGCGGTGCACCGTTTGTCTGAAGTTTTAGTTTAACTAGTGACTTGAGGAAAACCTAATGTCCAAAATCGTTAAAGTCATCGGTCGTGAAATCATCGACTCCCGTGGTAACCCGACTGTTGAAGCTGAAGTACACCTGGAAGGTGGTTTCGTAGGTATGGCGGCGGCTCCGTCAGGTGCTTCTACTGGTTCCCGCGAAGCGCTGGAACTGCGCGATGGCGACAAATCCCGTTTCCTGGGTAAAGGCGTAACCAAAGCTGTTGGCGCGGTTAACGGCCCGATCGCTCAGGCTATTCTTGGCAAAGACGCTAAAGACCAGGCTGGCATCGACAAAATCATGATCGACCTGGACGGTACTGAAAACAAATCTAACTTCGGTGCAAACGCCATTCTGGCTGTCTCTCTGGCTAACGCCAAAGCTGCTGCTGCCGCTAAAGGTATGCCGCTGTACGAGCACATTGCTGAACTGAACGGCACTCCGGGCAAATACTCCATGCCGGTTCCGATGATGAACATCATCAACGGCGGCGAGCACGCTGACAACAACGTCGACATCCAGGAATTCATGATCCAGCCGGTTGGCGCGAAAACGGTTAAAGAAGCCATCCGTATGGGTTCTGAAGTTTTCCATCACCTGGCAAAAGTGCTGAAAGGCAAAGGCATGAACACCGCTGTGGGTGACGAAGGCGGCTATGCGCCGAACCTGGGCTCCAACGCGGAAGCGCTGGCTGTTATCGCTGAAGCGGTTAAAGCGGCTGGTTACGAGCTGGGTAAAGACATCACCCTGGCGATGGACTGCGCAGCATCTGAATTCTACAAAGACGGTAAATACGTTCTGGCTGGCGAAGGCAACAAAGCGTTCACCTCCGAAGAATTCACCCACTTCCTGGAAGAACTGACCAAACAGTACCCGATCGTTTCCATCGAAGATGGTCTGGACGAGTCTGACTGGGACGGTTTTGCATACCAGACCAAAGTACTGGGCGACAAAATCCAGCTGGTTGGTGACGACCTGTTCGTAACCAACACCAAAATCCTGAAAGAAGGCATCGAGAAAGGCATCGCTAACTCCATCCTGATCAAATTCAACCAGATCGGTTCTCTGACCGAAACTCTGGCTGCAATCAAGATGGCGAAAGACGCTGGCTACACTGCTGTCATCTCTCACCGTTCTGGCGAAACTGAAGACGCTACCATCGCTGACCTGGCTGTTGGTACCGCTGCAGGTCAGATCAAAACCGGTTCTATGAGCCGTTCTGACCGCGTTGCTAAATACAACCAGCTGATTCGTATCGAAGAAGCTCTGGGCGAAAAAGCACCGTACAACGGTCGTAAAGAGATCAAAGGCCAGGCGTAATCCTGCTTTTACCTCTTAACGTATAAACCCGCTTCGGCGGGTTTTTTTGTATCTGTTCAATAGCGCAGCCGCTGTGCATGACCGGGCAGACGAAATCTGCAATAATTAACGATTATCCCCTTAACAGAGAACGCTATGCAGTACCCGATTAACGAGATGTTCCAGACCCTACAAGGCGAGGGTTATTTTACCGGCGTCCCCGCTATTTTTATTCGTTTACAGGGATGTCCGGTCGGCTGTGCCTGGTGTGATACTAAGCATACCTGGGATAAACTGAGCGATCGGGAAGTGTCTCTGTTCAGCATTCTGGCAAAAACCAAAGAGAGCGACAAATGGGGTGCTGCGAGCAGTGAAGATCTGCTGGCGGTGATTAATCGTCAGGGCTATACCGCGCGTCACGTTGTCATCACCGGTGGCGAACCCTGTATTCACGACCTCATGCCGCTCACCGATCTGCTTGAAAAGAGTGGTTTTAGTTGTCAGATTGAAACCAGCGGGACGCATGAAGTGCGCTGTACGCCTAACACCTGGGTCACGGTTTCACCAAAAGTGAATATGCGCGGAGGATATGACGTGCTTTCCCAGGCGCTGGAGCGCGCCAATGAAATCAAGCATCCCGTTGGGCGAGTTCGTGATATTGAGGCGCTGGATGAACTGTTAGCCACGTTGAGCGATGATAAACCGCGCGTGATTGCTTTGCAGCCCATTAGCCAGAAAGAAGACGCGACGCGTCTGTGTATTGAAACGTGTATTGCACGTAACTGGCGGCTGTCTATGCAAACGCATAAATATTTAAATATCGCCTGATGCATTACTAATCTTACAGACGGCCTGCCGATGCCGTCTGTGACTCATCCATTACCTTGCATTGTTTATTTTCTCTATGTGAATTTCGATGAGTGTATAAAAGCGCTGATAAATTTTTCCATAGCGATGCACGGATCACGCTATTTTGGTAAATTTAAAGAAAAAATCATTCTATGAACTTTTTTGCATCAAAATCAGCAAATTAGCTGTTCTTTAATAATTTAAATTGTTGCGATTATGTTGGTGGAATGTGGTGCTGATAAAAAGTAGTTTATAAACAATGATATACGTTTAGTGTGTTCCCCGCGCCAGCGGGGATAAACCGGCGACTGGCTGGTCAGCACGCCGTTAGTCGCCGTGTTCCCCGCGCCAGCGGGGATAAACCGAAATTGTCTGATAGATTGGCAAAAGCGATGGAGTGTTCCCCGCGCCAGCGGGGATAAACCGGCATCCCGGACAACAGGATCATCCCATTTATTGTGTTCCCCGCGCCAGCGGGGATAAACCGCCAACTGGCCTAAAGCAAATCCCGGCTTAGGCGTGTTCCCCGCGCCAGCGGGGATAAACCGGTTAAGGGGGAGTGAGATGCAGATAAAAACGAGTGTTCCCCGCGCCAGCGGGGATAAACCGTTTCCAAAAATCACGTCACCCGTTGTGATCTGGTGTTCCCCGCGCCAGCGGGGATAAACCGAAGGTTAGCGTTGTCATTGATCTGGTCGGCAAGTGTTCCCCGCGTCAGCGGGGATAAACCGAGCGGCTAAACCTGCCGGTTATCGCTGAGCAGGTGTTCCCCGCGCCAACAAGGATAGCCGTTGCATAATCATAATCTGTGTACCAGTAATGGCTGCTACAAACCTGTAAAGTAAAAAGGCCGCGTTTTTCCGGGGAGGCTTTTATACAGGAGAAGGCCATGGCGTTAAGGATCAGGGTATTGCTCGAAAATCATAAGGGAGCTGGAGCGGATAAATCGTTGAAGGCCCGGCCAGGGTTAAGCCTGTTGGTCGAGGATGAGTCTACGTCTATCTTGTTCGATACCGGCCCTGATGGCAGTTTTATGCAAAACGCGTTGGCGATGGGGATCGACCTGTCCGATGTGTCTGCTGTGGTGCTTTCGCATGGTCATTACGATCATTGCGGCGGCGTGCCGTGGCTTCCTGATAACAGTCGAATCATCTGCCATCCCGATATTGCGCGCGAACGTTATGCGGCAATGACTTTTCTCGGTATTACCCGAAAAATAAAAAAATTGTCGTGTGAGGTGGACTATTCACGCTATCGAATGATGTACACGCGTGACCCCCTGCCGATTGGCGAAAACTTTATCTGGTCAGGGGAAATACCAGTGGTCGCGCCTGAAGCCTACGGCATTTTTGGCGGCCACGATGCGGAGCCGGACTCTATTTTGGATGAGGGCGTACTGATTTACCAATCGACAAAAGGATTAGTCATCATTACGGGATGCGGGCATCGGGGGATCGCAAATATTGTCCGGCACTGTCAGAACATTACCGGTATAAAGCGGATTTACGCGCTTGTCGGCGGATTTCATCTCCGCTGCGCATCACCGTTCACGCTGTGGCGAGTCAGGCGCTTTCTGCAAGAACAAAAACCTGAAAAACTATGCGGTTGTCACTGTACAGGGGCCTGGGGGCGGTTGTGGCTACCGGAAATAACCGCACCTGCAACCGGTGATGTGCTGCGCTTTTAACACCGCGCTGGACAATGTTTTCACTGATAAAACGTCGTGTGGATAGGCTGGAATCAATTTGACATCCAGCCCACGCGTTAATAAACCTTATTCGCCGCGATAGACGCAGCCGGCTGTACAGGTCTCTTTCACCATCACGGCGCTCAGTAGCGGCACGACGGGCTTAACCTGATCCCAAATCCATTTTGCCAGCACTTCGCTGGTGGGATTGGACAGCCCTGGAATATCATTCAGATAGTAGTGATCAAGACGATCGTAAGTCGGTTTAAACGCCGCTTTGAGATCCGCGAAATCCATAATCCAACCGGTATGCGGATCGACTTCACCGGTAATTTCGAGACGCACCATAAACGAGTGTCCGTGCAGGCGGCCGCACTTATGCCCTTCAGGCACGTGAGGCAGGCGGTGAGCGGCTTCAAAGGTGAAATCTTTATACAACGTGGTGGACATGATGAACTCTCAGGCAATAAAAAAACCGCCGTAGGGTACCGGAAAGCGCATTTTTTATCATTAACTAAAACCATTCTCCGCCTTGTGACGGGCAATTAATTTAAGAATTTCCAGAAAATTTAATAATTATCAATCAATTATAAAATCGATTTTGGCGTTAATAACGATAACTAAAACAGGTTAGTTCATTTGGTTATTTGTTATTTCCAACCCTTCTTTAATTGTTATTCCTCTCACCGTTAACCTTATCCTCAGTTTGGGATTTATCGCTTATACATTTCATCCTTCAAGCCGCATCTGTGTGACTGCGTTTACTCACCCCAGTCACGTATTTATGTACGCTCCTGGGGCGCGCTCAGCTTACAGTCTGGGCTACAGCGAACTTGAATGATTTTGTGTATAGATCCGCTTTGCTTACTGGAACATAACGACGCATGACGACACCGGCTCCACTGACTGGGTTGCTTCCGCTTAATCCGGAGCAACTGGCGCGCCTTCAGGCCGCGACAACCGACCTTACTCCCGAACAGCTTGCCTGGGTCTCCGGCTATTTTTGGGGCGTACTGAACCCGCGCTCAGGCGCTGTTGCCGTCACGCCTGCTCCTGAGGGGAAGATGCCGGGGGTTACGCTTATCTCCGCTTCGCAAACCGGCAATGCGCGTCGTGTGGCGGAAGCGCTGCGTGATGATCTGCTGGCGGCCAACCTTAATGTGACACTGGTGAACGCCGGCGACTACAAATTCAAACAGATTGCCAGTGAAAAACTGTTGGTGATAGTGACGTCCACCCAGGGAGAAGGCGAGCCGCCGGAAGAGGCCGTCGCGCTGCATAAGTTCCTGTTCTCGAAAAAAGCGCCGAAACTGGAAAACACCGCTTTTGCCGTGTTTAGCCTCGGCGACACCTCTTATGAATTTTTCTGCCAGTCCGGAAAAGATTTCGACAGCAAACTGGCGGAACTGGGCGGTGAACGTCTGCTCGACCGTGTCGATGCTGACGTTGAATATCAGGCAGCTGCCAGCGAATGGCGCGCCCGCGTGGTTGATGTTCTGAAGTCCCGCGCACCTGTCGCGGCACCTTCGCAATCCGTCGCTACTGGCGCGGTAAACGACATCCACACCAGCCCCTATACCAAAGACGCGCCGCTGACCGCGACCCTCTCCGTGAATCAGAAAATCACCGGTCGCAACTCGGAAAAAGATGTGCGCCATATTGAGATTGATTTAGGCGACTCCGGTCTGCGTTACCAGCCGGGCGATGCGCTGGGCGTCTGGTATCAGAACGATCCGGCTCTGGTGAAAGAACTGGTTGAGTTGCTGTGGCTGAAAGGCGATGAGCCGGTGACGGTTGACGGTAAAACCCTGCCGCTCGCCGAAGCGCTGGAGTGGCACTTCGAGCTGACGGTGAATACCGCCAACATTGTTGAGAACTACGCGACCCTGACGCGCAGTGAGTCGCTGTTGCCATTAGTGGGTGATAAAGCGCAGCTCCAGCACTACGCCACGACCACGCCAATCGTCGATATGGTGCGTTTCTCTCCGGCGCAACTGGATGCTCAGGCGCTAATCGACCTGCTGCGTCCGCTGACGCCGCGTTTGTACTCCATCGCCTCCGCGCAGGCGGAAGTCGAAAGCGAAGTACACGTAACCGTCGGCGTCGTGCGCTACGACATTGAAGGCCGCGCTCGCGCGGGTGGTGCTTCCAGCTTCCTTGCCGACCGCGTGGAAGAAGAGGGCGAAGTTCGCGTCTTTATTGAGCACAACGACAACTTCCGCCTGCCAGCTAACCCGGAAGCGCCGGTCATTATGATTGGCCCCGGCACCGGCATCGCGCCGTTCCGCGCCTTTATGCAACAGCGTGCGGCGGAAGGGGCGGAAGGCAAGAACTGGCTGTTCTTCGGCAACCCGCACTTTACCGAAGATTTCCTCTATCAGGTGGAGTGGCAGCGCTACGTGAAAGAGGGACTGTTAAGCCGTATCGATCTCGCCTGGTCACGCGATCAAAAAGAAAAAATTTACGTACAAGACAAGCTGCGTGAACAGGGCGCCGAGCTGTGGCGCTGGATCAATGATGGCGCGCATATTTATGTCTGCGGCGACGCCAGGCGTATGGCCGCAGATGTCGAAAAAGCATTGCTGGAAGTGATCGCTGAATTCGGCGGTATGGACCTCGAATCGGCAGATGAATATTTAAGTGAGCTGCGCGTAGAGCGCCGTTATCAGCGAGATGTCTACTAATGAGCGAAAAACATCCAGGCCCACTGGTGGTCGAAGGTAAACTGTCCGATGCCGAGCGCATGAAGCTGGAAAGCAACTATCTGCGCGGTACCATTGTGGAAGATCTGAACGACGGTCTCACCGGCGGTTTTAAAGGCGACAACTTCCTGCTAATACGCTTTCATGGCATGTATCAGCAGGATGACCGCGATATTCGCGCCGAGCGTGCGGCGCAGAAGCTGGAGCCGCGCCACGCCATGCTGCTGCGCTGCCGTCTGCCGGGCGGGGTGATTACTACGACGCAATGGCAGGCGATCGATAAATTCGCGGCGGATAACACGATTTATGGCAGTATCCGTCTGACCAACCGTCAGACCTTCCAGTTCCACGGCATTCTGAAGAAGAACGTTAAGCCGGTGCACCAGATGCTGCACTCGGTGGGGCTGGATGCGCTGGCAACCGCTAACGACATGAACCGTAACGTGCTGTGCACCTCTAACCCGTACGAGTCTCAGCTGCATGCTGAAGCCTACGAATGGGCGAAGAAGATCTCTGAACATCTGCTGCCGCGCACTCGCGCGTATGCGGAGATCTGGCTCGATCAGGAGAAGGTGGCGACCACCGATGAAGAGCCGATCCTCGGTCAGACCTATCTGCCGCGTAAGTTCAAAACCACGGTAGTGATCCCGCCGCAAAACGATATCGATTTGCACGCCAACGACATGAACTTCGTGGCGATTGCCGAGAACGGCAAGCTGGTCGGCTTTAACCTGCTGGTGGGCGGCGGTCTGTCTATTGAGCACGGTAATAAGAAAACCTACGCTCGTACCGCGAGCGAGTTTGGCTATCTGCCGCTGGAGCACACCCTGGCGGTGGCCGAAGCGGTAGTGACGACGCAGCGCGACTGGGGTAACCGTACCGACCGTAAAAACGCCAAAACCAAATACACCCTTGAGCGCGTGGGACTGGAGACGTTTAAAGCGGAAGTCGAGCGTCGCGCGGGGATCACATTTGAACCCATTCGTCCGTATGAATTTACCGGGCGTGGCGACAGGATTGGCTGGGTGAAAGGCATTGATGATAAATGGCACCTGACGCTGTTTATCGAAAGTGGCCGCATTCTGGACTATCCGGGGCGTCCGCTGAAAACCGGCCTGCTGGAGATCGCGAAGATTCATCAGGGCGAGTTCCGTATTACCGCTAACCAGAACCTGATTATTGCCAGCGTGCCGGAAAGCCAGAAAGCGAAGATCGAGACGCTGGCGCGCGACCACGGGTTGATGAATGCGGTGAAACCGCAGCGTGAAAACTCAATGGCCTGCGTGTCGTTCCCGACCTGTCCGCTGGCGATGGCGGAAGCCGAGCGTTTCCTGCCATCGTTCACGGACAAAGTCGAAGCGATTCTGGAAAAACACGGCATCCCGGACGAGCATATCGTGATGCGCGTGACCGGCTGCCCGAACGGCTGTGGCCGCGCGATGCTGGCGGAAATTGGCTTAGTAGGGAAAGCGCCTGGTCGTTATAACCTGCATCTTGGCGGCAACCGCATCGGGAGTCGTATCCCACGGATGTATCAAGAAAATATCACCGAGCCGGATATTCTGGCCTCGCTGGATGAACTGATTGGGCGCTGGGCGAAAGAGCGTGAAGCGGGTGAAGGCTTCGGCGACTTTACGGTGCGTGCGGGCATCATTCGCCCGGTGCTCGATCCCGCGCGTGATTTCTGGGAATAACCTGAATTGCCGGATGGCGGCATAAATGCCTTATCCGGCCTACCGCCCGCGTAGGCCTGATAAGCGAAGCGCCATCAGGCAAGATATACCGCGAGGAACTTATGTCCAAACTCGATCTAAATGCCCTGAACGACCTGCCAAAAGTCGATCGCGTACTGGCGTTGGCGGAACCCAACGCTCAACTGGAAACGCTGACTGCCGAAGAACGCGTGGCCTGGGCGCTGGAAAACCTGCCCGGCGAATACGTGCTCTCCTCAAGCTTTGGCATCCAGGCGGCGGTGAGTCTGCATCTGGTGAATCAGATTCGCCCGGATATCCCGGTGATCCTCACCGATACCGGCTATTTGTTCCCGGAAACCTATCAGTTTATTGATGAGCTAACGGACAAACTCAAACTCAACCTGAAAGTTTACCGCGCGGGCGAAAGTCCGGCCTGGCAGGAAGCGCGCTACGGCAAGCTGTGGGAGCAGGGCGTTGAGGGCATTGAGAAATACAATGAGATCAACAAAGTCGAGCCGATGAACCGGGCGCTAAAAGAGCTGAAAGCGCAGACGTGGTTTGCGGGTCTGCGTCGCGAGCAGTCCGGCAGCCGCGCGCATTTACCTGTTCTCGCTATCCAGCGCGGCGTGTTTAAAGTGCTACCGATTATCGACTGGGATAACCGCACGGTTTACCAGTATCTGCAAAAGCACGGTCTGAAATACCATCCGCTGTGGGATCAGGGCTATCTGTCGGTGGGCGATACGCACACCACCCGCAAATGGGAGCCGGGTATGGCGGAAGAAGAGACACGCTTCTTCGGGCTGAAGCGCGAGTGCGGGCTGCACGAAGGGTGATTGTCCTTACGCGGTATGATTATACTTGCTGCTATGAAAAATCCGGCAGGCAGCCGGATTTTAAATTGGTTATATACCCAAAATAATTCGAGTTGCTTAAAGGCGGCAAGGGAGTGAGTCCCCAGGAGCATAGATAACTATGTGACTGGGGTGAACGAGCGTAGCCAACACATAAGCAACTTGAAGTATGAAGGGTATATTACTGACTATCTTTATACCAGTAATATATTACGACTGCACCCATCTTTACCAATGTGCAAAGAACGTTCATGGGTTAGATATAGTTTTTCAAGAATTACATCAATAAAAATTTTTTTTTGCATGATAGTCGTTATAATCCTGATTAAGTTTTTTTAAAAAACCGGAATTTGTTGGTTTAAACTCTGCAAACGGTGAATAGCTATGTAGTAAATAGGAGATGCATGGATGCATCATGCTAAAAGCGACTTCACCTTGTACCTCCTGATAACCTATTTTGCAAAACTGAGTTGTAGGCTCAAAGTTACCGGCATTAATACAGGCCAGCATCGATTTTTCATCTGCAGTAAGTGAGTCCTGCCATTCGACAAGCGGGTGGTCTGGAGCCTCTGCGGGACGCATCATCTCATAAACCGCCGCTTTGATTTGTGCATTGCCCGTCACTTCTTTTCGTAGAGTTGAAATCGACTCTTGAAGTAATTCCGGGTGCCAGGTCATCTTCGAACCAATCACCTCACATATTTGTAAAAATAATTGTCTCTCCTCTCTACTCATAGATTCTATCACTGCATCATCTGATATATTAAGGATGTCCTTAATATTGCTTTGGCTGATCACCGTGTCGCCGACCATAAGTAAAAATTGTGTCTGAGAAGCGTCCATCTTGATAGTAAACAGATCCTGATGAGCCGGGCAGGCCAGATGTTGTAGCCGTTTAAAGGCGTAAATTTTATTTATATCCTCTACGTTAACTTCCATCTCTCCAGGTTCACCACGGCCCTGCCCGTGAATGATGGAGTGTAACACTTCCAGCGCATGGTCCTTTTTTTCCGCTCTAAAATGATCCTGGACTTTATCCCAGCCCCCCATATGGATTGCTTTTTCTTTATCTGCGCTTAACAGATGAGCAAGCCGACTTTCATTAAGCGTATAATTTTGATGATTACCGAAGCTTAAAGTGACTGGCATAATATTTTCCTTCAAATTTATATTATTCAATATTCGGAGTAAAATATATCGTTCAATTCTCTCTTTTTTATTAAACAGATAAAGTTTACTACAGGAGAGAATTTGAACGACATTATTAATACAGCACATTTATGGTTGGTAATCCTTTGTGGTGACGATAATTCAGACAAAAGGTAGATGATTCGCCGCAAATGGTCGTTTTTTTAAATTTTGGTTTATGCAGGGGGGCATTGGAAGAAGCCTCTTTGATCGCTTCTTCCAAAAGAAAAGAGCGGAAAAATTTATAATAATTATTCGTGGGGTAAATATTTCTGAAGAATATATAAAGTTGAGTGAGCATATTTAAATATAATCTCAGGAAGTGCAATTTTTGTGAGATATATCAACAAAAAAGACCATTAAAAAGGCGTAGAGTGCTTTTATTATCCACATGCTGGAGTTTACGTGTCGATATATCACTATTGGGGAAAGTCTCGACGAGGAGAAACTGACGGCGGTGATGATTACCATTTGCTTTGCTGGCATTCTTTAGATGTTGCGGCTGTGGGTTACTGGATGGTGATAAATAATATTTATTTTATTGACCGCTATCTAAAAAAATTAGGCATCCAGGATAAGGAGCAGGCGGCGCAATTTTTTGCCTGGATTTTATGTTGGCATGATATTGGAAAATTTGCTCATTCCTTCCAGCAACTATACCGTCATGAGGCTTTAAATATCTTTAATGAGCCTACACGGCATTATGAAAAAATCGCGCATACCACGCTGGGATACGTGTTGTGGAACTCCTGGCTAAGTGAATGCCCTGAATTGTTTCCTCCTTCTTCGCTTTCAGTTCGTAAAAGTAAGCGCGTTATGGCGCTTTGGATGCCAGTCACTACAGGTCATCATGGACGCCCTCCAGAGGCAATCCAGGAGCTGGACCATTTTCGCCAGCAGGATAAAGAGGCGGCAAGAGATTTTCTTCTGAGAATAAAAGCGCTCTTTCCTTTAATTACTTTGCCTGAAGCCTGGGATGAAGATGAGGGTATCGACCAATTTCAGCAACTTTCCTGGTTTATTTCCGCTGCGGTTGTACTGGCTGACTGGACTGGTTCTGCCAGCCGTTATTTTCCGCGTACTGCGGAAAAAATGCCTGTTGATATCTACTGGCAGCAAGCTCTCACTAAAGCACAAACTGCCATTACGCTATTTCCCTCAGCGGCGAATGTGTCTGCCTTTACGGGCATAGAAACGCTTTTCCCTTTTATTCAGCATCCCACACCGTTACAACAAAAGGCGCTTGAGCTGGATATCAACGTGGATGGCGCCCAACTCTTTATTCTTGAAGATGTCACTGGAGCCGGAAAAACAGAGGCGGCGCTCATATTAGCTCATCGACTGATGGCGGCAGGTAAAGCGCAGGGACTCTATTTTGGACTGCCGACAATGGCGACAGCCAACGCGATGTTTGAACGTATGGCGAACACCTGGCTGGCGCTGTATCAGCCGGACTCCCGTCCCAGCCTGATTCTGGCGCATAGCGCGCGTCGCTTAATGGATCGTTTCAATCAGTCAATATGGTCGGTCACTCTTTCTGGTACGGAAGAACCCGATGAAGCGCAGCCTGATAGTCAGGGATGCGCCGCCTGGTTTGCCGACAGCAATAAAAAAGCGTTGTTGGCGGAGGTTGGCGTAGGCACGTTGGATCAGGCGATGATGGCGGTAATGCCATTTAAACATAACAACCTGCGGTTACTGGGTCTTAGCAACAAGATTTTACTGGCTGATGAGATCCATGCCTGTGATGCCTGGATGTCCCGAATACTTGAAGGTTTGATTGAACGGCAGGCCAGTAATGGCAACGCCACTATTCTGTTATCTGCGACGCTATCGCAGCAGCAGCGAGATAAGCTGGTGGCGGCATTTTCCCGTGGGGTGAGGCGTAGTGTGCAGGCGCCGTTGCTAGGCCATGACGATTATCCCTGGCTGACTCAGGTCACACAAACAGAGCTGATTTCTCAGCGGGTTGATACACGCAAGGAGGTTGAGCGTAGTGTAGATATTGGCTGGCTACACAGTGAAGAGGCGTGTCTTGAACGTATAGGTGAAGCAGTGGAAAAAGGAAACTGTATCGCCTGGATACGTAACTCCGTTGATGATGCGATTCGTATCTATCGCCAGCTTCAACTGAGTAAGGTCGTCGCCACGGAAAACCTTTTACTCTTCCATAGTCGCTTTGCTTTTCACGATCGTCAGCGGATTGAGTCGCAGACGCTGAATCTCTTTGGCAAACAGAGCGGAGCGCAACGTGCCGGTAAGGTCATTATCGCCACGCAGGTAATCGAACAAAGTCTGGATATTGACTGCGATGAGATGATCTCTGATTTAGCGCCGGTGGATTTATTAATTCAGCGGGCCGGTCGACTACAGCGTCATATTCGCGATCGTAACGGTCTGGTGAAAAAGAGTGGGCAGGATGAGCGAGAGACGCCAGTGCTGCGCATTCTTGCTCCGGAGTGGGATGACGCGCCGCGAGAGAACTGGTTATCCAGCGCCATGCGTAACAGCGCCTATGTCTATCCCGATCATGGGCGCATGTGGCTGACGCAGCGCATATTACGTGAGCAGGGGACGATTCGGATGCCGCAATCTGCCCGATTGTTGATTGAGTCGGTCTACGGCGAGGACGTTAACATGCCGGTTGGATTTGCAAAAACCGAGCAATTGCAGAAAGGCAAATTTTATTGCGACCGGGCATTTGCCAGACAGATGCTGCTTAACTTTGCGCCGGGCTACTGTGCTGAAATTAGCGATTCTCTACCGGAGAAAATGTCAACGCGGTTGGCGGAAGAGTCTGTCACGCTGTGGCTGGCGAAAATCGTGGATGGCGTCGTAACCCCTTATGCCAGCGGTGAACATGCCTGGGAGATGAGCGTGCTGCGGGTACGTCAGAGCTGGTGGGATAAACATAAAGGCGAGTTTGAACGGTTAGATGGTGAACCGCTACGCAAGTGGTGTGCGCAACAGCATCAGGATAAGGATTTTGCCACGGTGATTGTGGTGACGGACTTTGCCGCTTGTGGTTATTCGGCGAATGAGGGATTGATTGGCATGATGGGGGAATAACGAATACAGATATGGACAATTTTTCACTTTTAACAACGCCCTGGCTCCCCGTCCGTTTCAAAGATGGCTCGACGGGTAAGTTGGCCCCCGTCGATCTGGCAGATGAAAACGTGGTGGATATCGCCGCAACGCGAGCAGATTTGCAGGGAGCGGCCTGGCAGTTTCTGTTGGGATTGCTGCAATGCAGTATCGCGCCGAAAAGATACAAAAACTGGGAGGATATCTGGTTTGATGGATTGCATGCCGATGCGCTCCATAAGGCATTAGCACCGTTAGAACACGCTTTTCAGTTTGGCGCGGAAACGCCGTCTTTTATGCAGGATTTTGAAGAATTACCCGACAATAAAATAACTATAGCTTCGCTATTACCGGAAACACCAGGTATTCAAACTACTGAGTTAAATACAGATCATTTTATCAAACGTGGCGTAATGGAATGTTTTTGCCCGCATTGTGCCGCGTTGGCGTTGTTTTCAATGCAGCTTAACGCTCCTTCCGGCGGACAAGGCTACCGCACTGGGCTGCGCGGCGGCGGGCCGCTGACTACATTGATTGAATTGCAGGAATATCAGGGAGAGCGGCAAACGCCGCTCTGGCGCAAGCTGTGGCTCAACGTGATGCCGCAGGATGCTGCGGATCTGCCTTTGCCTGTCGTCTATGATGCGGCTGTATTTCCCTGGCTTGCCGCAACACGTACCAGCGAGCCACCAGCTCATACTATTACAACAGATGAGCAGGTAAATAAATTACAAGCATACTGGGGGATGCCACGCCGTATCCGTCTGGATTTCGCGACAATACGTCAGGGAGTGTGCAATATCTGCGGTAATAATAGCGATGAGCTGCTAATCCAGATGTTGGTCAAGAATTATGGCGTTAATTATGACCGCTGGCGGCACCCATTAACACCACATCGCCTGCAAATAAAGAATAGTAAGGGATTTGAACCTGTTATAACCCAACCTGGTGGACTTCTTTGGCGAGATTGGCTGGGACTAAGTCAAGAAAACCCGACGGAAAAGAATACCGAATATCCGGCACAGGTGATCAAAGTGTTTAATGCCCGAGAGCTCAGGAATATCAAAGTAGGCTTGTGGGGATTTGGTGCCGATTTCAAAAAAATGAAAATTCGCTGCTGGTATGAGCATCACTTTCCGTTGCTGATGACGGAAGGTCTGATCCCTGATTTACGTAAAGCAACACAAACTGCTACCCGCCTCCTCAGCCTGCTGCGCGGTGCGCTAAAAGAAGCGTGGTTCGCCAATGCGAAGGATGCCCGCGGTGATTTCAGTTTTATCGATATTGATTTCTGGAACCTGACGCAGGGGCGCTTTCTCAATCTGATCCACGATCTGGAAAACGGCCACAAGCCGGACGAAAGGCTGAATAAATGGCAAAGAGAACTTTGGCTGTTTACCCGTTGTTACTTCGATGATCACGTCTTTACCAACCCCTACGAGAGCAGCGATCTGGAGCGCATCATGAAGGCGCGCAAAAAATATTTTACTTCATCGGCGGAAAAGCAAAGCGCGAAAGCCGCCAAAGCAAAGAAGCAGGAGGCTGCTGAATGAGTATTGTGACGAAAGATGATAAAGCCACTTTGCTTCAGTGGCATGAGGAACTACAAGAAAAACGTGAATTACGTGCCAGCTTACGACGTAGTAAAACGGTGAATGATGCCTGTTTGGCTGAGGGGCTTCATTCATTGTTAATGCAAACACATTCTTTATGGAAAAACAAGGCAGCCTGGCATGTTACTGCATTGGCAATTACTGCGGTACTGGCTGCGCATATCAAATTTATTGATGAGCGACAGAGTTTTGCTACGCAGCTTGGACAGAAGAAGAGTGGTGACAATCCGGTAATGTCAAAACTACGCTTCTCCCACCTATTAGCGGTAAAAACGCCGGATGAACTGCTGCGCCAGTTACGGCGTGCGGTGAAGCTGTTAGATGGTTCGGTCAACCTGTTTTCTCTTGCAGACGATATTTTCTGCTGGTGCCAGGAGCAGAATGACTTGCTGAACCACCATCGCCGCCAGCAGCGGCCAACCGAATTTCTCCGTATCCGCTGGGCGCTGGAATACTACCAGGCTGGCGATAACGAACAAGATTAACAGGGATATCTTTATGACAACGTTTATTCAACTCCATTTATTAACCGCTTATCCTGCCGCCAACCTCAACCGTGACGATACCGGCGCGCCAAAAACCGTGGTGCTTGGCGGCGCGACGCGTCTGCGTATCTCCTCTCAGAGCCTGAAACGTGCCTGGCGTACCTCGGAACTGTTTGAGCAGGCGCTTGCCGGGAATATCGGTATTCGTAGCGGACGTATTGCGCGCGAAGCGGCGCAGATCCTCGTTGAAAGCGGCATTGACGCCAAAAAAGCGGTTGAGTACGTCAAGAACATCGCTAACTATTTTGGCAAGGTAAAGGCGGAAAAGAAACCCAAAGATGAGTTGACGAATGCTGAAACCGGGCAACTGGTGCATATCAGCCCAGCTGAGTTTGAGGCTGTGAAAGCGCTGGCGCACCGTCTGGCAGAAGAAAAACGCGCGCCAAAAGAGGAAGAGCTTGCACTGCTACGTAAAGATCGCATGGCCGTCGATATTGCCATGTTTGGCCGGATGTTAGCGAAGAAAACTGATTTTAACGTTGAAGCCGCCTGCCAGGTCGCCCACGCCTTCGGCGTCAGCGAAACGATCGTCGAAGACGATTTCTTTACTGCTGTGGATGACCTACGCCAGGCATCGGCAGAAGATGCAGGCGCAGGCCATCTCGGCGAAACCGGCTTTGGCTCCGCGCTATTTTACACCTATATCTGCATCAACAAAGATCTGCTGGTGAAAAACCTGAACGACAATGAAGAACTGGCAAACAAAACGCTGCGCGCCTTTACTGAAGCGGCGCTGAAAGTGTCGCCGACCGGCAAACAGAACAGCTTTGCCAGCCGTGCCTATGCCTCGTGGGCGCTGGCCGAAAAAGGCACCGACCAACCACGTTCACTGGCGGCCGCGTTTTATGAACCGATCAACGGTACAGACCAATTGAACGTTGCGGTTAAGCGTATTACATCGCTGCATAAGAATATGAATAAGGTTTATGGCCAGCGGACTGATACCGCCAGTTTCGACGTGATGAATCAGCAGGGAAGCATGAAAGACGTGCTTGACTTCATCTGCGCGTAAGGGGCGGCTTATGAGCCAATATCTGGTTTTTCAGCTTCACGGGCCGATGGCGTCCTGGGGCGTGGATGCGCCAGGCGAAGTGCGCCACAGCCATGAGCTACCCTCACGCTCGGCGCTGTTGGGGTTATTAGCTGCGGCGCTGGGAATTCGCCGCGATGAGGAGGAACGGCTAAACGCCTTCAATCGTCATTACCAATTTTTGCTGTGCGCCAGTGGCAACCCGCGCTGGGCGCGGGATTATCACACGGTGCAGATGCCGAAAGAGGTACGTAAGGCACGTTACTTTAGCCGTCGCGAAGAGTTACAGGATCCTGAATTACTGAGCGCGCTGATTTCCCGACGCGACTACTACACCGACGCTTGGTGGATGATTGCTGTCAGCGCGACGCCGGACGCGCCTTACACGTTGGCGCAGCTTCAGGCGGCGTTACAACATCCTGTGTTCCCGCTGTACCTGGGGCGCAAAAGTCACCCTCTGGCGTTGCCGCTTGCGCCGCAACTGCTGGAAGGGAGTGCGGCGGATGTCCTGCGTGAAGCATATCGTTGGTATCAGGATCAATTCAATGCGCTGAAACTGCCTCTCCCCAGATTACAGAACGAATGCTGGTGGGAAGGTGAACACGATGGCTTAACGGCGAGCAAAATTTTACGTCGTCGCGACATGCCGTTGAGCCGCCAGCAATGGCTGTTCGGTGAACGTAGCGTGAATCAGGGGCCGTGGCTCCGCAAGGAGGACGCGTGTATCTCTCAAGAATAACGCTGCACACCAGCGAGCTTTCGCCGGCACAGCTCTTGCATCTGGTGGAGCGCGGCGAGTACGTGATGCACCAGTGGTTATGGGATCTCTTTCCCGGCGGCAAGGAACGGCAGTTTCTTTATCGCCGCGAAGAGTTACAGGGCGCGTTTCGCTTTTTTGTTCTCTCACAGGAACAGCCTGCCGCCAGCGCGATTTTTGACGTGCAGACTCGCCCATTTGCGCCAATGCTGAGCGCGGGACAGACGCTGCGGTTTAACTTGCGCGCCAATCCGACGGTTTGCAAAAACGGCAAGCGTCACGATTTGCTGATGGAGGCGAAACGCCAGCGTAAAACGCAGGGTGATAGCCAGGATATTTGGTCTTATCAGCAGCAGGCGGCGCTGACGTGGTTGGCGCGCCAGGGGGAGCAAAATGGCTTCACCCTGCGCGAAACGAGCGTTGATGCTTATCGGCAGCAGCAGATACGTCGAGAGAAATCCCGGCAGATGATTCAGTTTAGCAGCGTGGACTATACCGGCGTGCTGGTGCTTAACGATCCCGTGCTTTTCCTGCAACGTCTGGCGCAGGGGTACGGTAAAAGCCGGGCGTTTGGCTGCGGAATGATGATGATCAAACCCGGAGACGACGCGTGACGTTCGTACCGCTCAACCCGATCCCGTTAAAAGATCGAACCTCGATGATCTTCCTCCAGTACGGTCAAATTGACGTGCTGGATGGGGCATTCGTGCTGATCGATAAAACGGGAGTCCGCACGCACATTCCCGTCGGTTCGGTCGCTTGTATCATGCTGGAACCGGGAACGCGGGTTTCCCATGCGGCAGTGCATTTAGCATCAACGGTCGGCACCCTGTTGGTATGGGTGGGCGAGGCGGGAGTGCGGGTCTATTCCTCCGGACAACCCGGTGGCGCACGAGCCGATAAGTTGCTTTATCAGGCAAAGCTGGCGTTAGATGATGACCTGCGGCTTAAAGTAGTCCGCAAAATGTATGAACTGCGTTTTCGTGAGCCGCCTCCCGCCCGTCGTTCCGTTGAGCAACTGCGCGGTATTGAAGGATCCCGTGTGCGGGCGACCTATGCATTACTGGCGAAGCAGTATGGCGTGAAATGGCATGGTCGTAACTACGATCCGAAAGACTGGGAGAAGGGGGATGTCGTCAACCGATGTATTAGCGCGGCGACATCGTGCCTGTACGGGATTTCAGAAGCGGCTATCCTGGCGGCGGGCTATGCGCCAGCTATCGGTTTTATCCATAGCGGTAAGCCGCTTTCTTTTGTTTATGACATTGCCGATATCATCAAATTTGAATCGGTGGTGCCCAAAGCATTTGAGATCGCCGCTCGTCACCCGGCGGAACCTGATAAAGAAGTGCGCCTGGCCTGCCGGGATATTTTTCGCAGTTCGAAGCTGACCGGAAAATTGATCCCACTGATCGAAGAGGTACTCGCTGCCGGTGAAATTGAACCCCCTCAGCCTGCGTCGGATATGCTGCCGCCAGCAATACCGGAACCTGAATCACTGGGTGATAGCGGCCATCGGGGGCATGGTTGATGAGTATGGTGGTTGTGGTCACGGAAAACGTACCGCCGCGCCTGCGGGGACGTCTTGCCGTCTGGTTACTCGAGGTTCGTGCAGGTGTTTATGTTGGCGATACCTCGAAGCGTATTCGGGAAATGATTTGGCAACAGATCACACAGCTTGGCGGAGTCGGAAACGTAGTAATGGCTTGGGCAACAAATACTGAGTCTGGTTTTGAGTTCCAGACCTGGGGTGAAAACAGACGTATTCCGGTAGATTTGGATGGACTTAGATTAGTTTCTTTTCTTCCTGTTGAAAATCAATAAGTTGAATGTTCTTTAATAATAAGGAATTGTTATCTTACCGTTGGTAGTTTGTTAGGTAGTAAAAAAGGGCTTTTAGAACAAATATATAGTTTTAGTGTGTTCCCCGCGCCAGCGGGGATAAACCGGAGGCGCTGGCCGCGCTGGCCGCAGAAAAATTGTGTTCCCCGCGCCAGCGGGGATAAACCGGTAGCCTTCAGACACTTTAGCCAGGTTCCCTAGTGTTCCCCGCGCCAGCGGGGATAAACCGAGCGAAAAAAAAGACGACGAACTCGTCACAACGTGTTCCCCGCGCCAGCGGGGATAAACCGCGCACCTGCCGGGACATGACCCTGCCGGAGCTGTGTTCCCCGCGCCAGCGGGGATAAACCGGTCATTTTCTTGTTAATGGCGCTTGCATTAACGTGTTCCCCGCGCCAGCGGGGATAAACCGCTGTGTGGTCTGTGCATAACGGTGTAACAGAGGTGTTCCCCGCGCCAGCGGGGATAAACCGCTGGGAAGATTGGGCGCTTTCAATATCTTCCAGTGTTCCCCGCGCCAGCGGGGATAAACCGAAAAATAGTCCTGAACGATAGCCCGCGCGGTCGTGTTCCCCGCGCCAGCGGGGATAAACCGCAGGAGTGGCTGGAGACTGTCGTCAAGCCTGAGTGTTCCCCGCGCCAGCGGGGATAAACCGTTTTATAACGACACTAAAACCCGCCAGTTATAGTGTTCCCCGCGCCAGCGGGGATAAACCGATTTTAACGGCAAGGTCGACAGGAGATACCACGTGTTCCCCGCGCCAGCGGGGATAAACCGGATCATCACCCAGGCATTTTCTGGAATATGAAGTGTTCCCCGCGCCAGCGGGGATAAACCGAATCCCGATGATCATGAATATTTCTGGCGCCAGTGTTCCCCGCGCCAGCGGGGATAAACCGGCTAAAACGGCGCTTGAGAACAGTATCAATATGTGTTCCCCGCGCCAGCGGGGATAAACCGTGACGAGGTGCGAGCGATGGTATCAAGGCCTAGTGTTTCCCGCGCCAGCGGGGATAAACCGGGTTAACCAGGGGTTTTTCCCCACTATTTCGCGTGTTCCCCGCGCCAGCGGGGATAAACCGGCAGAAACAGAAACCGGATATGAGCCATCCATGTGTTCCCCGCGCCAGCGGGGATAAACCGAGGGGCGTTCCGCAGTCGGCAAGGGCTGAAAAATGTTCCCCGCGTCAGCGGGGATAAACACGTTTCACCAGCATATCAGGACGTTTTTTCCGCCTTCGCCAGCTCTTTTACCAACGGCAGCATTATCCGCACTACATCGCGGCTACGGCGCTCAATCCGCCCTGGCAGCGCCTTGTCAATATGCTGTTGATTATCAAGCCGTACGTCGTGCCAGCTATTGCCGTTCGGGAAGGATGCATTTTTCACACGTTGCTGGTATCCGTCTTTTTTACCCAGGTTCCAGTTCGTCGCCTCAACAGAAAGCACCGATATTCCCGCTTTATCGAAAACCTCCGCATCATTACAGCAACCCGTTCCTTTGGGGTAGGATGGATTGCGTCCCGGATTGGTGTTGGCGGCGATACCATAACGGCGCGCAATCGCTAATGCCCGATCGCGGGTCAGTGTACGCACCGCTTCAGGCGTATTTTTCCCGCTATTAAAATAGAGCTTGTCGCCAACAATCAGGTTATCGAGATTAATGACCAGCAGCGTATTTTTCTTCTCAGCGTCACTCATTCGTTTGAGTAAATTTTCCGCGCCTAGCTTTCCCTCTTCTTCCCCGCTGGTGGCGATAAAACGAATCCCATAATGGGTCGGTATATCTTTCAGACGCGCCGCCAGTTCCAGCATAACGCCTAATCCCGCGGCATTATCATCCATTCCCTGTAACGTTAAACCGCCCAGATTGGCATCGACATCAGCGTCGCTCTGCGGAGCGTAGGTATCCAGATGCGCCATAATGATGATCTGCTGCGGCACGCGCCCTTCATGGGCGGCGATGACCGTACTGCCCGTCACGTTATGCCAGTTTTTGCGATTATCCTTCGTGGTATAAATAAATCGGCTATTAAACGTTCGAATATCGCTTTGGTATCCCATCTGGGTAAATTGTTGGCGTAAATAATCGGCAGACAACATCTCGGCGGGGGAGCCCGTCATTCTCCCGGGAAAAAAGGTGGCGATATGTCGTGCCTGAGTATTCGCTATTTCACCAGGCCCTGGTGATGCTGCTTGTGCAGGAAGGATAAAGCCTACGCCGAGCGCCAGAATGACGGCAAAGCGGCGCGTTGCGGAAAACATAATGAGTCCTTAAATACAGAACAAAATTTTACGTGGCTAGTATGAAACCGCGATCGTGTTAATACAATTTCATTTGCTCCTAAATGCTGGCAATCCGGTACGTTAAGCATTTTTTGATATTGGTTTTTGGGCCGCGTTATTCCTTTGAGGAACTACTCATTCCAATTCGTCATTTCATTCACTCTCCTGCGCTCCCTATAGTCGTGTAATCGAAATGTTTAGCAAAAAACGGTATTGCAAAGGAACGGTTATGGATCAAAAACGACTCACCCACCTGCGGCAACTGGAGGCGGAAAGTATCCACATTATCCGTGAAGTGGCAGCGGAATTCGCTAATCCGGTCATGCTGTACTCCATTGGTAAAGACTCCAGCGTCATGCTGCATCTGGCGCGTAAGGCGTTTTATCCGGGTACGTTGCCGTTCCCGCTATTGCACGTTGATACCGGTTGGAAATTCCGTGAGATGTACGCCTTTCGCGATCGTACCGCCAACGCATACGGCTGCGAATTGCTGGTACATAAAAATCCGGAAGGCGTGGCGATGGGCATCAATCCGTTCGTTCACGGTAGCGCTAAACACACCGACATTATGAAAACCGAAGGGTTAAAGCAGGCGCTGAATAAGTACGGTTTTGATGCCGCGTTCGGCGGCGCACGGCGCGATGAGGAAAAATCCCGCGCGAAAGAACGTATTTACTCCTTTCGTGACCGTTTCCATCGCTGGGACCCGAAAAATCAGCGGCCAGAGTTGTGGCGTAACTATAACGGTCAGATTAATAAAGGCGAAAGTATACGCGTCTTCCCGCTCTCCAACTGGACAGAGCAGGATATCTGGCAATACATCTGGCTGGAAAACATCGACATCGTGCCGCTGTATTTGGCTGCTGAACGCCCGGTTCTGGAACGTGACGGCATGTTGATGATGGTGGATGACGATCGTATCGATCTCCAGCCTGGCGAAGTCATCAAAAAAAGGATGGTGCGCTTCCGTACACTTGGCTGTTGGCCGCTCACCGGGGCGGTGGAATCCCACGCGCAAACGCTGCCGGAAATTATCGAAGAGATGCTGGTTTCTACCACCAGCGAGCGCCAGGGGAGGATGATTGACCGCGATCAGGCGGGGTCGATGGAGCTTAAAAAACGTCAGGGGTATTTCTAAGGAGCCGCCATGAACACCATACTTGCACAACAAATCGCCAATGAAGGCGGCGTCGAAGCCTGGATGATGGCCCAACAACACAAAAGCCTGCTGCGTTTTTTAACCTGTGGCAGCGTTGATGACGGTAAAAGTACGCTGATAGGTCGTTTGCTGCACGATACCCTGCAAATTTATGAAGATCAGCTCTCTTCTCTGCATAATGACAGTAAACGTCATGGCACGCAGGGAGAAAAACTCGATCTGGCGCTGCTGGTAGATGGGCTACAGGCCGAGCGTGAGCAGGGCATTACTATTGACGTCGCGTACCGCTATTTCTCCACGGAAAAACGAAAATTTATTATCGCCGACACGCCGGGCCATGAACAATATACCCGTAATATGGCGACCGGGGCGTCCACCTGCGATCTGGCGATCCTACTGATCGACGCGCGTAAAGGCGTGCTGGATCAGACGCGTCGCCATAGCTTTATCTCCACTCTGTTGGGGATCAAACACCTGGTGGTGGCAATCAACAAAATGGATCTCGTTGACTACCGCGAAGAGACCTTCGCCCGTATTCGTGAAGATTATCTGACCTTTGCTGAACAGTTGCCGGGCGATCTGGATATTCGCTTTGTCCCGCTTTCGGCGCTGGAAGGGGATAATGTCGCCGCGCAGAGCGCGAATATGCGCTGGTACAGCGGTCCGACGCTGCTGGAAGTCCTGGAAACGGTAGACATACAGCGTGCGGTAGACCGTCAGCCGATGCGCTTTCCGGTACAATACGTCAATCGCCCGAATCTTGATTTTCGGGGGTATGCCGGCACTCTGGCGTCTGGTAGCGTCAAAGTCGGAGAGCGCATTAAAGTGCTGCCGTCTGGCGTGGAATCCAGCGTGGCGCGTATCGTCACTTTTGATGGCGATAAAGAAGAAGCCTGTGCGGGCGAAGCCATTACCCTGGTACTCAACGACGACATTGATATTAGCCGCGGCGATCTGCTGCTGGCGGCAAACGAGACGCTGGCACCTGCGCGGCACGCCGCGATCGACGTGGTATGGATGGCGGAACAGCCGCTGGCGCCGGGCCAAAGCTACGACGTTAAACTCGCGGGTAAGAAAACCCGCGCGCGTATCGAGGCTATTCGCTATCAGATTGATATCAACAATCTGACCCAACGAGACGTCGAGAGCCTGCCGTTAAACGGTATTGGTCTGGTAGAGATGACATTCGATGAGCCGCTCGCGCTGGATATTTATCAGCAAAATCCGGTGACGGGCGGACTGATTTTTATCGACCGGCTTTCTAACGTTACCGTGGGCGCTGGCATGGTGCGGGAACTGGACGAACGCGGAGCGACGCCGCCCGTGGAATACAGTGCGTTTGAGCTGGAGCTGAATGCGCTGGTACGCCGTCATTTTCCGCACTGGGACGCCCGCGATTTGCTGGGAGATAAACATGGCGCTGCATGATGAGAACGTGGTCTGGCACTCTCATCCCGTTACTGTCGCCGCCCGTGAACAGCTCCACGGCCACCGTGGCGTGGTGCTGTGGTTTACCGGACTCTCCGGTTCGGGAAAATCAACGGTGGCTGGCGCGCTGGAAGAGGCGTTACATCAGCGTGGCGTCAGTACCTACCTGTTGGATGGCGATAATGTGCGCCACGGTTTGTGCCGTGATTTAGGTTTTAGCGATGCCGATCGCCAGGAAAATATCCGGCGGGTAGGCGAAGTGGCCAGTCTGATGGCGGACGCCGGCCTGATTGTTTTGACGGCATTTATTTCTCCGCACCGCGCCGAGCGGCAACTGGTAAAAGAGCGCGTCGGCCACGATCGTTTTATCGAGATTTATGTCAATACGCCGCTGGCTATCTGTGAACAGCGCGATCCTAAAGGATTGTATAAAAAAGCGCGCGCGGGCGAGTTGCGTAACTTTACCGGTATCGACGCCATTTACGAAGCGCCTGACTCGCCACAGGTTCATCTTAATGGTGAACAATTAGTAACAAATTTGGTTTCCCAATTATTAGACCTGCTGAGACGGCGCGATATTATCAGATCCTGAGACACCACCGGGCTTGTATGCCCGGTATGGTCAAGGTTACAGGATTTAATATGCGTAATAGCCATAACATTACTTTCACAAGGTCAGACGCCTTCATGGTCGACGATGACGCCACCAGTGCATTTCCGGGGGCGGTGGTCGGCTTTGTGTCATGGCTGCTGGCGTTGGGGATCCCTTTTCTGCTTTATGGCCCTAACACGCTGTTTTTTTTCCTCTATACCTGGCCCTTTTTCCTCGCGTTAATGCCGGTATCGGTGATTATCGGCATTGCGTTGCATCTGCTGGTAAAGGGCAAAATACTTTTTAGCATCATGTTTACTCTACTGGCCGTAGGCGCGCTGTTCGGCGCGTTATTCATATGGCTATTAGGGTAGACGGGTTATCACTGCGCCTCCGGTCATAATTCAAACCGTAACCAACAATGAGATTATGTTCTCCTTACTCGGGTATACGTAACATCCGGCAAATGTGGTACATTTGCCGGCGTTGTCGCGGCAATCCCGTCCTGAATGTGGAGTCACAGAGGACGTTATGGGATGATGATGCCGTTTTTCAGGGGGCAGGATGGGTAAACTAACGCTGCTGTTGCTGGCTTTACTGGTCTGGCTACAGTACTCGCTGTGGTTCGGTAAGAACGGCATACATGACTATAGCCGCGTCAACGATGATGTGGTCGCGCAGCAGGCGACAAACGCCAAACTTAAAGCGCGTAACGATCAGCTTTTTGCCGAAATTGACGATCTCAATGGCGGCCAGGAAGCGATAGAGGAGCGCGCGCGCAACGAACTTAGCATGACCAAACCGGGCGAAACCTTCTATCGTCTGGTGCCTGACGCCTCAAAACGCGCGGCAACGGCGGGGCAAACTCATCGATAAACCATCCAGGGATTTAACATGGCAGCCACTTTATTGGACGTTTGCGCCGTGGTGCCGGCGGCCGGATTTGGCCGCCGAATGCAAACAGAATGTCCTAAGCAGTATCTCTCAATCGGTAATAAAACCATTCTGGAGCACTCAGTTCATGCGCTGCTGGCGCATCCTCGGGTGACACGCGTTGTTATTGCTATCAGCCTTGGCGATCATCGCTTTGCCCAACTTCCGCTGGCGAATCATCCGCAAATCACCGTTGTGGATGGCGGCAACGAACGCGCTGATTCCGTTTTGGCCGGGTTACAGGCCGTTGCAAAGGCGCAGTGGGTGCTGGTGCACGACGCGGCAAGACCCTGTTTGCATCAGGATGACCTTGCGCGGTTACTGGCCATCAGCGAAAACAGCCGGGTCGGCGGTATTCTCGCCAGTCCGGTGCGCGACACCATGAAACGCGGCGAACCGGGGAAAAACGCTATTGCCCATACCGTAGAGCGCGCCGATTTATGGCACGCGCTCACCCCGCAGTTTTTCCCCCGCGAACTCTTGCACGATTGTCTGACGCGTGCGCTGAATGAAGGCGCGACCATCACCGACGAGGCGTCAGCGCTGGAGTATTGTGGTTTTCATCCGGCGCTGGTAGAAGGTCGCGCGGATAACATCAAGGTCACCCGTCCGGAAGATCTGGCGCTGGCGGAATTTTATCTGACCCGAACCATCCACCAGGAGAAAGCATAATGCGAATTGGACACGGTTTTGACGTACACGCGTTTGGCGGAGAAGGGCCGATTATTATTGGCGGCGTGCGTATCCCTTATGAAAAAGGGCTATTGGCGCATTCCGATGGCGATGTGGCGTTACATGCGCTGACCGATGCGCTGCTGGGCGCGGCGGCGCTTGGCGATATCGGCAAGCTCTTCCCGGATACCGATCCGGCATTTAAGGGAGCGGATAGCCGCGAACTACTGCGTGAAGCCTGGCGTCGTATTCAGGCGAAGGGGTACACCCTCGGCAACGTGGATGTCACCATTATTGCGCAGGCGCCGAAAATGTTGCCGCATATTCCGCAAATGCGCGTCTTTATCGCCGAAGATCTCGGCTGCCATATGGATGACGTTAACGTGAAGGCGACGACGACGGAAAAGCTCGGATTTACCGGACGCGGAGAAGGCATTGCCTGCGAAGCGGTCGCGTTGCTGATGAAGGCGGCGAAATGACAGAGTTTGACAATCTCACCTGGCTGCACGGAAAACCACAAGGTAGCGGATTGCTGAAAGCGAATCCGGAAGATTTTGTGGTAGTTGAAGATTTAGGCTTTACGCCGGATGGTGAAGGCGAGCACATTTTGCTGCGTATTTTGAAAAACGGTTGCAATACCCGTTTTGTCGCTGACGCGCTGGCGAAATTCCTGAAAATTCACGCTCGCGAAGTGAGCTTTGCCGGGCAAAAAGATAAACACGCCGTTACCGAGCAGTGGCTGTGCGCGCGCGTGCCGGGGAAAGAGATGCCCGATTTCAGCGCCTTTCAGCTGGAAGGTTGTAAAGTGCTGGAATACGCGCGTCACAAGCGTAAGCTGCGTTTAGGCGCGCTGAAAGGCAATGCCTTTACTCTGGTGTTGCGTGAAATAAGCGATCGCCGCGATGTCGAAACACGATTGCAGGCGATTCGCGATGGCGGCGTGCCGAACTATTTCGGCGCACAGCGATTCGGCATTGGCGGCAGCAACTTGCAGGGCGCGCTGCGCTGGGCGCAAAGTAACGCGCCGGTGCGCGATCGCAATAAACGCAGTTTTTGGTTGTCGGCGGCGCGTAGCGCGTTGTTTAATCAAATTGTTCACCAGCGGCTGAAGAAACCAGACTTTAATCAAGTTGTTGACGGCGATGCGCTACAATTAGCGGGGCGTGGAAGCTGGTTCGTCGCGACATCTGAAGAACTGCCTGAATTGCAGCGCCGGGTAGACGAAAAAGAGCTGATGATTACAGCGTCGTTGCCGGGCAGCGGAGAGTGGGGAACACAGCGTGCGGCGCTGGCGTTTGAGCAAGATGCCATTGCCCAGGAAACGGTGTTGCAATCGCTGTTGCTGCGCGAAAAAGTAGAGGCGTCGCGCAGAGCGATGCTGCTTTATCCGCAACAATTAAGCTGGAACTGGTGGGATGACGTTACCGTCGAGTTACGTTTCTGGCTGCCCGCAGGCAGTTTTGCCACCAGCGTAGTAAGGGAACTGATCAACACAATGGGTGATTATGCGCATATTGCTGAGTAACGATGACGGGGTTCACGCGCCCGGTATACAAACGCTGGCGAAAGCGCTGCGTGAGTTTGCTGATGTACAGGTCGTAGCCCCGGATCGTAACCGCAGCGGCGCGTCTAATTCCCTCACGCTGGAATCTTCGCTTCGTACTTTTACCTTTGATAATGGCGATATCGCCGTACAGATGGGGACGCCGACCGATTGCGTCTATCTGGGCGTTAATGCCTTAATGCGTCCGCGTCCGGATATTGTCGTTTCCGGTATTAACGCGGGTCCGAATCTGGGCGATGATGTGATCTATTCCGGTACTGTCGCCGCGGCGATGGAAGGTCGTCATCTCGGCTTTCCGGCATTAGCGGTCTCCCTTAACGGCTATCAGCATTATGATACGGCGGCGGCCGTGACTTGCGCGCTTTTGCGAGGGTTAAGCCGGGAGCCGTTGCGTACCGGGCGTATTCTCAACGTGAATGTCCCGGATCTACCGTTAGCGCAGGTTAAAGGCATCCGCGTGACTCGCTGCGGTAGTCGCCATCCAGCGGATAAAGTGATCCCGCAGGAAGATCCGCGCGGTAATACATTGTACTGGATTGGCCCGCCGGGCGATAAATACGATGCCGGGCCGGATACCGATTTCGCGGCGGTGGATGAAGGCTACGTCTCCGTCACGCCGTTGCATGTGGATTTAACCGCGCACAGCGCGCATGATGTGGTTTCAGACTGGTTAGACAGCGTGGGAGTTGGCACGCAATGGTAAGTGGACGTGTACAGGCTCTTCTTGAACAATTGCGCGCGCAGGGCATCAGAGATGAGCAGGTGCTTAATGCGCTTGCCGCAGTGCCGCGCGAGAAATTTATTGATGAAGCGTTTGAACATAAGGCCTGGGAAAATATCGCTTTGCCGATAGGCCAGGGTCAGACGATTTCGCAGCCCTATATGGTGGCGCGAATGACGGAACTGCTCGAACTGACGCCGCAATCCAGGGTGCTGGAAATTGGCACCGGTTCCGGCTATCAGACGGCGATTCTGGCGCATCTGGTGCATCACGTTTGCTCCGTTGAGCGGATTAAGGGGCTGCAATGGCAGGCGCGCCGCCGCCTGAAGCAGCTCGATTTACATAATGTTTCTACCCGTCATGGCGATGGCTGGCAAGGCTGGCAGGCGCGTGCGCCGTTTGACGCTATCATTGTGACGGCCGCGCCGCCGGAAATTCCTACCGCGCTCATGGCACAGTTGGATGAAGGCGGCATTCTTGTTTTGCCCGTGGGCGATGAGCAGCAGTTTTTGAAACGCGTGCGTCGCCGGGGCGGCGAATTTATTATCGATACCGTGGAGGCCGTTCGCTTCGTCCCGTTAGTCAAGGGAGAGCTGGCCTAGTTTGCCCTGCAAACACCCACTCTTACGCCTGATGAAGCCGAAACGAATACCTGGAGTTTTCCTGGTTATTCCCGGTGGGTTAAGCGTATCGTGAACACATTTTCCCGTGTTCACTTAATGCGTTGCACGGTTCTTACGTCACTGGTTGTTAACCAAATTTTTTCCTGGGGGATAAATGAGCGCGGGAAGCCCAAAATTCACCGTTAGTCGCATTGCGGCACTATCACTGGTTTCACTATGGCTGGCAGGTTGTACCAGTTCGTCAAACCCTCCGGCGCCGGTCACGTCTGTGGACAGTGGGTCGTCATCAAATACCAATTCCGGGATGTTGATCACACCGCCGCCAAAAATGGGCGCGACGACGCAACAAACGCCGCAACAAGCGCCGCAAATTCAACCCGTTCAGCGTCCTGTAACGCAGCCCATGCAAACTCAACCGGTCACGGAACAACCCGTGCAGATGGAAAATGGGCGAATCGTATACAATCGCCAGTATGGGAATATTCCGAAAGGTAGCTATACGGGTGGCAGTACTTACACCGTGAAAAAGGGTGATACGCTTTTTTACATCGCCTGGATTACCGGGAACGATTTCCGCGATCTGGCCCAGAGAAACAGTATTTCTGCCCCGTATAGCCTGAATGTAGGGCAAACTTTGCAAGTTGGTAACGCATCCGGTACGCCAATTACTGGCGGAAATGCGATCACCCAGGCGGATGCAGCACAGCAAGGAGTTGTGACCAGGTCTGCACAAAATTCCACCGTTGCAGTTGCGTCTCAACCAACAATTACGTATTCTGAGGGCTCAGGTGAACAAAGTGCTAACAAAATGTTGCCAAACAACAAGCCTGCTGGGACGGTTGTCACAGCGCCTGTAACGGCACCAACGGTAAGCACGACCGAACCAAATGCAAGCAGTACGTCAACCAGCGCGCCGATTTCCGCATGGCGCTGGCCGACGGATGGCAAAGTGATCGAAAACTTTGGCGCTTCCGAAGGGGGCAATAAAGGGATCGACATTGCAGGCAGTAAGGGACAGGCTATCGTCGCAACCGCTGATGGGCGCGTCGTATATGCCGGTAACGCACTGCGTGGTTACGGTAATCTTATTATCATCAAACATAACGATGATTACCTGAGTGCCTACGCCCATAATGATACGATGCTGGTCCGGGAACAACAGGAAGTTAAGGCGGGGCAAAAAATCGCTACTATGGGTAGCACCGGCACCAGCTCTACACGCTTGCATTTTGAAATTCGTTACAAGGGGAAATCCGTAAACCCGCTGCGTTATTTACCGCAGCGATAAAGCGGCGGAACCAGGCTTTGACTTGCTAGTTCCGTCAAGGGATCACGGGTAGGAGCCACCTTATGAGTCAGAATACGCTGAAAGTTCATGATTTAAATGAAGACGCGGAATTTGATGAGAACGGAGTAGAGGCTTTTGACGAAAAAGCCTTGAGTGAAGAGGAACCCAGTGATAACGACCTGGCTGAAGAAGAGCTGTTATCGCAAGGGGCCACACAGCGTGTGTTGGACGCGACTCAGCTTTACCTTGGTGAGATTGGGTATTCACCACTGTTAACAGCCGAAGAAGAAGTCTATTTTGCGCGTCGCGCACTGCGTGGAGATGTCGCTTCTCGCCGTCGCATGATTGAGAGTAACCTGCGTCTGGTGGTAAAAATTGCCCGCCGTTATGGCAATCGTGGACTGGCGTTGCTGGACCTGATTGAAGAGGGCAACCTGGGGCTTATCCGTGCAGTCGAGAAGTTTGACCCGGAACGCGGGTTCCGCTTCTCAACATACGCAACCTGGTGGATTCGCCAGACAATCGAACGGGCGATTATGAACCAAACCCGTACGATTCGCTTGCCGATTCACATTGTTAAAGAGCTGAACGTATACCTGCGCACCGCACGTGAGTTGTCGCATAAACTGGACCACGAACCGAGTGCGGAAGAAATTGCAGAGCAACTGGATAAACCGGTTGATGACGTCAGCCGTATGCTTCGTCTCAACGAGCGCATTACCTCGGTAGACACCCCGCTGGGCGGTGATTCCGAAAAAGCGTTGCTGGACATCCTGGCCGATGAAAAAGAGAACGGTCCGGAAGACACCACGCAAGATGACGATATGAAACAGAGCATCGTCAAATGGTTGTTCGAACTGAACGCCAAACAGCGTGAAGTGCTGGCGCGCCGTTTCGGTCTGCTGGGATATGAAGCTGCGACACTGGAAGATGTAGGCCGTGAAATCGGTCTTACGCGTGAACGTGTTCGTCAGATTCAGGTTGAAGGCCTGCGCCGTCTGCGCGAAATTCTGCAGACGCAGGGGCTGAATATCGAAGCGCTGTTCCGCGAGTAAGTACCCTTGTCAAAAAAAGGCCAGTCGACAGACTGGCCTTTTTTTTACCGTTTGTCTTCTGCCAGCAGCGGCGGGATACTCGGCACCATTGGCGCGTCATCAATATCTTTTTGCGTCATGCGAAACGCTTGTGGATAGTGTTCGCGGCTGGTACGGCGTAACGGTTCGGTATCGCGCCAGGTATACAGACAATGCTGACACTGATATACCGTCCAGACTCCTTTTACCGGCGAAGTCGCCATGAGTTCAATATGTGCATCGGCACAGCGTGGACAAATCATCGGTTACTCCTTATTTACGGTTGGCCAGCATGGCGGTCAGCTTTTCAGCCCAGGCTTTAGTTTCCGGTAAATCAACAACCGGCTGGCTATAGTGACCACGGTTATCTGGCGCAACCGGCGTGGTGGCGTCAATGATCAGCTTGTCGGTAATCCCCGCCGGGCTTGAGCCCGGGTCCAGTTCCAGGACGGACATATTCGGTAGCTGTACCAGATCGCCTGCCGGATTCACTTTCGACGACAACGCCCACATCACCTGTGGCAGATTGAATGGATCGACATCTTCATCGACCATGATCACCATCTTCACATATCCCAGACCGTGCGGCGTCGTCATCGCTCGCAGGCCCACCGCACGGGCAAAGCCGCCGTAGCGTTTTTTGGTCGAGATGATGGCCAGCAAGCCGTGGGTGTACATGGCGTTTACCGCCTGCACTTCCGGAAATTCGGCTTTCAGCTGTTGATACAGTGGCACGCAGGTCGCCGGCCCCATCAGGTAGTCGATTTCTGTCCACGGCATACCTAAATAGAGCGATTCAAAAATGGGTTTGCTGCGGTAAGAGACCTTATCGATACGCACCACGGTCATGTTGCGACCGCCGGAATAGTGGCCGGTAAATTCGCCGAACGGTCCTTCAATTTCACGTTTACGGCTTTCGATGACCCCTTCAAGAATGACTTCAGATCCCCACGGCACATCAAAACCGGTCAACGGCGCGGTGGCGATAGGATAGGGGCTTTCACGCAGCGCGCCTGCCATTTCATACTCTGACTGATCGTATTTCAGCGGCGTTGCGCCCATCAGGGTAATGATCGGATCGTTACCCAGCGTGATCGCAATCGGCAGATCTTCCCCACGCTCTTCGGCTTTGTGCAGGTGCAATGCGATATCATGCATCGGCACTGGTTGCAGACCCAGCTTACGCTTGCCTTTAACTTCCATACGGTAGATGCCGACATTCTGCTTGCCGAAGTTATCGGGATCGAGCGGATCGCGTGATACCACACAGGCTTTATCCAGATAGAATCCACCGTCGCCGTCGTTCAGACGAAACAGCGGCAGGATATCAAACAGGTTGATCGCGTCGCCGTCGACGGTATTTTCCGCCCAGCCCGGATTCGCCCGTCGTTCCGGCGCTACCGGAAAATTGTCCCAGCGGCGAATAAATTCATCGATCTGTTTTTTAACCGGCGTGTTAGGCGGCAAACCCAGTGAGATGGCATGGTTCTGCCAGGAACCGATGGTATTCATCGCCACGCGGGCGTCGGTAAAACCACGAATATTGTCAAACCACAGCGCGGGCGCGCCATCGCCGATGCGTCCCGTTGCGTTGGCAGCGGCGGCGAGATCCGGCTCCGCATTCACTTCCTCGCTGATTTTCAGCAGTTGTCCCTGCTGATCCAGCGCATGTAAAAAACTGCGCAAATCATCAAATGCCATTATCCATTCTCCTGTGAAAAATTTGCTGCCTGTCGCAGTCCTTGCCAGCGACGCGCGCGCGTATGCTCCAGACCAAACTGGTCGAGAACGCGCGCTACGATGTGCTGGATAATATCGTCAACGGTTTGCGGCAGGTTGTAGAACGCGGGCATGGGTGGCACTATCGCCACCCCCATACGAGAAAGCGCAAGCATGTTTTCCAGATGAATCGTGCTGAGCGGCATTTCCCGCGGCACAAGCACCAGCTTGCGACCCTCTTTCAACACGACATCGGCAGCGCGTCCCACCAGCCCCTCGGCATAGCCGGCGCGAACCCCCGCCAGTGTTTTCATACTGCAGGGGATAATAATCATGCCGTCGGTACGAAATGAGCCGGAGGAAATGGTCGCCGCCTGATCGGCCGGGCTATGACAATAATCTGCCAGGGCGGCTACCTCAGCGGGCGTGTAGGGCGTCTCCAGTTCAATAGTGGTTTTCGCCCACTTTGACATTACCAGATGCGTTTCAACATCAGGTATCGCCCGCAATGCCTGGAGTAGCTCGACGCCAAGCGGCGCGCCGGTCGCACCGGTCATCCCCACAATCAATCTCATTTCTTACCTCAAATATCGTTCGTATACGAACATTTTGATCAAAATACGCCCACACGGCCTTTGCGACAAGATCGCTCCCGACGCCTGCGCACGTTTAGCTAAAGCATTCGTCATTAAAAAACCGTGCATAAGTCGTTATGATAGAAAAAGTTAATTTATCCGGAGCGCTCATGGAGTTACGAAACACCGCGTTTCATCTGTTACGCCAACTTTTTCAGCAACATACCGCACGCTGGCAGCATGAACTACCGGAGCTCACCAAACCTCAATATGCGGTGATGCGCGTTATTGCTGAACATCCGGGTATTGAACAGGTCGATCTGACCGAAGCGGCGGTCAGCACTAAAGCGACGCTGGCGGAGATGTTAAGCCGGATGGAAAATCGTGGGCTGGTAAAGCGAGAAAACGATCCGCTGGATAAACGTCGGCGTTTTGTCTATCTCACCGTTCAGGGCCAAACGTTGCTCGCCGCCGCGATACCACTGGGGGATCGCGTTGACGATGAGTTTTTGGGGCGACTGAGCGCTGAAGAACGCGAACAGTTTACGCAACTGGTACGCAAGATGATGACGTAAGCGGCTTGCGCCGCTTTGCTATTTTTTGGCCATCAGCAGTGAGATATCCACTTTGGCCAGCGCCCGAATTGCGCTTTCCGGCAGGCCGTCATCGGTGACGATTTGGTTGAATTCCGCCAGCGGTAACGCCAGCCACGTCGCGACCTGGCCGTATTTAGTCGCGTCGCACACCAGAATTTTTTGGCGGCTGGCGCTGGCGACGGCCCGTTTCACCGTGACTTTATCTTCTGCCGGCGTTGAAATACCGCGCACGCTCCAGGACGAGGCGGAAATAAAGGCCTGGTCAATCATCAATCCGCGCAAAAGCGTCGCCGCGGCTTCACCGACGCACGACCGGTTTTCCCGGCATACCGCCCCGCCAGTGTGAATAATTGTGCAATCGCTATTGTCCATCAGGTAATCGGCGATAACGAAATCATTCGTTACCACCGTAAGTTTATTCATCGTAACCAGCTGCCTGGCGATCGCCAGCGTGGTAGTACCTGCATCAAGGTAGATACAGCTTTCTGGCTGTACCAGGCTGGCGGCCAGTTTGCCAATCGCCGCTTTCTGCGGCGTCGCCAGTTCGGTTTTGATCTGATGCGAGGGTTCGTGCGCCACGCGAGTCGATGATTGCACGCCGCCAGAGACCTGGATTACCGCGCCTTGCTGCTCCAGTTTTTGTAAATCACGGCGGATAGTCATGTGGGATACATGCATGCGCTCGGTCAGTTCAGCGATACTGACGATGCCTTTCTCCGCCACCATATCAAGAATGATTTGTCGACGCTCAGTAGGTATCAACGTCTGCTCCTTTCTTTAGTCCTGTCGCGATTTTACGCGATTTCTCGTCACAGCGTGTGAAGTTCTATGAGGATTGCCTTCACAAAAAATAACATATTTTGTTATTTTTTGTGAAACAACTCACCGCAATTGTTTACAAAAACGCCTATATTCACATAACAAAACATAATATCACGTAAATTAACATGGAGTGATAATGACAACAGGAACTGATTTTCATGTCGGCATTGTGGGGCTTGGCTCAATGGGAATGGGCGCTGCGCGTTCATGCCTGCGCGCCGGGCTTTCCACATGGGGGGCCGATCTTAACCCGCAAGCGTGCGCGAATCTTCTCGCTGAAGGGGCTTGTGGGGCTGCCGCCAGCGCCAGGGAGTTCGCCGGCGTCGTGGATGCGTTAGTCATTCTGGTCGTCAATGCCGCCCAGGTCAGACAGGTGTTATTCGGTGAGGATGGCGTCGCCCATCTGATGAAACCCGGAAGCGCGGTGATGGTTTCGTCCACGATCTCAAGCGCCGACGCGGAAGAGATCGCCGCGGCGTTGACGGCATTGAATCTTAACATGCTGGATGCGCCGGTTTCCGGCGGCGCGGTAAAAGCGGCGCAGGGCGAAATGACGGTGATGGCCTCCGGGAGCGAGGCGGCGTTTACCCGCCTGAAGCCTGTGCTGGACGCCGTTGCCAGCAACGTTTATCGCATCAGCGATACGCCGGGCGCAGGCTCAACCGTCAAAATCATTCATCAACTGCTGGCTGGCGTGCATATTGCAGCGGCGGCCGAAGCGATGGCGCTGGCCGCGCGGGCCGGTATTCCTCTGGACGTGATGTATGACGTCGTGACCCATGCCGCCGGCAACTCCTGGATGTTTGAAAACCGTATGCAGCATGTCGTTGACGGCGACTATACCCCGCGTTCGGCCGTCGACATTTTTGTCAAAGATTTGGGGCTGGTTGCCGACACGGCGAAAGCGCTGCGCTTCCCCTTACCGCTGGCCTCTACGGCGTTAAATATGTTCACCAGCGCCAGTAACGCCGGTTATGGCAAAGAGGATGACAGCGCTGTGATCAAAATTTTCTCAGGGATTACTCTGCCTGGCGTCACGCCTGAGGAGCCGTCATGTTAAAAATTGGCGTCATTGCCGATGATTTTACCGGCGCGACTGACATCGCCAGTTTTCTGGTCGAAAACGGGATGCCGACAGTGCAGATCAATGATGTTCCAACCGGGACGCAACCGGAAGGATGCGACGCGGTGGTTATCAGCCTGAAAACCCGCTCATGCCCGGCGCAAGAGGCGATAAAACAATCGCTGGCGGCGCTGGTATGGCTAAAAAAACAGGGCTGCCAGCAAGTCTATTTCAAATATTGCTCGACTTTCGATAGTACCGCCGAAGGCAATATCGGCCCGGTCACCGACGCGCTGATGGTGGCGCTGGATACCTCATTTACCGTGATTTCTCCCGCGCTGCCGGTTAACGGACGCACGGTTTATCAGGGCTATCTGTTTGTCATGAACCACTTGCTGGCGGAGTCCGGTATGCGCCACCACCCTATCAATCCGATGACCGACAGCTACCTGCCGCGTCTGATGGAAGCGCAGGCGCAAGGGCGCTGCGGCGTTATTCCGGCTCAGACGCTTGATGAAGGCGTTGCCGCGACCCGTGCGGCGCTGTCGCGTTTACAGCAGGAAGGATATCGCTACGCGGTACTTGACGCGCTCAATGAGCGACACCTGGAAATTCAGGGCGAGGTTTTGCGTGATGTCCCGCTGGTGACCGGCGGTTCCGGGCTGGCAATGGGGCTGGCGCGTCAGTGGGCGAAGCACGGCGTTTCTCAGGCCCGTTCCGCAGGCTATCCGCTGAGCGGTCGCGCGGTGGTGCTTTCCGGTTCCTGTTCGCAAATGACGAATCAGCAGGTGGCTTTCTATCGACAACATGCTCCCACACGCGACGTTGACGTGGCGCGCTGCCTGTCATCCGAGACGCGCGAGGCCTACGCTGAAGCGCTGGCGCAGTGGGTGCTCAGTCAGGACAGCGAACTGGCGCCAATGATTAGCGCCACCGCCTCCACGCAGGCGCTGGCCGCCATCCAGCAGCAATATGGCGCTACCGAAGCCAGCCATGCGGTAGAGGCGCTCTTTTCCCTGCTGGCCGCTCGCTTAGCGGAAGGCGGTATCACCCGGTTTATTGTGGCGGGCGGCGAAACCTCGGGCGTGGTGACGCAAAGCCTCGGTATTACCGGTTTTCACATCGGACCGTGCATTTCACCCGGCGTGCCGTGGGTCAACGCGCTCCATGCGCCAGTCTCGCTGGCGCTAAAGTCAGGCAATTTTGGCGATGAATCCTTTTTCATCCGCGCTCAAAGGGAGTTTCAGGTATGACGACACTGGCAAAAGAAGAGCACGCTTTGCGAGAAGAGATGGTCAGGATAGCCGCCTCGTTTTTCCAGCGCGGCTATGCTACCGGCTCGGCAGGCAACCTCTCGCTGTTACTGCCGGACGGCAATATTCTGGCGACGCCCACCGGTTCGTGTCTGGGTAATCTCGACCCGCAGCGGCTATCCAAAGTGGACCCGCAGGGCGAATGGCTCAGCGGCGATAAACCGTCTAAAGAGGTGCGTTTTCATCTGGCGTTGTATCGCAATAACCCTTGCTGCAAGGCCGTGGTTCATCTGCACAGCACCTGGTCAACGGCGCTTTCCTGTCTCGAAGGGCTGGACCCGCAAAATGTGATTCGCCCGTTTACCCCCTATGTGGTGATGCGGATGGGAGACATTCCGCTGGTTCCCTACTATCGCCCGGGGGATGACCGAATTGCTCGCGATTTGGCTGCGCTGGCGGCCCGGCATCAGGCCTTTTTACTGGCTAATCATGGGCCGGTCGTGTGCGGGGAGAATTTGCAGGAAGCCGCTAATAATACCGAGGAGCTGGAAGAGACGGCAAAGCTGATTTTTATCCTTGGCGAACGCCCGATTCGTTATTTAACCACCGAAGAAATTGCGCAGTTAAGGAGATAACCCGATGCCGCGTTTTGCCGCCAATTTGTCGATGATGTTTACCGAAGTGCCGTTTATCGAGCGTTTTGCCGCCGCTGCCGAAGCCGGTTTTCAGGCCGTTGAGTTTCTGTTCCCCTACGGCTTTGCCGCCAGCGAGATTAAAGCCCAGCTGTCGCGTAATGATCTGACGCTGGCGCTGTTTAATACTTCGGCGGGCGATACCGCGGCGGGCGAGTGGGGACGTGCCGCGCTACCGGGGCGAGAACACGACGCGCGCGCCGATATCGATCTGGCTCTGGAGTACGCTCTGGCGCTGGAATGTGAGCAGGTTCACATCATGGCGGGCGTCGTGCCGGATGGCGCTGATGGCGCACGTTATCGCGCCACGTTTATCGATAATTTGCGTTATGCCGCCGACCGGTTTGCCGCCCACGATAAACGTATTTTGATCGAAGCGCTGAGTCCTGGCGTTAAACCCGGCTACCTCTTTTCCAGCCAATATCAGGCGCTGGGCATCGCAGAAGAGGTTGACCGCCCGAATGTGTTCATCCAGCTCGACACTTTCCATGCGCAAAAAGTGGATGGCAATTTGAGTCACCTGATTCGCGAGTACGCGGGCCGCTATGCCCATGTACAAATCGCCTCGCTACCGGACAGACATGAACCGGATGATGGCGAGATCAACTACCCGTGGCTGTTCCGGCTGTTCGATGACGTAGGTTATCGCGGCTGGATAGGCTGCGAATACCAACCACGGAATACCACGCAGGACGGGCTTGGCTGGTTTAACGCCTGGCGCTAACCCTGAACTACCCTACACAACAATAAAGAGGACATCCGGATGCAGATTATCATTACCGGCGGGGGCGGCTTTTTAGGCCAGAAACTCGCAAGCGCCTTATTAAACTCATCGCTGGCGTTTAACGAACTGCTTCTTGTTGATTTAAAAATGCCTGCACGGTTATCAGATTCCCCTCGTTTACGCTGCCTGGAAGCTGACTTAACCCAGCCGGGCGTGCTGGAGAATGTGATTACCGCTAATACCTCTGTTGTTTATCATCTCGCTGCGATTGTCAGCAGTCATGCGGAAGACGATTTCGATCTGGGATGGAAAGTTAACCTGGATCTTACCCGCCAGTTACTTGAGGCGTGTCGTCGACAACCGCAGAAAATTCGTTTTGTCTTCTCCAGCTCGCTTGCCGTTTATGGCGGTACGCTGCCGGAATGCGTCACCGATACCACCGCGCTCACGCCGCGCTCGTCTTATGGCGCGCAGAAGGCCGCCTGTGAACTGTTGGTCAACGATTATACCCGCAAAGGCTATGTGGATGGGCTGGCGCTGCGTTTGCCGACGATCTGTGTTCGCCCGGGTAAACCAAACCGCGCCGCCTCTTCTTTTGTCAGCGCGATTATTCGTGAACCGTTGCAGGGCGAGACGACCATCTGCCCGGTGTCGGAAAGTTTGCGGCTGTGGATTTCCAGCCCGGCGACGGTGATCCATAACCTGTCGCTGGCCGCAACGTTACCCGCGCCTGGCGAGGCGAGCAGCATCAACTTACCGGGGATCAGCGTAACCGTGGGCGAGATGCTGGAAACGTTGCGTCAGGCGGGCGGCCAGGCGGCGCGCGATCGGGTTACGCATCAGCGCGATGAAGGCGTCGAGAAAATTGTCGCCTCCTGGCCGGGACGTATCGATAACCAGCGTGCGCTGGCGTTAGGTTTTGTCGCCGATAAACGCTTCGATGACATTATCGAACGCTTTCGACAAGATGATATGGAGGGGAGGTCATGACAAGTTTACCGACCCCAATTATCGGCCTGATCGTTGCCGTTTTCGTGCTGGTATGGCTGGTGTTACGCACCCGTGTTCATGCGCTGATCGCGATGCTGGCGGCGGCCTGTATCGCCGGTCTGTTGGGGGGAATGGGCATTGATAAAACGCTCTCTGTCATCACCAGCGGATTCGGTACGACGCTGGGCAGCATTGGCCTGGTGATTGGTCTCGGCGTAATGATGGGGCGCTTGCTGGAGGTTTCCGGCGCGGCGGAGCGTATCGCCTGGAGCTTTATCAAATGGCTGGGGAAACGCCGTGAAGAGTGGGCGCTGGCGATCACGGGTTATATTGTCAGCATCCCCATTTTCGTCGATTCCGCTTTTGTCATTCTTTATCCGGTGGCGAAAGCGCTGGCGAAAAGCGGTAAACGTTCGCTACTGACGCTGGGCGTCGCGCTGGCGGGCGGGCTGGTGGTCACTCACCATACGGTACCTCCGACGCCCGGTCCGCTGGGGGTAGCCGGGATTTTTAACGTCGACATCGGCGCAATGTTATTGACCGGGATGGCGCTGGCGGTGCCCTGTGTGATCGGCATTGTGTTCTATGCGCAGTGGCTGGATAAACGCTACCCTGATTTCGTGCCGCGCACGCTGAACGCCGATGAAGTCAATGCCGCGCTGGAGCAGTACAATAAAGAGAAAGAGCAAAAGGATCTGCCGAGCCTGACGCTCTCTCTGCTGCCTATTGTGGTGCCGATCGTGCTGATCTTCCTGAAGGCTATCTGTTCCACCCTCGCCACTGTAGAAGGATGGTCCGGCCTGGCGACGCATCCGGTGGTACAGGCAATCAACTTTGTGGGAAGCCCAGTGATCGCGTTGGCCATCAGCGTTCTGCTGGCGGTGTATACGCTGGTGCCGCGCATGGATAAACATACCACCGCAGAGCGTCTGGAAGAGGGCTTGCAAAGCGCCGGGATTATCTTACTGGTCACGGGCGCTGGCGGCGCGTTGGGCGCGATCCTGCGCGACAGCGGCGCGGGGCAACAGCTGGCGGAGCAGGTTGCCAACCTGCCGATCTCGCCGATCCTGATCCCGTTTATCGTGGCGACGTTGGTACGCCTGATTCAGGGATCGGGGACGGTGGCGATGATCACTGCCGCCTCGATTTCCGCGCCGATCCTGGCGCAGATCCCCGGCATCAATATGTTGCTTGCCGCTCAGGCCGCAACGATGGGGTCGCTGTTCTTCGGCTACTTCAACGACAGCCTGTTCTGGGTGGTTAACCGCATGATGGGCGTCTCTGATGTCAAACAGCAGATGGTGGTTTGGTCTGTACCGACGACCATTGCCTGGGCGATTGGCGGCACCGGCGTGGCGCTGATTAACCTGCTGTTCGGTTCCGGCGGCAGTTGGCTCGATCCGTTACTGCCGATCGTCGTTCTGGCAGCAATTATGCTGTGGGTGCGTTGGCAGGCGCAGGGGATCAAAGACAAGCTGGTAGTTAAGGATTAAGACGGTATTATCCGTCCGGGAGCGCAATGCTCCCGGGCTGGCTACAATGATGGGGCGTGCTCCCCGCAATCCCATTGCGAACGTAAAAAATCAATAAATGCGCGTACTTTTGTCGATACATGGCGGGCGTCCGGGTAAACGGCATAAATGCCCTGACGGGGAAAATGATAGTCGGGTAACAGGTGAATTAACGTTCCATCCCCCAGTGCGGTGTTGACTAACCATTGCGGCAGTAATGCGACGCCGCTTCCCGCGAGAGCGAAGGCCATCAGCGAGCGCGCGCTGTCGACAGAAATTTTGCCGGCTTTGCTTATCTCCAGGCGTGAGTGTTGGCCATGATTATTCGTTACTGTCCACCGTAGCGGCGTAGGTAATCGCTCATGAATAATCCATTCCGCCTGGGCCAACGACTCCAGTGATGAAACAGGGTTGCGGGCGAGCCACTGCGGCGCGGCGACCGGCAGAATGGTAAAGCGGGATATCAGCGCGGCGCGATAGCGGGAGTCCGCCAGCGAGCCAAGCCGAATCGCCACATCAAAGCGCTCGGCAATTAAATCGGCATGATGTGATGAGGACATATGCCGAATACGGAGATCGGGATGGCGCTGACTAAACTGCGCCAGTACCGGAATGACCACCTGTTCGCCAAACTCGGACGTAGTGGTAATACGTAACTCGCCGCCCAGCCCACTATGGCTGGCACGCACTTCATCCTGCAAATTTTTCGCGGCGTTGAGTAAATTCACGCCTTTTTGGTAAAAGAGGACGCCGGCGTCTGTGAGCGTCAGTCGTCGGGTGGAACGTAGCAGTAACGTTACGCCAAGCTCTTTTTCAAGCTGCCGAATATTAAAGCTCACTACTGCTTTTGTTTGGCCCGATGCGGCGGCGGCGGCCGTGAAGCTGCCGCTATCTACCACGGCGATAAACAGCGACATACGCTGCAAATTGAGCATGGCGAGCTCCTTTACTGTCAAAATTATTTTGACAGTATATCGTTGAAGCGCGGACTTATCTGGCTTTCTCCGGACGGCTACATTAGCGCCTCTGACGGAGGATGCATAATGACGTATCGCAGTAAAGTGGCAGTGGTTTACCTGCTCGGCTTCTTTCTTGATCTGATTAATCTGTTTATTGCCAGCGTGGCTTTTCCTGCGATGTCCGTGGATCTGCATACGTCCATATCGGCGCTGGCATGGGTGAGTAACGGTTATATCGCAGGATTAACGCTGATCGTTCCGTTTAGCGCGTTTCTTTCGCGTTATCTCGGCGCTCGACGGCTGATCATATTTTCGCTCATCCTGTTTAGCGTTGCCGCCGCTGCCGCAGGTTTTGCCGATTCCTTACACAGCCTTGTTTTCTGGCGTATTGTGCAGGGGGCGGGCGGTGGCTTATTGATCCCGGTTGGTCAGGCGTTAACCTGGCAACAGTTTAAACCGCATGAACGCGCTGGCGTGTCATCGGTTGTCATGATGGTGGCGCTACTGGCGCCGGCATGTTCGCCTGCGATTGGTGGGCTGCTGGTGGAAACGTGCGGCTGGCGCTGGATATTCTTTGCCACGCTGCCGGTGGCCGTTCTCACTTTATTGCTCGCTTATTGTTGGCTGAACGCCGCGTCGACGACAATGGCGTCAGCAAGATTGCTCCATCTGCCGTTGTTGACGGACAGGCTGCTGCGTTTTGCCATGATCGTCTATCTGTGCGTACCGGGTATGTTCATTGGTATCAGCGTGGTCGGGATGTTTTATCTACAGAACGTCGCGCAGCTATCGCCTGCGGCGGCGGGGTCGCTGATGATCCCCTGGTCGATCGCTTCATTTGTCGCCATTATGCTTACCGGACGTTACTTCAATCGGCTTGGGCCGCGTCCGCTGATTATCGTCGGCTGTCTTCTTCAGGCTGCAGGGATACTGCTTTTAACTAACGTTACGCCTGCGACATCGCACCGTGTACTGATGATGATATTCGCCTTAATGGGCGCTGGCGGCAGTTTGTGCAGCAGTACCGCGCAGAGTGGCGCTTTCCTGACTATTGCTCGCCGGGACATGCCTGACGCCAGCGCGCTATGGAATCTTAATCGTCAGATCAGCTTTTTCCTTGGCGCGACGCTGTTGACGCTGCTGTTAAATGCGCTCCAGCGCGTTATGTCGCTTGAGGTTGCTTATCGCTGGACCTTTATTGCCGCCGCCGGTATCACCCTGCTGCCCCTTATTTACGCTGTCTGTCTGAACAATAGACAGGCGCTTCTGTGCCTGAAAAAGGAAAGATCATGAATCCATATAAAGAAGAAATTATTCACGCCCATGCGGCGATTGAGAACTGGCTTAGTAAGGGGATGGGTAGCCTGGAGGCGTTGATAGCGCGTTTCGCTGTTGATTTTACGATGATAACGCCAGGAGGTATTTGTCTGGATTATCCGGCGCTGGGCGCTTTTTTCCAGGCGCAGCGCGCGTGTCGCCCGGGGCTGGTTATCGTGGTTGAGCACATTGACCTTGTGGCGGAGTGGCCGGAAGGTGCCGCGCTGCGTTATCGTGAGCGCCAGCAACTGCCGGGTCAGGCTGAGACGGTACGCTGGTCGACGGTTATTTTAAAAAGCGAAAGAAGACGGATAGTCTGGCGTCATTTACACGAAACGACAGTCACAGCCTGAAAAGCCTGTTCCGGCGCGCAGACCCGATAGCGCGGCGCTATCGGGTCTGACACGTTTACACCAGACTTTTCAGCCGATAGATCCACTCCAGCGCCTGGCGTGGCGTCAGGGAGTCCGGATCGAGATTCTCCAGCGCTTCAACGGCAGGCGATGTCTCCTCCGGGGCGGCAAGCAACGACATTTGCGTGCCGTCCACCTGCGTTGCCGCCGCATTGGGCGAGATGCTTTCCAGCTCGCGGAGTTTTTGGCGCGCGCGTTTGATGACTTCTTTAGGGACGCCCGCAAGCGCCGCGACCGCCAGGCCATAGCTCTTACTTGCCGCGCCGTCCTGCACGCTGTGCATAAACGCGATAGTATCGCCGTGTTCCAGCGCATCCAGGTGGACGTTTGCCACGCCTTCCATTTTCTCCGGTAATTGGGTCAGCTCGAAGTAGTGGGTAGCGAACAGCGTTAACGCTTTAATCTTATTCGCGAGATTCTCCGCGCAGGCCCAGGCCAACGACAGCCCGTCATACGTGGAGGTACCGCGCCCGATTTCATCCATCAATACCAGACTGTTTTCCGTGGCATTATGCAGAATGTTCGCGGTTTCGGTCATCTCCACCATAAAGGTCGAACGCCCGGAGGCCAGGTCGTCCGCTGCGCCGACGCGGGTAAAAATACGGTCGATGGGGCCGATTTCCACGTTTTGCGCCGGAACGTAACTGCCGATATAGGCCAGCAGGGCGATCAATGCCGTTTGCCGCATATAGGTACTTTTACCGCCCATATTGGGGCCGGTAATGATCAACATCCGGCGCTGCGGCGACAGATTGAGCGGGTTAGCGATAAACGGCTCATTCAGTACCTGCTCAACCACCGGGTGGCGACCTTCGGTAATACGGATACCGGGTTTATCGGTAAATGTCGGGCAGGTGTAATTCAGCGTCCAGGCGCGTTCGGCCAGGTTAACCAGCACATCCAGCTCCGCCAGCGCGTTGGCGCTCTGCTGTAAATCGGCCAGATGCGGCAACAGCAGATCAAACAATTCGTCATATAGCTGTTTTTCCAGCGCCAGCGCTTTGCCTTTCGAGGTCAGAACTTTATCTTCGTACTCTTTAAGCTCAGGAATAATGTAGCGTTCGGCATTTTTCAGCGTCTGGCGACGCACATAATTGATGGGTGCCAGATGGCTTTGACCACGGCTAATCTGAATGTAATAACCATGTACCGCGTTATAGCCAACTTTCAGCGTATCCAGCCCGGTACGCTCGCGTTCGCGAATTTCCAGACGATCGAGATAATCGGTGGCGCCGTCCGCCAGCGCGCGCCATTCATCCAGCTCTTCATGGTAGCCGGGCGCAATAACGCCGCCGTCGCGGACCAGTACCGGCGGCGCGTCAATAATGGCGCGTTCCAGGAGGTCGCGCAGCTCGGCGAAATCGCCCATTTTTTTACGCAACGCCTGTACCGGCGCGCTGTCAACGGTTTCAAGCTGAGCGTGCAATTCCGGCAGTTGCTGGAAGGCGTGACGCATTCGGGCGAGATCGCGCGGACGCGCGGTGCGCAGCGCCAGACGCGCAAGGATACGCTCCAAATCGCCGACCTGACGCAGCACCGGTTGCAGTTCGCTGACGGTGTCCTGCAAGGCGCCGATGGTCTGCTGGCGTTCACGTAATATGTCGGTATTTCGTACCGGCATATGCAGCCAGCGTTTAAGCATTCGGCTACCCATTGGCGTCACGGTACAGTCAAGCACCGCGGCGAGGGTATTTTCGACACCACCGGCCAGGTTCTGGGTAATTTCCAGATTGCGGCGGGTTGCGGCATCCATAATGATGCTGTCCTGCTGGCGTTCCATCGTAATGGAACGAATATGCGGCAGGGAGGTGCGCTGGGTATCTTTTACGTACTGTAACAGGCAGCCTGCCGCACATAATCCACGCGAGGCATTTTCGACGCCGAAACCGACCAGATCCCGCGTACCGAATTGCAGATTTAACTGCTGGCGGGCGGTATCAATCTCAAACTCCCACAACGGGCGACGGCGCAGACCCCGGCGTCCCTCTATTAACGCCATTTCAGCAAAATCTTCGGCATACAATAGTTCGGCGGGATTGGTGCGCTGCAGCTCTGCGGCCATCGTTTCACGGTCGGCGGGTTCGCTCAGACGAAAGCGCCCGGAGCTGATATCCAGCGTGGCGTAACCGTAGCCTTTACCATCCTGCCAGATAGCCGCCAGCAGGTTATCCTGACGCTCCTGTAACAGGGCTTCATCGCTGATGGTGCCAGGTGTAACGATACGCACGACCTTACGTTCAACGGGACCTTTGCTGGTGGCCGGATCGCCAATCTGTTCGCAAATAGCGACGGATTCGCCCTGATTGACCAGTTTCGCGAGGTAGTTTTCTACGGCGTGGTGCGGGATTCCCGCCATAGGGATAGGTTCGCCAGCCGATGCGCCGCGTTTGGTCAGCGAAATATCGAGCAACTGCGACGCACGCTTTGCGTCGTCATAAAACAGCTCGTAAAAGTCTCCCATACGATAAAAGAGCAGGATCTCCGGATGCTGGGCTTTCAGCTTGAGATACTGCTGCATCATCGGGGTGTGGTTGGAGAAGTCCTTATCAAATGACTCATTCATATTGATTTTACTCGTTTTTTTATTCTTTCAAGTGCTCATGTGGCCCCAGGTAAAACCCTTATAAACTCACATAAACCCATAAATTTGTAGCTCACCTGTAGCCTAAAATGTGACAGGTTACATTCTCATCATTCCTGGACTACAACAGGGGTGATACTTTGAAAACAACTCTCAGCCAGCCTTTCATTATCAACAAGTTAAGTATCAATGTTAAGCCTGCACTCAGTCGCTCTGGAAAAATCGTTTTCGAAGCTAACCCAGCTCAAAAACTCTACATTGTTTTCGATGACCACAGACAAGCTCCTGCTGGTTTCGGGGTAAAAGCCAGTTTGACGAAAAAAACCTACGTAATCCAGCGAAGAGTAGCCTCGTCAGATCGTAATGTCAGTGAGGGTAGGAAGCCAAGTTCTGTCTTGAAAGTAAAAGTTGGAAATGTGTTCGATTTTCCAAATATTGACGAAACAAGGCAAGGTGCCAGGCAATTAGTTCAGACCATGCTCGCAACAAAGAGAAATCCCAATAAAATTAAGAGGGAAACGGATGCTTCCAAACTCAATATGAGACTGTAATTAAAATTGTGTAATTGCCTGATTTTGATATGTTCGATTCAACATCAAAAGCTGGTTGCTTTATGGACGAAAAACAGTTGCAGGCTCTGGCTAATGCACTGGCCAAAATCTCAAAATACCTGAAGATCTCAGCCCGTTCGATCGTCTGCTGAAGAAAAACCAGACCCGCATTTCCGGCATAGATAATCAACATGCTATTAAAAAGCGTACGGTGTTTCCGACGGACGAGTCAGTGAAAAAGGTCGTGTGACTGGCAATTCAGGCCGACATCCGAAAATGGACAATGTCGCTAAGGGACTGGCTCATGACAACGAGTCGCTTTATTATCACGCTCGGGTTCGGTAGCCGCCTGGACGTTCACTTCCGAGAAAGGCATTTACACCGAATGGTGTATAGGCTCGTGGTTGGTCTTCGGTGAGAGGCAGGATGTCTCTCATTAATCTCCGGGAGCGTACAATAGTTGCTCCGGCAGCCTGAAGGATGAAGTGTATATAACCTAAAACATAACGGATATAGCTTCCTTACTCAACCTGACGTAATACGCCGACAGTAAAATCAGGGATACCATACCATCATGGAAAGTCGTCAATACACCCGGCATCTTTCGCTTTCGGAGCTGAAATGGTTTGCTATCGGGATCGGTTTTTTTATTCTCAGCATAGCAACAGCCACCGTGAATTATCGGCTTTCCGGTATATCGCTACTGGTGGGCCTGTTGTTTATCATCTGGAAATTCAGCGTCACAGTTCTGTTTCTGTTTACGCCGCGCAGGATGACGTTAACCGAAACCGCGTTGCAGGCCGGGCATCGTGTTATCCATTACGATGCGCTTGAATCAATGCGTCTGCTCCACCAATCCGACAAACTCATCTTGCGCCACAGTGGCGGCAAGAAGTACGTCATCTACCTTGATTTCTGGAACGATGGCAACGGAATTTACGACCGACTGGCTGCTGAACTTGTCCGGCGACACGGTTCTGCGCTGGGGGCGCGCCTCGCCGCCGATGGACGTCTTAAATTCGGCAAAGTGACCGCGCTGGCGGATCGGCTTGAACACAAAAACCGGGCGGTGCCGTATGCGCAGATCGCCAGTATTCGCACCCAGCGCGAGGAGGGGGCTGGCAGTTCAATGAGCTATCTGATGATTAGCACCGCTACGGGCCGGATCTGCAAAATCGACCGCTCCACTATCGTCAATGAGCCGCTGCTGCTCAACTTTCTTTCCCAGCGTTTACCCGCCTGACGACATTTTTATACAAGGATGAATCAATGGAACTGTACGTATCAAAAACCAGCCAGCAAAACATGCCTGTGGAGTTCAATATCTATTATTCCAGATCTAAAACGTTGGTTGGTATTGTGTTCTGGATTTGTATGATGGGAGTTTTTATTGCGCTGGCGGTGAATATGGCCACCGATCCCGAGGAGCCCAAAACTGGCGGTGCCGTCTTTATGGGACTTATTTGTTGCGGCAGTCTGTTATTTATTGTGCGCCTGGCTCGCACATTTTTAAGCGCGGCAAAGCCGGCAGTCACCATCAGTCGTGAAGGTATTCGCTTCTGTAATGGCAAATTCGCGGCCTGGACAAATATCGCCGAAAACACCTGGCATTCACAGAGCATTAACTTCATCCCGGCCGCCGCCGGTATTAAGATTGTGTTGCATGAAGGCAAGCCGATCCATTTCGCCACCACGGTTATTGCGCTTTCTTCCGATAGGTATCTTGAGATGTGCGATCTTTACTCGTCTCAGGCGCTCGAGTAACTACCTGCGTCGGATTACGGCTTCGTTTTTTTGGCCTGCGATCTTAATGCTGAAATGGGCAGAAAAACGCGAAATTTAGACGCTATTACGAATGGGCAATGGTACTTATTGAAGGCTATATCATTGCCCATAATGCAGGGAGGGTTAATATTCTATGATAGAATTCTATGTTTGAATATATATCCTCAGAATACAAAATAAAGTAACGCTATCGTTGCGTATATTATATAATTCTATTTCCAGATTACTTTATTTTAAAAAAAGACAGATTGCCTGAACAGAAAGAACCGGTGTCAATGTAGATTTGATTGGCGAATGTTGTTGTGTAGTCAACAATCATATGGCCGAAGATAAAAGTATCCGCACCGCGTATTGGATGGATATTCCCCTGTAACGAACCAAGCAGACGATCGCGTGACCATAGAACGCTATCAATATCAACTTGCTTCCCATAATCGTAGCTGTCATCTGGATAATCGGCATGGGCAATCACGTACTTCTTTGAGGACGTTTCAACCTCTATGATGTGAGGACGCTGCTTAAAAGTTAGTAATAGCTCAGTGGCTTCTTGCCTGTCTTTTTCGGTGACCGAGTCGTACCAGTAACCACCGTTTACATACCAGAAATTGCCATCCTGTGTTTCAAAAGCGTCAAGCGCCATAGCTTCATGATTACCCACTACAGAAATAAACCATGAGGTATTTAACAGTCTCAGTGTTTCAAGATTTTCTTTTCCTCGATCAATGTTATCTCCAGTGGAGATCAAGAGATCGGTATCAGGAGAGAAATGTAATTGAGCCAGTCTGGTTAACAATAAGGAGTAACATCCATGAATATCACCAACGACCCAAATGTGGCGATAGAGATCGCTGTTGATGTCAGCATAACGGATTAATTCCATGATGTTCCTATAGCACAATTTTGGAGGCTGGTATTATAACAAAGAAGTAGGGTAATATTAATTTTTATTGTTTAAAATACACCGTTATTAAAATAGCCTACAAGCTAGAAATGAACAGAGAATATATATTTTATGAATCGGTTAATTAAAGTAGACGATGTGCTTGAAAGATGCACGATTTCTCGCGCAACACTTTCCTGATTAATTGCAAAGGCATACTTTCCCGCTCAGCGGAAGCTCTATCCCGAAGGGGCTTTGTTGAATAAAGAGATTGGCGGATCTGATCGTTACTGTCGTTTCAGCATCGGGTTCCCATGGCAAAGCAAAAGTTTAAAATCAACATCGGAGCGGCAGCAATGAGGTCTGGAAAAGAAAGTGGGCTATCACCGTCGTTCAGTAGTGGAAACAGCGATGTTCCGTATCAAAACCTTGCTGGGCGGCCATCTGAGCCTGCGGAACTATGACGCGCAGGTGGGTGAAGTGATGGCGATGGTCAAAGCGCTGAACCGGATGACGTTGTTGGCAATGCCGACCAGCGTCAGGCTCGTATAACGAGTGCTCCGGTGGGAGTCCTGTATCCTTATCGTTGGCCGATTCTGAATTATTCAACAAAGCCTCATGTTGTCATAACCTACCAGATGCAGATAAAGCAGCATAAAGCGTTTTAAACGACAGCAACAAGGAAAGGGGTTGATCGTTTAATGGTACTGCGCCAAATCCTTTGTACCAGTCGCAGACCTGTTTATTTTTGGCATCAATAAGCAGGGCTACGCCACCGACCTGCAAAGCCGCCTGTATGCAACGCTTTCCGGCAGATAACAAAAGTTGTGCTCCCAGCCCTTGCCCCTGCATAGATTTGTCTACGGCTAAACGATCCAGACGAAACACTGGCACATCATATCTCCCTAATCCTTTGCTGATTGCGCCGGGAACCTGTGCATATATCAGTGATGCAGGACTGACTGAGTAAAAGCTGTGGATACGTGTAACATCCGAATTATCAAGCGCAACATAGGTTTTCGTTGTCCCTTTCTCATGATTTTGTCGTGCATGGCGTTGCAGGAATTGGTTCAGATCGGCATTCCCACAATCAAAATTCATTCGATTGTGGGTTTTCCCTATCGCGGCCTCATGCCAGTCTGTAAACATCATTTCTTCATGTCCGGCAGGGCGAAAGCAGCAGCAAGAAGCTTTTCATTCGGCGCTGGCGGGTTATCTAAAATTTCCATGATCATTTGAGTATCACGCTCCGTCAGATATACCCGTTCGGCGGCATCAACAATCTTCTGTGCGACAGGTAGTACGTTACTGACCACAAAATCCGTCAGGTTGGTTTGCTGGATTGCCGCAGCGCGGACTATCAACTTTTTGGCATCCGTCGATACACGTAACGACAGCCTTTCGTTAGATTCTATAGCTATCTGAGGCATGGTTTTCATCCTCCTGTTTATGAACAATATGTACAATTATAATACATATCTGTACGCTTTCAAGGCGTACATGTGAGGCTGATATAGTCCAGGCATGGCAAGAAGGTCGTTCACTGTCTTTAAACAGGGGATTAACTTCGGTTTATCGCGATTGCATTACTTTAATCTCACTGATTACGTATCATCAGGGAGTTTGCTAAATATATTCATGATTCTCTTTTTGCCGTAACTGCTTGATTGATCCTACCCGCGTAATAGGGACACAACCCTAAGCGGCGGACATCTCCTGCTCACGTTCAGAAGAAGAGAGCTGAGTTTGCTGTTTACGTGGCTTTTTGGTGGTTGATGCTGGTTTTGTCATGTGAGTCACCTCTTGCTTGAGCGTTTACTCACTTAGTTGCGTGTCCACTATTGCTGAGTAAGATCAGATGGTTAAAAATCAACAAAGGCCCAACGGCGTGCATTAGGCCCTGGTGATGAAGGTGGCATACGGGAGGATGTATATCCTACATTTTCATCCGGATGATGTAACAAAAATACAGATATCGGTAATGAAAGGATCATCACCGTTTAATAGAGGCCCATATATTGAGGTTCCATAATGGAAGAAGTTAACGCTGAATTCACAATCGTTGTTGAGTCTGATCTGGATAAATATGAGTTAATTGATTTTTTATCCCAAGGGATTCCAGACATAATAAAAGTGAATTCATTATATTTAAGATACGAAAATACAATGATTACAATAGAAAGAAATTATGACTGGAATCCTAAGTTGATAAATGAGAATGATGGGTGGCTGTATTATAAATATGAATTAACGGTATTTTCCATGGAGAATACCTCGTATGAATATCAGTATGAATTAGCGAATAAAATTATGAATGCTCTACGTGAGGCGGGATATCTGGCAGAATCAATTTGGTAATATACCGGTACCTATGTAACAGCATTGTCGCCGCCATACACGCAGGCTAAAAAAGAGTGGATAGTCAAACACATTCAGAAATGTCTACTCGCGATATACACCAGAACAAAATGGTCAATTTGAAACGGATGGCGTCAAAGTTACTGGTGATCGAAAGGTAGATACAACAAATTATTTTAATTTGAAAAGCATATGAAATTTACTACTTTTAATTTTAACCGATTAACAAAATTCATAGTAATTAACTCCTGATTAATTCGACATATTTTTCACTAATCATAAAGCCATTTCCCAGCTTTCGCTGACTCAGAAAACATTCTGATTGTTAAAGGTGTACGAGTTCGTTCTACATCTTCCCGTTTTAATTTAAACCATCGTGTAAGCAGTGGAGTATTCTCCCAGGGAAAATAACACGACCATTTAACTTGTGATAAATCTACATTAAATTTTTTTTCAAATTTATCCAAAGCTTCATGCAGGTCATCGCCTGGAGCTTCAAATAAATCAGAATCAAGTTCTAAAGGGATTTCTTTCCAATTGCTGTCTAAATATCCGGGAATCTCTTCACGGAAGAGTGCTAACACCTCTTGCTGAATTGTGTCCATCAAAAGGATGTCCATTGTATACGATCTTTAGGGCGTGCTATTAGGTTGTATTTTGCCTGAGTTCTCCTTGATACCTGGTAAATTGAATTCACAAGACCAACCCAACCTAACCATGGAACATATCGTGCTATGACTGCGGCAAGATTATTTGTTTTTCGCATTCTTATACCAACGGGTGTAGGAACGCTAATACCAAAAGTAGTTCGTGCATTTCGTAAAAGCATTCTCCCATACCTGGAGATAACACTTGTCCCTTTGATTGCCTCTCCCGGTTTCGTTCTGGTTTTTAACCACGGTTGCCCGGCGAGGATAGCAGCACCTGACTCAATACCAATCCCAGGTTCATCACAAAATTGCTCAAGGACAATTACATCAAATAGTTCACCTGCTGACAGGTTCGATTGTCCGTGGTAGAAGTAGGTTCCGTTTAGTTCTTCTGTCGTATCCATTCAATCACCTTATAGACTGTTTGCCATTCATTCCAGACATCGGGACGTTTCTGCCGCTATACTAGCCTGGTAGTCAATACGCTGTCACAGGTAAAAAGAACGTTATCCGCGAAAAGTGGATGGGGTATCGTAAGAATGCCAACATGTGGAGAAAGAGGGGGATGTCAGTTTACCGCGATATACGAGACGATAGTTTGTCAGTATAAGTTTCGGCTATTTTCCCGAGTCTGGGAGGCAGTTCTTTATCGCAAATAAAAAAAGCAGCAGCGAGGTGCTGCTGTATCAAAAAGCAGATTGATAAATGCAACGTAAGAGACAAATGGCCAACCGTAAAAGTGACCATAGCTATAATAATTATATTGATATTAAGTGGCAATGCAAAATATGGTCTTAATTATATCATGATGAGTTCAGCCAACGGTGATATGGCCTTATAAAGCTTGCAGTCTTTCATGGGCAGCAAGTAACGTCTGATATATGCTTAAATTCTTACTTCCGGGTTCAAGAAGAACTTTTTTAAATTCGGTCATGAGTTGCTCTTCATCTTCTTTCGAACGCATGTATTGTGGATGTTCCTGGAAGAAGGTGAGCGCCTGCTCTTTGGTTTGTTTATATTTTTCGCAAAAAATGCTTGAGCTGATTGCGCTATTTTTTGATGCGGAATTATCAGCGTTCTGGTTTGATAATGATTTATTCTTCGCAAGGTCTGACGGCACATACGGAAGAGACTGACACTCATCAATACTATTTGCGTTGGCCAGTTGCTCTTTCTGAGCGCCAGGTTGCTGTACCGGTTTGCTCACGGAGGAAGGGAGGGGCACCTGGGCACAGCCGATCAGTAAAAAGACAGGAAGACAGCTATAAAATTTTTTCATATTAACTCCAACTACAGAAGAATGAGGCGCAATGTTTTTACACAACCGTCAGAATTTTATCTGACAATAGTGATAAGGGGCGAATGCGTTTCAGGAATGCTAGCAAAAAAAACTCCTGATATAAATAATTAATTCTCCATCCCGATGACAATATCTGAATTTTTGCTGCTGCAGAGTAATAAGCCAGAATTTATATACTATGAGCTGATTTTCTATTTTAAATCAGCGGGTGCTGTGCAAGTTGGCTAATTTAATTAGCGGGTGGCATCAGTTTCATAATGATTGCATCAGGATTTTGCCACCCGCTCCCGGTATTGTTTACATATTAAAATGATTTTTAACTGGTGCTGACAACTATGCTAAATACGCAGGAAGTACTTAAAGAAGGAGAGAAGCGGAAAATCCGCAGCCCGGAAGCATGGTTTATACAGACGTGTTCCGCGCAAAAGCTGCATATGTCATTTTCTGAAGGCCGACACAATGAAAACTGCCTGATTCAGGAAGGCGCGCTGCTTTTTTGCGAGCAGGCCGTTGTCGCACCAGTATCAGGAGACGTGGTTTTTCGACCGTTAAAAATTGAAGTACTCAGCAAATTACTGGCATTTATCGATGGCGCAGGATTAGTGGACACGACATATGCTGAATCCGATAAATGGGTTTTGCTGAGTCCTGAGTTTCGCGCTATTTGGCAAGATCGTAAACGCTGCGAGTACTGGTTTTTGCAGCAAATTATTACGCCTTCTCCGGCCTTCAATAAGGTACTGGCGCTGTTACGAAAAAGCGAGAGTTACTGGTTGGTTGGCTATTTACTCGCTCAGTCAACCAGCGGCAACACGATGAGAATGCTGGGAGAAGACTATGGCGTTTCTTATACCCATTTTCGTCGTTTGTGCAGCAGAGCGTTGGGCGGAAAAGCGAAGAGTGAATTACGAAACTGGCGTATGGCGCAATCGCTGCTGAATAGTGTAGAAGGCCACGAGAACATCACCCAATTAGCCGTTAATCATGGTTACTCATCGCCTTCACATTTTTCTAGTGAGATCAAAGAGCTGATCGGCGTTTCGCCGCGGAAATTATCAAATATTATTCAATTGGCAGACAAATGAAGACACATATTCTTTTGGCCAGAGTGCTGGCATGTGCCGCGCTTGTTCTGGTTACACCTGGTTATTCTAGTGAAAAAATACCTGTAACGGGAAGTGGGTTTGTTGCGAAAGACGATAGCCTGCGGACATTTTTCGATGCCATGGCGCTACAGCTAAAGGAGCCTGTCATTGTTAGCAAAATGGCGGCACGAAAAAAAATTACGGGCAACTTTGAGTTTCACGATCCTAACGCATTACTGGAGAAGCTTTCCCTACAACTGGGGCTGATTTGGTATTTCGATGGGCAGGCTATCTATATTTATGACGCCAGTGAAATGCGCAATGCCGTGGTTTCTTTACGCAACGTCTCACTCAATGAGTTCAACAATTTTCTAAAACGCTCAGGTTTATATAACAAAAATTACCCGCTACGTGGCGATAACCGTAAAGGAACATTCTATGTTTCAGGGCCACCCGTCTATGTTGATATGGTGGTCAACGCCGCCACCATGATGGACAAGCAAAACGATGGTATTGAGCTGGGACGCCAGAAAATAGGGGTGATGCGTCTGAACAATACCTTCGTGGGCGATCGTACCTACAATCTGCGCGATCAGAAAATGGTTATCCCCGGTATTGCCACGGCCATTGAAAGGTTGTTGCAGGGAGAAGAGCAACCTTTAGGTAATATTGTCAGTAGCGAACCCCCGGCGATGCCAGCGTTTTCAGCGAATGGAGAAAAAGGTAAAGCAGCAAATTATGCCGGTGGCATGAGTCTGCAGGAAGCTTTAAAGCAAAATGCCGCGGCGGGCAATATTAAAATCGTGGCCTATCCGGATACCAACAGTTTGTTAGTAAAGGGAACGGCTGAGCAGGTGCATTTTATCGAAATGCTGGTTAAAGCGCTGGATGTCGCCAAACGTCACGTAGAATTATCCCTGTGGATTGTCGATCTTAATAAAAGCGATCTGGAGCGTTTGGGCACTTCATGGAGCGGCAGCATAACTATTGGGGACAAACTTGGCGTGTCATTAAACCAGTCTTCAATAAGTACCCTCGATGGCAGTCGATTCATCGCCGCGGTAAATGCGTTAGAAGAGAAGAAACAGGCGACGGTGGTTTCGCGCCCGGTATTACTGACTCAGGAAAATGTTCCCGCTATTTTTGATAACAACAGAACGTTTTACACCAAGCTGATTGGGGAACGTAATGTGGCGCTTGAGCATGTAACATACGGAACAATGATCCGAGTGCTGCCCCGTTTTTCCGCAGATGGTCAGATAGAAATGTCGCTGGACATTGAAGATGGCAACGATAAGACGCCGCAATCCGATACTACCACCTCCGTAGATGCGTTACCCGAAGTCGGGCGAACGTTAATTAGCACTATTGCGAGAGTTCCGCACGGAAAAAGTTTGCTGGTCGGTGGTTATACACGGGATGCAAATACCGATACTGTCCAAAGTATTCCGTTTTTAGGCAAATTACCGCTTATTGGTAGCCTGTTCCGTTATTCCAGTAAGAATAAAAGTAATGTTGTTCGTGTGTTCATGATTGAACCAAAAGAAATTGTCGACCCGTTAACGCCGGATGCCAGCGAATCGGTAAACAATATTCTGAAACAAAGCGGTGCCTGGAGTGGGGACGATAAGTTACAGAAATGGGTTCGTGTTTATCTGGATAGAGGTCAGGAGGCAATTAAATGATTCCTGGCTCAACCTCCGGTATTTCATTTTCCAGAATATTGTCCCGGCAGACATCTCATCAGGATGCGACCCAGCATACTGATGCGCAACAGGCGGAAATACAACAGGCCGCAGAGGATTCGTCTCCAGGGGCGGAAGTACAAAAATTTGTCCAGTCGACGGACGAAATGTCAGCGGCGCTGGCGCAATTTCGTAACCGTCGCGATTATGAAAAAAAATCCAGTAATTTATCTAACAGTTTTGAACGCGTGCTGGAGGATGAGGCTTTACCGAAGGCGAAACAAATATTAAAGCTAATTAGCGTACATGGCGGCGCGTTAGAAGATTTTTTACGTCAGGCGCGTAGCTTATTTCCTGACCCCAGTGATTTAGTCCTTGTGTTACGTGAATTGCTTCGTCGTAAAGATCTGGAAGAGATCGTGCGGAAAAAGCTGGAGTCGTTACTTAAGCACGTTGAAGAGCAAACCGATCCGAAGACCCTCAAGGCAGGGATTAATTGTGCGTTGAAGGCCCGGCTTTTTGGGAAAACATTATCGTTAAAACCAGGCTTATTGCGCGCCAGCTATCGGCAATTTATCCAGAGTGAATCACATGAAGTGGAGATTTACTCTGACTGGATAGCCAGTTATGGCTATCAACGTCGACTGGTGGTACTGGATTTTATCGAGGGTTCGCTATTAACCGATATTGACGCGAATGACGCCAGCTGTTCGCGCCTGGAGTTTGGCCAGCTTTTACGACGCCTGACGCAACTTAAAATGTTGCGCTCCGCTGACCTACTGTTTGTGAGTACATTGTTGTCGTATTCGTTTACCAAAGCGTTTAATGCGGAGGAGTCGTCGTGGCTACTACTGATGCTTTCGCTATTGCAACAGCCACATGAAGTGGATTCGCTGTTAGCCGATATTATAGGTTTGAATGCGTTATTGCTTAGTCATAAAGAACATGCATCCTTTTTGCAGATATTTTATCAAGTATGTAAAGCCATACCCTCTTCACTCTTTTATGAAGAATATTGGCAGGAAGAATTGTTAATGGCGTTACGTAGTATGACCGATATTGCCTACAAGCATGAAATGGCAGAACAGCGTCGTACTATTGAAAAGCTGTCTTAATTTAATATTAACAGGATACCTATAGTGCTGCTTTCTCTACTTAACAGTGCTCGTTTACGACCTGAATTACTGATTCTGGTACTAATGGTGATGATCATTTCTATGTTCGTCATTCCATTACCTACCTATCTGGTTGATTTCCTGATCGCACTGAATATCGTACTGGCGATATTGGTGTTTATGGGGTCGTTCTACATTGACAGAATCCTCAGTTTTTCAACGTTTCCTGCGGTACTGTTAATTACCACGCTCTTTCGTCTGGCATTATCGATCAGTACCAGCCGTCTTATCTTGATTGAAGCCGATGCCGGTGAAATTATCGCCACGTTCGGGCAATTCGTTATTGGCGATAGCCTGGCGGTGGGTTTTGTTGTCTTCTCTATTGTCACCGTGGTCCAGTTTATCGTTATTACCAAAGGTTCAGAACGTGTCGCGGAAGTCGCGGCCCGATTTTCTCTGGATGGTATGCCCGGTAAACAGATGAGTATTGATGCCGATTTGAAGGCCGGTATTATTGATGCGGATGCCGCGCGCGAACGGCGAAGCGTACTGGAAAGGGAAAGCCAGCTTTACGGTTCCTTTGACGGTGCGATGAAGTTTATCAAAGGTGACGCTATTGCCGGCATCATTATTATCTTTGTGAACTTTATTGGCGGTATTTCGGTGGGGATGACCCGCCATGGTATGGATTTGTCCTCCGCCCTGTCTACTTATACCATGCTGACCATTGGTGATGGTCTTGTCGCCCAGATCCCCGCATTGTTGATTGCGATTAGTGCCGGTTTTATCGTGACTCGCGTAAATGGCGATAGCGATAATATGGGGCGGAATATCATGACGCAGCTGTTGAACAACCCATTTGTATTGGTTGTTACGGCTATTTTGACCATTTCAATGGGAACTCTGCCGGGATTCCCGCTGCCGGTTTTTGTTATTTTATCGGTGGTTTTAAGCGTACTCTTCTATTTTAAATTCCGTGAAGCAAAACGTAGCGCCGCCAAACCTAAAACCAGCAAAGGCGAGCAGCCGCTCAGTATTGAGGAAAAAGAAGGGTCGTCGTTAGGACTGATTGGCGATCTCGATAAAGTCTCTACAGAGACCGTACCGTTGATATTACTTGTGCCGAAGAGCCGGCGTGAAGATCTGGAAAAAGCTCAACTTGCGGAGCGTCTACGTAGTCAGTTCTTTATTGATTATGGCGTGCGCCTGCCGGAAGTATTGTTACGCGATGGCGAGGGCCTGGACGATAACAGCATCGTATTGTTGATTAATGAGATCCGTGTTGAACAATTTACGGTCTATTTTGATTTGATGCGAGTGGTAAATTATTCCGATGAAGTCGTGTCCTTTGGTATTAATCCAACAATCCATCAGCAAGGTAGCAGTCAGTATTTCTGGGTAACGCATGAAGAGGGGGAGAAACTCCGGGAGCTTGGCTATGTGTTGCGGAACGCGCTTGATGAGCTTTACCACTGTCTGGCGGTGACGCTGGCGCGCAACGTCAATGAATATTTCGGTATTCAGGAAACAAAACATATGCTGGACCAACTGGAAGCGAAATTTCCTGATTTACTTAAAGAAGTGCTCAGACATGCCACGGTACAACGTATATCTGAAGTTTTGCAGCGTTTGTTAAGCGAACGTGTTTCCGTGCGTAATATGAAATTAATTATGGAAGCGCTCGCATTGTGGGCGCCAAGAGAAAAAGATGTCATTAACCTTGTGGAGCATATTCGTGGAGCAATGGCGCGTTATATTTGTCATAAATTCGCCAATGGCGGCGAATTACGAGCAGTAATGGTATCTGCTGAAGTTGAGGATGTTATTCGCAAAGGGATCCGTCAGACCTCTGGCAGTACCTTCCTCAGCCTTGACCCGGAAGCCTCCGCTAATTTGATGGATCTCATTACACTTAAGTTGGATGATTTATTGATTGCACATAAAGATCTTGTCCTCCTTACGTCTGTCGATGTCCGTCGATTTATTAAGAAAATGATTGAAGGTCGTTTTCCGGATCTGGAGGTTTTATCTTTCGGTGAGATAGCAGATAGCAAGTCAGTGAATGTTATAAAAACAATATAAGGGCTTAATTAAGGAAAAGATCTATGCAACATTTGGATATCGCTGAATTAGTTCGTTCCGCACTGGAAGTAAGTGGTTGCGATCCTTCACTCATCGGAGGAATAGATAGCCATTCAACAATTGTTCTGGATTTATTTGCATTGCCAAGTATCTGTATCAGCGTCAAGGACGATGATGTATGGATCTGGGCGCAATTGGGTGCTGACAGCATGGTGGTATTACAACAGCGGGCTTATGAAATCTTAATGACCATAATGGAAGGATGCCATTTTGCCCGCGGCGGGCAATTACTACTGGGGGAGCAGAATGGGGAGCTAACGCTTAAAGCCTTAGTGCATCCGGATTTTTTATCTGACGGTGAAAAGTTCTCTACTGCCTTGAATGGGTTTTACAACTATCTGGAAGTTTTTAGTCGGTCGCTAATGAGATGAAAACACCTCGTTTACTGCAATATCTGGCCTACCCACAAAAAATAACCGGCCCAATTATTGAGGCGGAATTGCGCGATGTGGCCATTGGCGAACTGTGTGAAATACGCCGTGGCTGGCACCAAAAACAGGTTGTTGCACGTGCGCAGGTGGTTGGCTTACAGCGGGAACGCACCGTGCTGAGCCTTATCGGCAATGCCCAGGGGCTGAGCCGCGATGTCGTGCTTTATCCCACTGGACGTGCGTTATCGGCGTGGGTGGGATACTCGGTATTAGGCGCGGTGTTGGATCCGACGGGGAAAATCGTTGAGCGTTTTACCCCTGAAGTGGCGCCGATTAGCGAAGAACGCGTTATTGATGTCGCACCGCCGTCTTACGCTTCGCGCGTTGGCGTCCGTGAACCGCTGATTACCGGTGTGCGCGCGATTGACGGGTTATTGACCTGTGGCGTAGGCCAGCGAATGGGCATTTTTGCCTCCGCAGGATGCGGTAAGACCATGCTGATGCATATGCTGATCGAGCAAACGGAGGCGGATGTCTTTGTTATCGGTCTTATCGGTGAACGAGGCCGTGAGGTCACTGAATTCGTGGATATGTTGCGCGCTTCGCATAAGAAAGAAAAATGCGTGCTGGTTTTTGCCACTTCCGATTTCCCCTCGGTCGATCGCTGCAATGCGGCGCAACTGGCGACAACCGTAGCGGAATATTTTCGCGACCAGGGAAAACGGGTCGTGCTTTTTATCGATTCCATGACCCGTTATGCGCGTGCTTTGCGAGATGTGGCACTGGCGTCGGGAGAGCGTCCGGCTCGTCGAGGTTATCCCGCCTCCGTATTCGATAATTTGCCCCGCTTGCTGGAACGTCCCGGGGCGACCAGCGAGGGAAGCATTACTGCCTTTTATACGGTACTGCTGGAAAGCGAGGAAGAGGCGGACCCGATGGCGGATGAAATTCGCTCTATCCTTGACGGTCACCTGTATCTGAGCAGAAAGCTGGCCGGGCAGGGACATTATCCGGCAATCGATGTACTGAAAAGCGTAAGCCGCGTTTTTGGACAAGTCACGACGCCGACACATGCTGAACAGGCATCTGCCGTGCGTAAATTAATGACGCGTCTGGAAGAGCTCCAGCTTTTCATTGACTTGGGAGAATATCGTCCTGGCGAAAATATCGATAACGATCGGGCGATGCAGATGCGGGATAGCCTGAAAGCCTGGTTATGCCAGCCGGTAGCGCAATATTCATCCTTTGATGACACGTTGAGCGGTATGAATGCATTCGCTGACCAGAATTAAAGTATTGCAGCGGCGCTGTACGGTATTTCATTCACAGTGTGAGTCGATATTACTTCGCTATCAGGATGAGGACCGCGGGCTGCAGGCCGAGGAGGAGGCGCTCCTTGAACAAATAGCGGGTCTGAAATTGTTATTAGATACGCTGCGTGCAGAAAACAGACAGCTCAGTCGTGAGGAAATTTATACGTTATTACGTAAGCAGTCTATTGTTCGCCGGCAGATAAAAGATTTAGAACTCCAGATTATACAAATTCAGGAAAAACGGAGCGAGCTGGAAAAGAAAAGGGAAGAGTTTCAGAAAAAAAGTAAATATTGGTTGCGCAAAGAAGGGAACTATCAACGCTGGATAATCCGTCAGAAAAGACACTACATCCAGCGAGAGATACAGCAGGAAGAGGCCGAGTCAGAGGAGATAATTTAATGGGCGATGTGTCAGCTGTCAGTTCATCCGGAAACATTTTACTGCCGCAGCAGGATGAGGTCGGCGGTTTATCAGAAGCATTAAAAAAAGCGGTGGAGAAACATAAGACAGAATATTCCGGTGATAAAAAAGATCGCGACTATGGCGATGCTTTCGTAATGCATAAAGAAACGGCTTTACCGGTATTACTGGCGGCATGGCGACATGGCGCGCCAGCGAAATCAGAACATCACAATGGCAACGTTTCTGGTCTGCATCATAACGGAAAAGGCGAACTCAGGATTGCTGAAAAACTGTTGAAAGTCACTGCTGAAAAATCTGTCGGTTTGATCTCTGCGGAGGCCAAAGTAGATAAATCCGCAGCGTTGCTATCGTCTAAAAATAGGCCGTTAGAAAGCGTAAGCGGTAAAAAATTATCTGCTGATTTAAAAGCTGTGGAATCCGTTAGTGAAGTAACCGATAACGCCACGGGAATCTCTGACGATAATATCAAGGCATTGCCTGGGGATAATAAAGCCATCGCGGGCGAAGGCGTTCGTAAAGAGGGCGCGCCGCTGGCGCGGGATGTCGCACCTGCCCGAATGGCCGCAGCCAATACCGGTAAGCCTGACGATAAAGATCATAAAAAGGTTAAAGATGTTTCTCAGCTTCCGCTGCAACCAACCACTATCGCCGATCTTAGCCAATTAACCGGCGGCGATGAAAAAATGCCTTTAGCGGCGCAATCAAAGCCGATGATGACTATTTTTCCCACTGCCGATGGCGTGAAAGGAGAGGATAGCTCGCTGACTTACCGTTTTCAGCGCTGGGGAAATGACTATTCCGTCAATATTCAGGCGCGGCAAGCAGGGGAGTTTTCGTTAATACCGTCAAATACGCAGGTTGAACATCGTTTGCATGATCAATGGCAAAACGGTAATCCCCAGCGCTGGCACCTGACGCGAGACGATCAACAAAATCCGCAGCAGCAACAGCACAGACAACAATCTGGCGAGGAGGATGACGCCTGATGTCATTGCGTGTGAGACAGATTGATCGTCGCGAATGGCTATTGGCGCAAACCGCGACAGAATGCCTGCGCCATGGCCGGGAAGCGACGCTGGAATATCCGACGCGACAGGGAATGTGGGTTCGGTTGAGCGATGCAGAAAAACGGTGGTCGGCCTGGATTAAACCTGGGGACTGGCTTGAGCATGTCTCTCCCGCTCTGGCGGGGGCGGCGGTTTCTGCTGGCGCTGAGCATCTGGTCGTTCCCTGGCTTGCTGCAACAGAGCGACCGTTTGAGTTGCCCGTGCCGCATTTGTCCTGTCGGCGTTTATGCGTAGAGAACCCCGTGCCGGGAAGCGCGCTGCCGGAAGGGAAATTGTTGCACATTATGAGCGATCGGGGCGGCCTGTGGTTTGAATATCTTCCTGAACTGCCTGCAGTCGGGGGCGGCAGGCCGAAAATGCTGCGCTGGCCGTTGCGCTTTGTAATCGGTAGCAGTGATACGCAGCGTTCGTTGCTGGGCCGAATCGGGATCGGAGATGTACTCCTGATTCGTACTTCCCGTGCGGAAGTTTATTGCTACGCGAAAAAGTTAGGTCATTTCAACCGTGTTGAAGGGGGAATTATTGTGGAAACGTTAGATATTCAACATATCGAAGAAGAAAATAATACAACTGAAACTGCAGAAACTCTGCCTGGCTTGAACCAATTGCCCGTCAAACTGGAATTTGTTTTGTATCGTAAGAACGTTACCCTCGCCGAACTCGAAGCCATGGGGCAGCAACAGCTATTATCACTGCCGACCAATGCTGAACTTAACGTTGAAATTATGGCGAATGGTGTTTTGCTGGGTAATGGCGAACTGGTACAGATGAATGACACCTTAGGCGTTGAGATCCATGAATGGCTGAGCGAGTCTGGTAATGGGGAATGATATCTCATTAATTGCCTTACTGGCATTTTCCACCCTGTTGCCATTTATTATTGCGTCAGGAACCTGTTTCGTTAAATTTTCTATTGTATTTGTCATGGTGCGTAACGCCCTGGGATTGCAGCAGATACCTTCAAATATGACGCTTAACGGCGTCGCATTGCTGCTTTCTATGTTTGTTATGTGGCCCATAATGCATGATGCCTACGTCTATTTTGAGGACGAAGATGTCACCTTTAATGATATTTCGTCATTAAGTAAACACGTTGATGAAGGTCTGGATGGTTATCGCGATTATCTGATCAAATATTCAGATCGCGAGTTAGTCCAGTTTTTTGAAAACGCGCAACTGAAGCGTCAGTATGGAGAAGAGACCGAGACGGTAAAGCGTGACAAAGATGAAATTGAAAAACCATCAATATTTGCGTTATTACCTGCTTATGCGCTGAGCGAAATAAAAAGCGCGTTTAAAATTGGTTTTTATCTCTATTTACCCTTTGTCGTCGTCGACCTGGTGGTATCCAGCGTGCTACTGGCGCTGGGGATGATGATGATGAGTCCGGTGACGATATCTACACCTATTAAGCTGGTGCTTTTTGTCGCGCTTGATGGCTGGACCTTACTGTCTAAGGGATTGATATTACAGTATATGGACATTGCAACATGACATCATTACGAGACGGGATAGTTAAATGGATGATTTAGTGTTTGCAGGTAATAAGGCGCTCTATCTTGTTTTGATCCTGTCAGGGTGGCCGACGATTGTCGCAACGATTATCGGCCTCCTGGTAGGGTTATTCCAGACGGTAACGCAATTACAGGAACAGACGCTGCCTTTTGGCATTAAATTACTTGGCGTGTGTTTATGCTTGTTTTTACTGTCTGGCTGGTATGGCGAAGTTTTACTCTCTTACGGGCGTCAGGTGATATTCCTGGCGTTGGCTAAGGGGTAAAAAATGTTTTACGCGTTGTACTTTGAAATTCATCACCTGGTTGCGTCTGCGGCGCTAGGGTTTGCTCGCGTGGCGCCGATTTTTTTCTTCCTACCGTTTTTGAATAGCGGGGTATTAAGCGGTGCGCCGAGAAACGCCATTATCATCCTGGTGGCATTGGGAGTATGGCCGCATGCATTGAACGAGGCGCCGCCGTTTTTATCGGTGGCGATGATCCCGTTAGTTCTGCAAGAAGCGGCGGTAGGCGTCATGCTGGGCTGTCTGCTGTCATGGCCTTTTTGGGTTATGCATGCGCTGGGTTGTATTATCGATAACCAGCGAGGGGCAACGCTAAGTAGTAGTATCGATCCGGCAAACGGTATTGATACCTCGGAAATGGCTAATTTCCTGAATATGTTTGCCGCTGTCGTTTATTTACAAAACGGCGGTCTGGTCACGATGGTTGACGTGTTAAATAAAAGCTATCAGCTATGCGATCCGATGAACGAGTGCACGCCTTCATTACCGCCGCTATTAACGTTTATTAATCAGGTGGCTCAAAACGCCTTGGTTCTGGCCAGTCCGGTGGTATTAGTGCTGTTGCTGTCAGAAGTATTCCTGGGTTTATTGTCGCGCTTTGCTCCGCAAATGAACGCCTTTGCGATTTCACTGACGGTAAAAAGCGGCATTGCCGTTTTAATTATGCTGCTTTATTTCTCTCCGGTACTACCGGACAATGTACTGCGACTCTCTTTCCAGGCCACAGGGTTAAGCAGTTGGTTTTACGAGCGAGGGGCGACGCATGTCCTCGAATAAAACAGAAAAACCGACTAAAAAACGGCTGGAAGACTCCGCTAAAAAAGGCCAGTCATTTAAAAGTAAAGATCTCATTATCGCCTGCCTGACGCTGGGAGGAATTGCCTATCTGGTGTCGTATGGCTCATTTAATGAGTTTATGGGGATAATTAAGATCATTATTGCGGATAATTTTGATCAGAGCATGGCTGACTACAGTTTGGCCGTTTTTGGGATAGGGTTAAAATATCTGATTCCATTTATGCTGCTCTGCTTAGTGTGTTCCGCATTACCGGCGTTATTACAGGCCGGTTTTGTGCTGGCGACAGAAGCATTAAAACCTAATTTATCGGCGTTAAACCCGGTAGAAGGGGCGAAAAAAATTTTTAGTATGCGCACGGTTAAAGATACGGTCAAAACCCTACTGTATCTCTCATCCTTTGTGGTGGCCGCCATCATTTGCTGGAAGAAATATAAGGTTGAAATCTTTTCTCAGTTAAATGGCAATGTTGTGGATATTGCCGTCATTTGGCGTGAGCTTCTTCTCGCGTTGGTATTAACTTGCCTTGCTTGCGCATTGATTGTCTTATTATTGGATGCTATTGCGGAATATTTCCTGACCATGAAAGATATGAAAATGGATAAGGAAGAAGTGAAGCGTGAAATGAAGGAGCAGGAAGGGAACCCAGAGGTTAAATCTAAAAGACGTGAAGTTCATATGGAAATTCTGTCTGAACAGGTGAAATCCGATATTGAAAACTCACGCCTGATTGTTGCCAACCCCACGCATATTACGATCGGGATTTATTTTAAACCCGAACTGATGCCGATTCCGATGATCTCGGTGTATGAAACGAATCAGCGCGCGCTGGCCGTCCGCGCCTATGCGGAGAAGGTTGGCGTACCTGTGATCGTCGATATCAAACTGGCGCGCAGTCTTTTCAAAACCCATCGCCGTTATGATCTGGTGAGTCTGGAAGAAATTGATGAAGTTTTACGTCTTCTGGTTTGGCTGGAAGAGGTAGAAAACGCGGGCAAAGACGTTATTCAGCCACAAGAAAACGAGGTACGGCATTGAGCCGCGTAAAGCAGTAGCGATGTATTCATTGGGCGTTTTTTGAATGTTCACTAACCACCGTCGGGGTTTAATAACTGCATCAGATAAACGCAGTAGTTAAGTTCTACAAAGTCGGTGACAGATAACAGGAGTAAGGAATGGATTATCAAAATAATGTCAGCGAAGAACGTGTTGCGGAAATGATTTGGGATGCCGTTAGTGAAGGCGCCACGCTAAAAGACGTTCACGGGATCCCTCAAGATATGATGGACGGTTTATATGCTCATGCTTATGAGTTTTATAACCAGGGACGACTGGATGAAGCTGAGACATTCTTTCGTTTCTTATGCATTTATGATTTTTACAATCCCGATTACACCATGGGACTGGCGGCGGTATGCCAACTGAAAAAACAATTTCAGAAAGCATGTGACCTTTATGCAGTAGCGTTTACGTTACTTAAAAATGATTATCGCCCCGTTTTTTTTACCGGGCAGTGTCAATTATTAATGCGTAAGGCGGCAAAAGCCAGACAGTGTTTTGAACTTGTCAATGAACGTACTGAAGATGAGTCTCTGCGGGCAAAAGCGTTGGTCTATCTGGAGGCGCTAAAAACGGCGGAGACAGAGCAGCACAGTGAACAAGAAAAGGAATAATTATGGTAAATGACGCAAGTAGCATTAGCCGTAGCGGATATACCCAAAATCCGCGCCTCGCTGAGGCGGCTTTTGAGGGCGTTCGTAAGAACACGGACTTTTTAAAAGCGGCGGATAAAGCTTTTAAAGATGTGGTGGCAACGAAAGCGGGCGACCTTAAAGCCGGAACAAAGTCCGGCGAGAGCGCTATTAATACGGTGGGTCTAAAGCCGCCTACGGACGCCGCCCGGGAAAAACTCTCCAGCGAAGGGCAATTGACGTTACTGCTTGGCAAGTTAATGACCCTACTGGGCGATGTTTCGCTGTCTCAACTGGAGTCTCGTCTGGCGGTATGGCAGGCGATGATTGAGTCACAAAAAGAGATGGGGATTCAGGTATCGAAAGAATTCCAGACGGCTCTGGGAGAGGCTCAGGAGGCGACGGATCTCTATGAAGCCAGTATCAAAAAGACGGATACCGCCAAGAGTGTTTATGACGCTGCGGCCAAAAAACTGACGCAGGCGCAAAATAAATTGCAATCGCTGGACCCGGCTGACCCCGGCTATGCACAAGCTGAAGCCGCGGTAGAACAGGCCGGAAAAGAAGCGACAGAGGCGAAAGAGGCCTTAGATAAGGCCACGGATGCGACGGTTAAAGCAGGCACAGACGCCAAAGCGAAAGCCGAGAAAGCGGATAACATTCTGACCAAATTCCAGGGAACGGCTAATGCCGCCTCTCAGAATCAGGTTTCCCAGGGTGAGCAGGATAATCTGTCAAATGTCGCCCGCCTCACTATGCTCATGGCCATGTTTATTGAGATTGTGGGCAAAAATACGGAAGAAAGCCTGCAAAACGATCTTGCGCTTTTCAACGCCTTGCAGGAAGGGCGTCAGGCGGAGATGGAAAAGAAATCGGCTGAATTCCAGGAAGAGACGCGCAAAGCCGAGGAAACGAACCGCATTATGGGATGTATCGGGAAAGTCCTCGGCGCGCTGCTAACCATTGTCAGCGTTGTGGCCGCTGTTTTTACCGGTGGGGCGAGTCTGGCGCTGGCTGCGGTGGGACTTGCGGTAATGGTGGCCGATGAAATTGTGAAGGCGGCGACGGGGGTGTCGTTTATTCAGCAGGCGCTAAACCCGATTATGGAGCATGTGCTGAAGCCGTTAATGGAGCTGATTGGCAAGGCGATTACCAAAGCGCTGGAAGGATTAGGCGTCGATAAGAAAACGGCAGAGATGGCAGGCAGCATTGTTGGTGCGATTGTTGCCGCTATTGCGATGGTAGCGGTCATTGTGGTGGTCGCAGTTGTCGGGAAAGGCGCGGCGGCGAAACTGGGTAACGCGCTGAGCAAAATGATGGGCGAAACGATTAAGAAGTTGGTGCCTAACGTGCTGAAACAGTTGGCACAAAACGGCAGCAAACTCTTTACCCAGGGGATGCAACGTATTACTAGCGGCCTGGGTAATGTGGGTAGCAAGATGGGCCTGCAAACGAATGCCTTAAGTAAAGAGCTGGTAGGTAATACCCTAAATAAAGTGGCGTTGGGCATGGAAGTCACGAATACCGCAGCCCAGTCAGCCGGTGGGGTTGCCGAGGGGGTATTTATTAAAAATGCCAGCGAGGCGCTTGCTGATTTTATGCTCGCCCGTTTTGCCATGGATCAGATTCAGCAGTGGCTTAAACAATCCGTAGAAATATTTGGTGAAAACCAGAAGGTAACGGCGGAACTGCAAAAAGCCATGTCTTCTGCGGTACAGCAAAATGCGGATGCTTCGCGTTTTATTCTGCGCCAGAGTCGCGCATAAAAACTGCCAAAATAAAGGGAGAAAAATATGTTAATTAGTAATGTGGGAGTAAATCCCGCCGCTTATTTAAATAATCATTCTGTTGAGAATAGTTCACAGACAGCTTCGCAATCCGTTAGCGCTAAAGATATTCTGAATAGTATTGGTATTAGCAGCAGTAAAGTCAGTGACCTGGGGTTGAGTCCTACACTGAGCGCGCCTGCGCCAGGGGTATTAACGCAAACCCCCGGAACGATCACGTCCTTTTTAAAAGCCAGTATTCAAAATACCGACATGAATCAGGATTTGAATGCTCTGGCAAATAATGTCACGACTAAAGCGAATGAGGTTGTGCAAACCCAGTTACGCGAGCAGCAGGCAGAAGTCGGAAAGTTTTTTGATATTAGCGGAATGTCTTCCAGTGCCGTTGCGCTGTTGGCTGCCGCGAATACGTTAATGCTGACGTTGAACCAGGCTGATAGCAAACTGTCTGGTAAGTTGTCATTAGTCAGCTTTGATGCAGCTAAAACGACGGCAAGCTCCATGATGCGCGAAGGGATGAATGCGTTGTCCGGTAGTATTTCCCAGAGCGCGCTTCAGTTGGGGATCACTGGCGTGGGCGCCAAACTGGAATATAAGGGGCTGCAGAATGAAAGAGGCGCGCTTAAACATAATGCCGCGAAGATCGATAAACTGACCACTGAAAGCCACAGTATTAAAAACGTGCTGAACGGGCAGAATAGCGTCAAACTCGGTGCTGAAGGCGTCGATTCTCTGAAATCGTTAAATATGAAGAAAACCGGTACCGATGCGACGAAAAATCTTAATGATGCGACGCTTAAATCTAATGCCGGAACCAGCGCCACGGAAAGTCTGGGTATTAAAGACAGTAATAAACAAATCTCCCCTGAACATCAGGCTATTCTGTCGAAACGTCTTGAGTCTGTCGAATCCGATATTCGTCTTGAGCAGAATACCATGGATATGACCCGAATCGATGCGCGCAAGATGCAGATGACGGGCGATCTGATTATGAAAAACTCAGTTACGGTCGGTGGTATTGCAGGGGCGTCCGGGCAGTACGCCGCTACTCAGGAACGTTCCGAGCAGCAAATTAGCCAGGTGAATAACCGGGTTGCCAGCACCGCATCGGACGAAGCCCGTGAAAGTTCACGTAAATCGACCAGCCTGATTCAGGAAATGCTGAAAACAATGGAGAGCATTAACCAGTCGAAAGCATCCGCACTCGCTGCTATCGCAGGCAATATTCGCGCTTAATCTGAAAGGTCATCTATACGCCATCAGGGGTGTGATTTAATCGCGCTCCTGATGGCGAACTGGGGATATTATGCTTAATATTCAAAATTATTCCGCTTCTCCTCATCCGGGGATCGTTGCCGAACGGCCGCAGACTCCTTCGGCGAGCGAGCACGCCGAGATTGCCGTGGTACCGTCTACCACAGAACATCGCGGTACAGATATCATTTCATTATCGCAGGCGGCTACTAAAATCCAGCAGGCACAGCAGACGCTGCAGTCAACGCCACCGATCTCTGAAGAGAATAATGACGAGCGCACGCTGGCGCGCCAGCAGTTGACCAGCAGCCTGAATGCGCTGGCGAAGTCTGGCGTGTCATTATCCGCAGAACAAAATGAGAACCTGCGGAGCGCGTTTTCTGCGCCGACGTCGGCCTTATTTAGCGCTTCGCCTATGGCGCAGCCGAGAACAACCATTTCTGATGCTGAGATTTGGGATATGGTTTCCCAAAATATATCGGCGATAGGTGACAGCTATCTGGGCGTTTATGAAAACGTTGTCGCAGTCTATACCGATTTTTATCAGGCCTTCAGTGACATTCTGTCCAAAATGGGAGGCTGGTTATTACCAGGTAAGGACGGTAATACCGTTAAGCTAGATGTTACCTCACTCAAAAATGATTTAAACAGTTTAGTCAATAAATATAATCAAATAAACAGTAATACCGTTTTATTCCCAGCGCAGTCAGGCAGCGGCGTTAAAGTAGCTACTGAAGCGGAAGCGAGACAGTGGCTCAGTGAATTGAATTTGCCGAATAGCTGCCTGAAATCTTATGGATCCGGTTATGTCGTCACCGTTGATCTGACGCCATTACAAAAAATGGTTCAGGATATTGATGGTTTAGGTGCGCCGGGAAAAGATTCAAAACTCGAAATGGATAACGCCAAATATCAAGCCTGGCAGTCGGGTTTTAAAGCGCAGGAAGAAAATCTGAAAACCACATTACAGACGCTGACGCAAAAATATAGCAATGCCAATTCATTATACGACAACCTGGTAAAAGTGCTGAGCAGTACGATAAGTAGCAGCCTGGAAACCGCCAAAAGCTTCCTGCAAGGATAACAGAAGAGGATATTAATAATGGTTACAAGTGTAAGGACTCAGCCCCCCGTCATAATGCCAGGTATGCAGACCGAGATCAAAACGCAGGCCACGAATCTTGCGGCGAATCTTTCCGCAGTCAGAGAAAGTGCCACAACGACGCTGTCAGGGGAAATTAGAGGCCCGCAACTGGAAGATTTTCCCGCGCTGATCAAACAGGCGAGTCTGGATGCGTTGTTTAAATGCGGGAAAGACGCTGAGGCGTTAAAAGAAGTTTTTACCAATTCAAATAATGTCGCCGGTAAGAAAGCGATAATGGAGTTTGCCGGGCTCTTTCGTTCAGCGCTCAACGCCACCAGTGATTCTCCTGCGGCGAAGACGCTACTGATGAAGGTGGGGGCAGAGTATACCGCGCAAATCATAAAAGATGGCCTGAAAGAAAAGTCAGCTTTTGGACCATGGATGCCAGAAACAAAGAAAGCGGAAGCGAAGCTGGAAAACCTGGAAAAGCAGCTGTTAGATATCATCAAAAATAACACTGGCGGTGAATTAAGTAAATTATCGACGAATCTTGTTATGCAGGAGGTGATGCCCTATATTGCCAGCTGCATTGAACATAACTTTGGCTGTACGTTGGATCCGTTAACCCGCAGCAGTCTTACGCAGCTTGTTGACAAAGCGGCGGCGAAGGCGGTTGAGGCGCTTGATATGTGCCACCAAAAATTAACGCAAGAGCAGGGTACCAGCGTAGGACGGGAAGCCCGGCACCTTGAAACGCAAACGTTGATACCCCTGCTGCTACGTAATGTTTTTGCACAAATTCCTGCAGATAAACTGCCTGACCCTAAAATTCCGGAACCTGCGGCTGGACTAGTACCTGATGGTGGGAAAAAAGCAGAACCTACGGGTATTAATATCAATATTAATATTGATAGCAGTAGCCATAGCGTGGATAACAGTAAGCATATTAACAATAGCCGAAGCCATGTCGATAATAGCCAGCGCCATATCGATAATAGCAACCATGATAATAGCCGGAAGACGATTGATAATAGCCGAACATTTATTGATAACAGCCAACGCCATGGCGAGTCACACCATTCGACTAACAGCAGTAACGTAAGTCATAGTCATTCGCGTGTGGATTCGACTACGCATCAAACGGAGACGGCACACAGCGCCAGCACAGGGGCAATTGACCATGGCATCGCGGGTAAAATTGACGTCACGGCTCATGCGACGGCAGAGGCTGTGACCAACGCTTCATCCGAAAGTAAAGATGGAAAGGTGGTCACGTCAGAAAAGGGCACTACGGGTGAAACACCCTCTTTTGATGAAGTTGATGGCGTAACCAGCAAGAACATTATCGGCAAGCCTGTACAGGCCACGGTGCACGGCGTTGATGATAATAAACAGCAAAGCCAGACGGCAGAGATTGTGAATGTGAAGCCGCTTGCCAGTCAACTGGCTGGCGTCGAGAATGTTAAAATCGATACTTTACAATCAGACTCGACGGTAATTACAGGTAATAAAGCCGGTACGACCGATAATGATAATAGCCAGACAGATAAGACTGGCCCATTTTCTGGTTTGAAGTTTAAGCAAAATAGTTTCCTCTCAACAGTACCGAGCGTTACGAATATGCATTCAATGCATTTCGACGCCCGTGAGACGTTTTTGGGTGTGATACGTAAAGCCCTGGAGCCGGATACCTCCACACCGTTCCCTGTACGCAGAGCGTTTGACGGCTTGCGTGCGGAAATATTACCCAATGACACGATAAAGAGTGCAGCGTTGAAAGCGCAATGTAGCGATATTGACAAGTACCCAGAATTGAAAGCGAAAATGGATACGCTTAAAGAGGTCATTACTCATCATCCACAAAAAGAAAAACTGGCTGAGATTGCACTGCAGTTTGCCAGAGAGGCGGGGCTGACCAGGCTAAAAGGGGAAACTGACTATGTGTTAAGTAATGTGCTGGACGGCCTTATCGGAGACGGTAGCTGGCGAGCTGGCCCGGCTTACGAGTCATACCTGAATAAACCTGGCGTGGATCGGGTTATTACTACCGTTGATGGCTTGCACATGCAGCGTTAATTAACCGGGAAAGATGCGATGAATATGGATATTGAAGCAAGAGTCAAAAAAGTGATCACCTCTTGTATTGCCGTTGATGTTGATAGTATCAATGGTCAGACCCATCTGGTTGAGGATCTTTACGCTGACTCATTGGATTTAATTGATATTGTATTTGGTCTTAGTGAGGAGTTTGACATTAGTTGCAATGAAAACGATCTTCCTGATATGACGACCTTTGCGGATATATGCCGTGTTGTTAAAAAAAGTCTTGAGTCCAGGGTGTAGTATTTTTCTCTCGCTCGACAACAATTGAATAAGATTAATTGTTATGAAAATCATCACACATGTAGTACCCGGTTCAGGTATGGCTGCAATATATGATGATATTGCTGACAGTTCGCGTTTTGTTATTAAAGGCAAGTTACGTCATGTTGAAAATGATCCGAAGGAGCTGCTGATATGTGTTCCGATGCGTAGTGAATGGCTATTCTACTGGATTAAAGGAGAGAAATATTGCGCCCGGCGATGGGCGCGAAAAAGTATCAAGACATTGTGTAACCAGATTAAATTTGAAGAAGCAATCTTATAAAAGATATAATTCAAGAGGAAAGTAAATTGCAAGCACACCAGGATATTATCGCTAATATTGGTGAGAAATTGGGTTTACCGCTCACTTTTGACGACAACAATCAGTGCTTATTACTACTCGATAGCGATATTTTTACGTCTATTGAAGCTAAAGATGATATCTGGTTATTGAACGGTATGATTATACCGTTATCGCCTGTTTGTGGCGATTCTATCTGGCGGCAGATTATGGTGATTAATGGTGAACTGGCTGCGAATAATGAAGGTACGTTAGCGTATATTGATGCCGCAGAGACGTTGTTGCTTATACATGCAATTACCGATCTGACAAATACTTACCATATTATATCGCAGCTTGAGTCATTTGTGAATCAGCAGGAAGCGCTCAAAAACATACTGCAGGAATATGCTAAAGTATGAGGAGAGAAAATTGAATAATTTAACGTTGTCTTCGTTTTCAAAAGTTGGTGTGTCGAATGATGCCCGACTTTATATTGCTAAGGAAAATACTGATAAGGCATATGTTGCGCCTGAAAAATTTTCGTCAAAAGTATTAACCTGGCTTGGAAAAATGCCGTTATTTAAAAACACTGAAGTGGTGCAAAAACATACGGAAAATATCAGAGTACAGGACCAAAAGATTTTACAGACATTTCTCCATGCACTAACGGAAAAATATGGGGAAACAGCGGTTAATGACGCACTGTTAATGTCCCGTATAAATATGAACAAACCCCTTACCCAACGTTTAGCAGTGCAGATCACGGAGTGTGTAAAAGCTGCTGACGAAGGGTTTATAAACCTTATTAATATCAAGGATAATGTTGGTGTCAGGAATGCCGCTTTAGTCATAAAAGGCGGCGATACAAAAGTGGCAGAAAAAAATAACGATGTTGGAGCAGAAAGTAAGCAACCTTTACTTGATATCGCGCTAAAGGGACTTAAAAGAACATTACCGCAACTGGAACAAATGGATGGAAATAGCCTGCGAGAAAACTTCCAGGAGATGGCTTCAGGTAACGGCCCGCTGCGTTCATTAATGACGAATTTACAGAATTTAAATAAAATTCCAGAGGCTAAACAACTTAATGATTATGTTACAACGTTAACAAATATTCAGGTCGGTGTAGCCCGGTTCTCACAATGGGGAACCTGTGGAGGAGAGGTTGAGAGGTGGATTGATAAAGCCTCTACTCATGAATTAACCCAGGCTGTAAAAAAAATTCACGTTATTGCTAAAGAACTGAAAAACGTTACAGCTGAACTTGAGAAAATAGAAGCCGGCGCGCCAATGCCACAGACGATGAGCGGACCGACACTGGGCCTGGCACGGTTTGCGGTCAGCAGCATTCCAATTAATCAGCAAACCCAGGTGAAACTGAGCGATGGAATGCCTGTGCCAGTGAATACGTTAACTTTTGACGGTAAGCCTGTGGCATTAGCCGGTTCGTACCCAAAAAATACGCCGGATGCGCTGGAAGCGCATATGAAAATGCTTCTTGAAAAAGAATGCTCGTGCCTGGTGGTGTTAACGTCGGAAGATCAGATGCAGGCAAAACAATTACCACCCTATTTCAGAGGGAGCTACACCTTTGGCGAGGTGCATACCAACAGCCAAAAAGTGAGCTCAGCCAGTCAGGGAGGTGCGGTAGACCAATACAATATGCAACTGTCCTGCGGAGAAAAGCAGTATACAATCCCGGTATTACATGTCAAAAATTGGCCAGATCACCAGCCGTTACCGTCTACTAATCAGTTAGAATACCTGGCGGATATTGTGAAAAATAGTAACCAAAATGGCGCGCCGGGACGTAGTTCATCAGATAAGCATTTACCGATGATTCATTGTCTGGGCGGAGTGGGTAGAACCGGAACGATGGCGGCGGCCCTTGTACTTAAGGATAATCCTCATAGTAATCTGGAGCAGGTACGTGCAGATTTCCGGGATTCACGGAACAATAGAATGCTGGAAGACGCCTCACAGTTTGTACAACTAAAAGCAATGCAAGCCCAGCTGCTTATGACGACGGCAAGCTGATAAAAATATAGCTTACTTTTAGAACTATCTGAAAGTAAGCTATTTCTGTATAATTATTTGTTTGCCGCGATAGAAAGTCTTTTGTTTTTCTCTTCTGCTGACATCCCTTTTAATTTTCTGTAATTCTCCCAAATTTTTTTAGCATAACGTTTCCTTATATCCGATCGTTTCGGTGACGTCCCGGCATTATAAGCGCCAACGGCCTCCCAGCTATAACCGTAGATTTTCATCATATCTGATAAAATGGATGCGCCCACAATGACAGAAATGCAGGGGTCCTGTAACAACTGTTTTTCACTAATCCCCATTTTTTTCAGCCTTTTCATATGGAAGCTGTTAATTTGCATCAGGCCAAGATCGGTTGAACCATCTCGGTTATGACCAATGGCGCCAGGTTTCATCGCCGATTCCTGCTGGGCGATAGCGTAAAGTAGTTCGGATTCAATATTGAACATTTTTTCAGCCTGAAGCCAGCAATCAGCCCATGCTGTATTTATGCTAAGCAACCAGATTACGATGATAAAAAAATAATGCATATCTCCTCTCTCAGATTTTACCGTAATTTAATCAAGCGGGGATCCTGTTTCCATCTTTTGAACCAAATATTGTCTTCGTTTTTAAATTTATTCCACATTTTCTCGGCAATAGCTTCGCCGTGGGCAACCAGCACTAACGGTAATAATCCCGGATTATTATCAATACGCTGTTCGCTTTCCAGAAACTCTCTTATCGTCGGTAAGGCACGCTCACTATTCTGACAGTATTCAGCATAAAGAAGATTAACAGCAATAAGCCCTGTTATTTCCTGCGTGGATATTTCTTTAGTTAATTTTCGTGCCAGTTCATGTTTACCTTTAAGCGAAAGGAACATAACCTGCATACTTAATAATATTGGATTATCCTGCAAGTGTTGTGAGCGTAATTCATCGCCTAAACGTATAGCATCATCAATACCGGTATGATAATAGGTAATCCACAGCTTAGTGATCCCTGCGGCTGCGCGCGTTGGGTCCAATTTTAAACACTCGTTAATCGTTTGTAAGGCCTCCTCCAACTGACCAGCCATGAAGAGATTCCAGCCATAATAATATTTAATATCTGCAGAAATGGGCGAAAGTAAGTTAGCTTGTTTGAATAGCAAACTCCCGACGATGTATTCTGAATGAATCGTATTAATTAGCCCCAGTAATCCTAAAGCTTGTGGATTATTGTGGTCCAGCTCTGTCGCCTTAATCGCATGTTCTTTAGCTTTGATCATAGCGTTTTGTTTATCAAAAATCCCCATTTGCGCCATGCTGAGGTAGCATTCTGCCAGCGCACAGTAAGGCGCAATGCTGTTTGGCGACATGTTGACGCATTGAGTCAGCAATTTAAGCGCTTGCTGTAAGCTATAGGGGGTGTATTGATTTAACTCATGCTTACCGCGTAAGTAAACCATAGTGCTGTCAATCGAATTTAGCTCGCTAATCTGCTTTGTGTCCCAGCGAAGCCCGGGAATACATCTGAGCAAAAGATTCGCAATTTTGTTTTGCAAGAGAGAAGCGGGTTGGTGTTCTATCAACTTAATGCTTTCCTGGTGCAGCAGGTGATAACCTTTAACCCGAACTATCTCGATCTGTACAATATTATCATTACCATCAGGTATCATCTGCCCGGAGATATAATAATCGGGGCGTAATTGATCCATGAGCTCAAGTATATCCTTAACACTGCGGCAGTTCTTCGTAATGGTCACCGGCAGCACGCTCAGGCCAAAGGGCGCATACTGCGATAATCCCTTCACGATAGAGTAATGCAAACTCTCGGATTGAACCTGATCCTGCATCTGAAAAGGAAGTATCGCCAATGTATGAGTCGTAGGTTGCGGCGCTGGCGGAGACACCACTACGACCGGACGATTAAACCGATAGCCCTGTCCGTACAGTGTTTCAATGTAACGATGCTCTTTATCTTCCGACAGAATACGTCGTAAGGCATAAATACAGCGGGTAAGAGATTCTTCGTTAACTTCCGCGTCGCCCCATACCTGGTCCAGTAAGGTGTTTTTACTCACAATCTCGCCGGCGGCTTCGAGCAGGATGACCAGAACAGCATATTCTTTTGGCGGAATATTGACTTTCTTTTCTGAGCGTAGCAGGGAGCCGTCCATGTTGAGTATGAAATCATCAAAGACGAATTTTTTATTCGATACAGGAACAGGATTAAAATGTGGCATGATAATAGTGTATTCTCTTACAGGGTGAAAAGTTATAATAGCTAATACAAGTCGTTAGGATAGAATCTACTGTTTCAGTAATTCTGCTGTTAGTACTAACGGTCAGGTTGAGCTTTTATTATGAGCTTAATGTCATATTCTACGGGCTCGGGTTTATATGTTTTTAACATTTGATTATTTAGCTTATGCCTGTGCTTTAAATAACTGACATGTTGGTAATAATATTGTTATAACTAACCGTGATTATCGAATGGACGCTGTCGTATATCCTGGAGCAGAGAGTCAGCGCCGGGCATCTAAATATTTACATATTTAACTTGGCCTCATTGCAATAGAGATTAGTTTTGTAGCTATCTTACTGCATTTTTGGGAGGTGTAAATGCTGCTTATTATATCTTCATGGTTAATGGTCTGATAATTACACCATCAGAACCATTTTTCTCGAAGATTTCCACTAAATGACCATTCGTTGAAAGTTTAAGAGTATAATTTGTCTTAGGTTCCAAAATATAAATGAAAGACTGTTTTTAATGGTGCGCTTATTTTTGTATTTTTTTGCAAAATAATGATATCGTCTTTTCTTTACTCCCTTCAGCTATAGCGTCAAAAAGGCAGGGGGTTTATGAGCAGTATCATCCTCAGGCTGGCCCCCAGGCATTATATCGATATCAGGAGGAAGAGAAGAGGTATGCCTGGCAGAAAGCTAACAAGCGTGACTGTTTCGGTGTAGACCGTTCAGGCAAATAGTTCTCAGAGGGAACGGATGATGTATAAATATGAATAAAATGCCGGCCTTAATCCACAGGGTTAAAGCCGGAAGGAGATAGTGTCATCTGGACGAATTCTTACGCTGTGAATAAGGCAATATCGGTTTACCAGTCATCATAGCGATGACAAGTTCACAAAAATCGTTTATATAATCAGCCTTACTTTAAATTACCAGAGATATCAGTATAAGCTGTCTTCCGGACAGAACAATGATGTTGAATAGCCTCCCATCCTGATAAAGCGTGTTAATGCGCAGTCTGAATTTTAAATTATTACAATTTTAATAAAAATCTTTACTTGAGTGACAGATACAAAAAATGTTAATGGTTCGCCATTTTTATGAATGTCGATGGCGTAGTTTTAAAATATTTTTTGAAACATTGAATGAAGTAGGACGTGCTGTCATAACCACATTTTAATGCTACAGCATTAACATTATGGTTGCCTATGCGTAAAAGTTTTGCTGCCTGATTCATTCTTGCCGATAAGTAGATGTCGCTAAAGCTGGTACCTTCTTCTGCAAGTTTCCGTTTGAGCGTTGACGTACTCATAAATATATGATCGGCAACATCCGTAAGCTTCCACTGTCTACTGGGTGACGAAGATATAATGTTGTAAACGCGCTCCTTTAACGTTATCTGAGCCGAGCTAAGGATGATCTCATAACTCTCCGGGAGTCGGAGAAAAGCAGTAAGCAGGAACAGCAGAAAATAAGGAATTAACTCTTCATTTTCAATACAACTCTTGTTGTTACAGTTACTGCAACCTTTGCTTGTATCCTTCGTACAGGAGAACGCCGTTTTCAGATGTTCAAATACCTCTCTTCTGGCAGGAAAGTCAGGCGTATAGAAGATTTTCTGCGCTTTCTCTGTGGGTACCGCCATTTTTGTTTGCTGCTCGTTTGGGATAAGTGCATAGAGAGCGCCAAGTCGTTGCGTCGGTATCTCGAGTATATCGAAATCCATGTGGCCATTGACCTCTTCAAGCGTCACGTTAACTACCTGCTCTTTTTTGAGCACCAACATCCCAGGTTCGTCACAGTAAATCGTATCGTGATTATTGCTAATCGTCAGTTTACCGCTCCGAAAGCAAACTAAAGTGAAACTGCTTACATAAAGATTTTTGATGGTAACCTGCTGAGTCTGACTTTTAATTTGCTGCCGGGTATTTGTCAAAAGTGATTTTAATTTCTGTAAGTTATCTGCGGCAGGACGCTGATGACTATTACTTACAAAGGTTACATTTTCCATATTATCCCTTTGTTGATGTTATTTTAATGTTCCTTACTGGTATCCTACTGAAAAAATCTGAGTTGTAAATGCTCTTTATTAGCGTGTGTTGGCAATGGTCTGATTGTTACACCAAAAGAACCCAAATTTGGGTAATTTATCTACAGTAGTTTAAGCCCCAATGGGGATGATGGTTCTTTTAATATGTGTTGAGACGCATTATACAGAATAAATTGATTTTATTTCTCACTTTTCATTCTATTTTCATCAGGAATCCCTGTGTCCTGTGCGGTAATCTGCTGCTATCGAGAACGACAGACATCGCTAACAGTATATATGGAAACATCAAAAGAGAAGACGATAACAAGCCCAGGGCCATACATAGTTCGATTACTTAACAGCTCACTGAACGGCTGTGAGTTTCCATTGCTGACAGGCCGAACACTCTTTGTGGTAGGTCAGAGTGATGCGCTCACTGCTTCAGGCCAACTCCCTGATATACCTGCCGATAGCTTTTTTATCCCGCTGGACCATGGCGGAGTAAATTTTGAAATCCAGGTGGATACGGATGCGACCGAAATTATACTCCATGAGCTGAAAGAAGGAAATTCTGAATCTCGTTCGGTGCAATTAAATACGCCAATACAGGTCGGTGAATTGCTTATCCTGATTCGCCCGGAAAGCGAGCCGTGGGTGCCCGAGCAGCCTGAGAAGTTAGAAACGTCTGCAAAAAAGAACGAGCCGCGTTTTAAAAACGGAATTGTAGCCGCACTGGCCGGGTTTTTTATATTGGGAATTGGGACGGTGGGGACGTTATGGATACTTAACTCGCCGCAGCGGCAGGCCGCAGAGCTCGATTCGTTATTGGGGCAGGAGAAGGAGCGCTTTCAGGTGTTGCCAGGACGGGACAAAATGCTCTATGTCGCTGCGCAAAATGAAAGAGATACGCTGTGGGCTCGTCAGGTTTTAGCGAGGGGCGATTATGATAAAAATGCGCGAGTGATTAACGAAAACGAAGAAAATAAGCGTATCTCTACCTGGCTGGATACCTATTATCCGCAGCTGGCTTATTATCGGCTTCATTTCGATGAGCCGCGTAAACCCGTTTTCTGGCTAAGCCGCCAGCGAAACACGATGAGCAAGAAAGAGCTCGAGGTGTTAAGTCAAAAGCTGAGAGCGCTAATGCCTTACGCGGATTCGGTTAACATCACGTTGATGGACGATGTTACCGCCGCAGGCCAGGCGGAAGCGGGGCTAAAACAGCAGGCGTTACCTTATTCCCGCAGGAATCATAAGGGGGGCGTAACGTTTGTTATTCAGGGGGCGCTCGATGATGTAGAAATACTCAGAGCTCGTCAATTTGTCGATAGCTATTACCGCACATGGGGAGGACGCTATGTGCAGTTTGCGATCGAATTAAAAGATGACTGGCTCAAGGGGCGCTCATTTCAGTACGGGGCGGAAGGTTATATCAAAATGAGCCCAGGCCATTGGTATTTCCCAAGCCCACTTTAATTTAACGCAAATAAGGAAGTCATTATGCCAACATCTTGGTCAGGCTATCTGGATGAAGTTTCTGCAAAATTTGATAAGGGCGTTGATGATCTACAAACGCAGGTAACAGAGGCGCTGGATAAATTAGCAGCAAAACCCTCCGATCCGGCGCTACTGGCGGCGTATCAGAGTAAGCTCTCGGAATATAACTTGTACCGTAACGCGCAATCGAACACGGTAAAAGTCTTTAAGGATATTGATGCTGCCATTATTCAGAACTTCCGTTAATCAGTTATAAGGTGGATTATGTCGATTGCAACTATTGTCCCAGAGAATGCCGTTATAGGGCAGGCGGTCAATATCAGGTCTATGGAGACGGACATTGTCTCGCTGGATGACCGGCTACTCCAGGCTTTTTCTGGTTCGGCGATTGCCACGGCTGTGGATAAACAGACGATTACCAACAGGATTGAGGACCCTAATCTGGTGACGGATCCTAAAGAGCTGGCTATTTCGCAAGAGATGATTTCAGATTATAACCTGTATGTTTCTATGGTAAGTACCCTTACTCGTAAAGGAGTCGGGGCTGTTGAAACGCTATTACGCTCATGATTCGTCGATATCTATATACCTTTCTGCTGGTAATGACCCTTGCCGGCTGTAAGGATAAGGATCTTTTAAAAGGACTGGACCAGGAACAGGCTAATGAGGTCATTGCCGTTCTGCAAATGCACAATATAGAGGCGAATAAAATTGATAGCGGAAAATTGGGCTATAGCATTACCGTTGCTGAGCCTGATTTTACCGCTGCGGTGTACTGGATTAAAACTTATCAGCTTCCTCCCCGGCCACGGGTGGAAATAGCGCAGATGTTCCCGGCGGATTCGCTGGTATCGTCTCCGCGAGCTGAAAAGGCCAGGTTATATTCGGCTATTGAACAGCGACTGGAACAGTCATTACAGACGATGGAGGGCGTGCTCTCCGCCAGGGTCCATATTAGTTATGATATTGATGCTGGTGAAAATGGCCGCCCGCCAAAACCTGTTCATCTGTCGGCATTAGCCGTATATGAACGAGGTTCGCCGCTTGCGCATCAGATCAGCGATATCAAGCGTTTCTTAAAGAATAGTTTTGCCGATGTGGATTATGACAACATTTCTGTTGTGTTGTCAGAACGTTCTGATGCCCAATTACAGGCTCCCGGCACACCAGTAAAACGTAATTCTTTTGCAACCAGTTGGATTGTGTTGATTATTTTGTTATCCGTGATGTCAGCAGGCTTTGGCGTCTGGTATTACAAAAACCATTATGCCCGCAATAAGAAAGGCATAACGACTGATGATAAGGCGAAATCGTCAAATGAATAGGCAGCCATTACCCATTATCTGGCAAAGAATCATTTTTGATCCGTTATCGTATATCCATCCTCAGCGGTTGCAGATAGCGCCGGAAATGATTGTCAGACCCGCCGCCAGGGCGGCGGCAAATGAGTTAATACTGGCGGCATGGCGGCTTAAGAACGGAGAAAAGGAGTGTATTCAAAACTCACTGACGCAGCTGTGGCTGCGTCAGTGGCGCCGACTGCCGCAAGTAGCGTATTTACTCGGTTGCCATAAACTGAGAGCCGATCTGGCAAGGCAGGGAGCCTTGCTTGGCCTGCCGGATTGGGCGCAAGCATTTTTGGCAATGCATCAGGGAACAAGTTTATCTGTCTGCAATAAGGCGCCGAATCACCGGTTTTTACTTAGCGTCGGGTATGCACAGTTAAATGCCCTGAATGAATTTTTACCTGAATCTTTAGCACAGCGTTTTCCTTTGCTTTTTCCTCCATTTATTGAGGAGGCATCGAAGCAGGATGCTGTAGAAATGTCAATTTTGCTACTGGCCTTACAATATGCTCAAAAATATCCCAATTCCGTCCCCGCTTTCGCCTGTTGAGGGGATACTGATAAAGCGTAAAACGCTGGAACGTTATTTCTCTATTGAAAGATTAGAACAGCAGGCGCATCAACGGGCTAAGCGTATTTTGCGAGAGGCGGAAGAAGAGGCAAAGACCTTGCGGATGTACGCCTATCAGGAAGGTTACGAGCAGGGAATGATAGACGCGTTACAACAGGTCGCCGCTTATCTTACTGATAATCAGACAATGGCCTGGAAGTGGATGGAAAAAATACAGATTTATGCCCGCGAGTTATTTTCAGCTGCGGTCGACCATCCCGAAACGCTTTTAACCGTCCTGGATGAGTGGCTAAGGGATTTCGATAAGCCTGAGGGGCAACTTTTTTTAACACTACCAGTTAACGCGAAAAAAGATCACCAAAAACTGATGGTGTTGCTTATGGAGAACTGGCCAGGCACTTTTAATCTTAAATATCATCAGGAACAGCGCTTTATCATGAGTTGCGGCGATCAGATCGCAGAATTTTCACCTGAACAATTTGTTGAAACGGCAGTAGGCGTCATTAAGCATCATCTTGATGAACTTCCACAAGACTGCCGGACGATTTCTGATAACGCCATTAACGCACTTATTGATGAATGGAAGACAAAAACGCAAGCATTGTAAAATGGAGGTTATAAGGTGATACCGGGTACGATTCCGACTTCTTATTTGGTCCCGACAGCGGATACTGAAGCGACGGGTGTGGTTTCGTTGAGTGCCAGGGCCGCTATGCTGAATAATGTGGATAGCGCGCCTTTAAGCAATGGCGGCGACGTTGATCTTTATGATGCATTCTACCAACGACTTTTGGCGCTTCCTGAGTCAGCCTCTTCTGAAACGCTTAAAGATAGCATTTATCAAGAGATGAATGCCTTCAAAGATCCGAAAAGTGGTGATTCGGCTTTTGTTTCTTTTGAGCAGCAAACGGCTATGCTACAAAACATGTTAGCAAAAGTTGAATCGGGCACTCATTTATATGAGGCTTTAAACGGGGTATTAGTTGGTACAATGAATGCGCAGTCACAAATGACCTCCTGGATGCAGGAGATTATTTTATCGGGCGGGGAAAACAAAGAGGCAATTGACTGGTGAACCCCCCATTGCTGGCGATTTGTGATAAGGTATGGTGTATATATTAGCAAATAATGCAGAAAATGCACCATGCCAGTGTATCTATCTTATTGATGTATATGGATTATTAAGGTATCTACCAGGCGTTTTATTCTGAAATGATTATATTAATATTGTAAGCTTCCATTACAAAATTGTGCATAAAGTTTGTAAGAGTATCTTTTTGTGACGAAATGAACGCGCGTTGGAATGTAATTATTGGCTATAATAATAAAAAAATCGGATTTAAATCATCTCTGTGAGTTTTAATTATTTGTTTATAAGAATATAACGATTTTGAGTTCCTTATAGCACACAGGATAAAATATGGTATTGCCTTCAATGAATAAATCAGTTGAGGCCATTAGCAATAATCACCTTCAACAGCCGAACAAATTTCCATTAATAAATGGATTAGCTGACGTAAGAGACTATTATGTCGCAAACTGCTTATTATTTAAACTTAATAAAGGCAGTTTGCGAATTGAAAACGAATTTGGGGAGTTTATCGAACAATCTGCGCCGTGTTTATTTTTATTGGAAAAAGATCAAACAATCACTCTTAGTATGAGCGAAATAGAAGGGCATATTGATTTTTCTTCACTGGAAGTTTCCTATGACTTAATGCAAAAATTCTACAAAGTTTTTTACAGTACAAGAAACTATAATGATCGAGAGCTATCATTAAAAACGAAACCAAAGTATTTTTTTCATGCGGACTTGTTGCCCGGGATGAGTGATACTTTTGACTCTATTTTGCATGGTGTGGCATGTCCACGGGTTTGTAGTAATGTGAGTATTGATGATCATGATTATTCATATTTCTCATTGATGTATCTTATATCGGCATTTGTACGTAAGCCCGGTGGGTTTGATTTCCTTGAGCGAGCAATAAAAATTACGACAAAAGAGAAAGTTTATAACATTATTATCAGCGATCTCACCCGCAAATGGTCACAGGCTGAGGTGGCAGGAAAGCTGTTTATGAGCGTATCAAGTCTGAAGCGAAAACTGGCCGCTGAAGAGGTGAGTTTTAGCAAAATATACCTGGATGCTCGTATGAATCAGGCTATAAAATTATTACGTATGGGGGCTGGATATATTTCACAAGTCGCGACGATGTGTGGCTATGATACGCCTTCTTATTTTATCGCTATTTTTAAACGGCATTTTAAGATTACACCGCTTAGCTTTATGCGTACAATGAACCATTGATTTGTGAAATTATTTTAAACGTTACTATCTGTCTCCGTTACAGATACCAAATATTTTTTTAATCGTAGTGTATATTTCAGTATCGCTACACCAGTGATATGTAGTTAATGAAAGGGAATCGAAAGCGTTCATTGTCAGACATACATGGCCACCAGGCGCCGGGCAATCGTTGTACTCTAAGAGATTACAGTAAAGTAAAACAGCAAATTTAATCATTATCAGATTTGTAAAAGGAATTCATTTCGGTAACGACATTGCGCATGTAATAACGTATCTGGTCTTATTACCTTTGTAGTAAGAAGGCGTTATCTACTTGCGCAGTAGTCGCCCAGGAAGAAAAATCATTACCGAAGCTGTGGTCAGTTTTCAAAAAAGGATAAATAAATGAGAAATGTAATTATATACGGTATTAACTGGACTAATTGTTATGCCCTTCAGTCTATTTTTAAGCAAAAATATCCGGAAAAGTGCGTTAAAACGTGTAACTCATTAACTGCACTTTTGCATTCCCTATCCGATATGCCGGACGCCGGGCTGATTTTAGCTTTGAACCCGCATGAGCATGTTTATCTTTTTCATGCGTTGCTGACGCGGTTGCAGAACCGTAAAGTTTTGGTAGTGGCAGATCGCTTGTATTATATCGATCGCTGTGTGCTGCAATATTTTGGCGTTATGGATTATGTTTTAAAAGACGAACTATCCTGCGCTATCCGCTCGGATCGAGAGAAGCTACGTCTTCCGGAAGCCTGGCTGCGTTTCTGCCACAGGCCACAAAAGAAAACCGTGGCTGCTACGTATGCTTTTAATGCCGGCGAGACGCCGGAAGAAGTATTGTTTAATATCAATCAATACGCCTGGTGGAATCTACCTCCCGGCGTCACTCAGGCGAAATATGCGCTGCTGATATTATTATCCTCCGGACATCCGGCAATTGAACTGGCGAAAAAATTTGGTCTGGGAACAAAAACCGTTAGTATTTATCGTAAGAAGGTTATGTATCGTTTGGGGATGGACTCTTCACCGCTATCGCTGTTCCGGGGACTGAAACTAGACGCGCATTTACAGCGCACTGCTTTTGCACATAACCCTGGTGTACCTGACGATAATTGCGCGTTACCGATTGCAGTAGGAATGAATTAAAATATTTTTTATCATTTATGACCATGTGTTGAGCTTTTATTATAAAAAAGATTTTTTGAGTAGTAATTCTTATATATAATCATCCGGAGGTGGTTGGTAGCCTGGCTCAATCATTGAGGCATATTTTTGCAGGCAATATATTGAATCTGAAAAGTTAAAGATGATATTTTCGGTGCAGGAGCTATCATGTGGAGGGAAAAGTATGCTAAGTCCTACGACTCGTAATATGGGGGCGAGTTTATCGCCTCAGCCTGACGTCAGCGGGGAGCTAAACACCGAAGCATTGACCTGTATTGTTGAGCGTCTGGAAAGTGAAATTATAGATGGCAGCTGGATTCATATCAGTTACGAGGAAACCGATCTCGAAATGATGCCTTTTCTTGTTGCACAGGCCAATAAGAAGTATCCAGAGTTAAATCTTAAATTTGTTATGTCAGTCCATGAGCTTGTTTCCTCTATAAAGGAGACCAGAATGGAAGGCGTTGAATCTGCCCGATTTCTCGTAAATATGGGAAGTTCAGGTATCCATATTTCAGTCGTCGATTTTAGAGTTATGGACGGAAAGACATCGGTGATTTTGTTCGAACCAGCAGCGTGTAGCGCTTTTGGACCTGCTTTACTGGCGTTGAGGACCAAAGCAGCTCTTGAACGTGAACAACTGCCTGATTGTTATTTTGCTATGGTCGAGCTGGACATTCAACGAAGCTCTTCTGAATGTGGTATTTTTAGCCTGGCGCTCGCCAAAAAACTTCAGCTTGAATTTATGAACTTAGTAAAAATTCATGAAGATAATATTTGTGAACGTCTGTGTGGTGAAGAACCTTTTCTCCCGTCTGATAAAGCAGACCGTTATCTGCCGGTGAGTTTTTACAAACATACTCAAGGCGTACAACGATTAAATGAATATGTGCAGGCCAATCCGGCGGCGGGAAGCAGTATAGTAAACAAAAAGAATGAAACGCTTTATGAGCGATTCGATAACAATGCCGTTATGCTAAACGATAAAAAACTCTCTATATCCGCTCATAAAAAAAGGATAGCTGAATATAAGTCTTTGCTTAAACCGTAATGAAATTATGAGGTTGCCTGCCAGAGGAAATCCTTCCAGCGCCATAAAACTACTCTATATTATGACCGTATGTTTCCTGAATAGCAGGCAAAAAAGTGTTAACCTTGCGCCTCTGGTACGATTTCATTACGCCTGTCGCGCCATGTTGCGTAAATAAATGCCGCAATAAACACGATGGCAAATAATACCACGATGGTCGGCGCTGGCGCGCTATCAAGATAAAAAGACAGATAGACGCCCGCAAAAGCGGTAATAACTGACAGACTCACCGCTAATCCCAGCGCGCGCGCAAAGCGTCGCGTCAGCAAAATGGCAATTGCGCCGGGGGCGATAAGTAGTGAGATTGACAGAATAATGCCCACCGATTTCAGCGTGGCGACGATAGTCAGCGCAATCATACATAGCAGGCCATAATGCAGTAGCGTGGTATTCAGCCCGCTGGCTTTCGCCTGGTGCGGGTCAAAAGCGTGTAGCAGGAGATCTTTCCATTTCAGCCCTATGATTAACGCAATACCCAGTGCAATAACTGACGTTTGTACGATATCCCCCAGCGATACGCCCAGCATATCCCCAAACAGGATGTGATCCAGATGCACTTCCGATTGAATAGAAACATAGAGCACCAGACCTGCGCCAAACATCCCGGAAAAGACGATGCCCATCACCGTATCACGTTTGATGCGGCTGTTATCGTCCAGATAGCCGGTCGCGATAGCGCAAAATAATCCGGCAATGAAGGCGCCAATCGCCAGGGGGATCCCCACAATATATGCCAGCACGACCCCGGGGAATACCGCATGACTCATTGCATCGCCCATTAACGCCCAGCCTTTTAACACTAAAAACACGGACAGTAAGGCGCAGGGAATCGCCACAATGACCGAAACCATAAGGGCGTTCACCATAAAATCAAACTGAAAGGGTTCCAGTAACGTTGTTAAGAACATGTCGGCTCCTTCTGCAGGCGGGCGCGTCGACGGTTGGCTAACAGACCGTGTTTCGGGGCGAAAATAAAGGCTGTGATGAACAGTAAGGTTTGCATGACGACAATAATTCCACCCGTGGCGCCATCCAGCCAGTAGCTAAGCCATGCGCCCAGAAAACTGGTCAGGCTGCCAATCACGACGGCAATCATGAGCAGACGTGGAAAACGGTCGGTGAGTAACCAGGCCGTCGCGCCCGGCGTGACGACGAGACAGATCACCAGGAACGCCCCAACGGTTTGCAGGGCCGCCACGGTGGAGACGGACAATAGAGTGAAAAACAACAGCTTTAGTCGACCCGGATTAAGCCCGATAGAACGCGCATGGGTCTCATCGAAAAAGACGACCATCAGATCTTTCCACTTTAACAGCAGAATCGTCAGCGAGACTGCGCCGATAATCGCCAGTTGCGCAATATCCGCTGGCGCGATCGCCAGCACGTTGCCGAGAATAATCGTCTGGATATTCACCGACATCGGATTGAGCGACACCATAAAAAGGCCGACGCCAAAAAAAGAGGAGAAGATAAGCCCGATAATCGCGTCTTCTTTCAGGCGTGAGCGTTGGTTAAGAAAGAGCATACTGCCTGCCGCCAGTCCGCCGGAAAGAAACGCGCCGAGCGAGAAGGGCAGCCCTAATATCCAGGCGCCAGCGACGCCAGGCACAATAGAGTGAGATAGCGCATCGCCAATGAGCGACCAGCCTTTGAGCATCAAATAGCAGGAGAGAAACGCGCACAGACCGCCCACCATCGCGGAGACCCACATCGCGTTGAGCATATACTGGTAGCCAAACGGCTCAACAAGCCAGTTCATGACGATTTTCCTCCGCTGGCCACGCGCCGGGAAATAAAGGGGCGCTCGTCATCGGTGATGATGTGCTCTTCACCTCCGCTTAGCGCGATATGACGTAGAACGCCGCTAAACGCCTGTTCCAGATTCGCGGCGGTAAACGTGGTTTCGGTAGGGCCGCTGGCCAGTACGGTTCCTTTAATCATTACCGTATAGTCGCAAAACTCGGTGACGGAGCCGAGATTATGCGTTGAGACCAGCATCGTGCGGCCTTCATCGCGCAGTTCCCGCAGTAGATCAATGATTCGCGCTTCGGTTTTTACATCCACGCCGGTAAAAGGTTCATCCAACAGGATTACCTGTCCATCCTGAGCGATGGCCCTGGCAAGAAACACACGTTTTTTCTGCCCGCCGGACAGTTCGCCAATCTGCCTGTGACGATATTCCTGCATATCCACCCGCGCCAGCGCGGCGTCAACACAGGCGTGATCATGCGCAGTGGGACGGCGTAGCCAGCCCATATGGCCGTAGCGTCCCATCATCACCACATCTTCTACCAGCACCGGAAATGACCAGTCCACTTCTTCCGATTGCGGAACATAAGCAATGAGGTTTTTTTTCAGCGCCTTGTTGACTGACTGTTGCAGGATAGTGATATCGCCGTGCGCAAGATGCACAAAGCCCATTAACGCTTTAAATAACGTAGACTTACCGGAACCATTTACGCCTACCAGCGCGGCGATTGAACCGCCTGGCACCTGAAAAGTGGCGTCTCGTAGGGCGGTATGACCGTTGCGATACGTCACCGTGACTTGATCAACGGTAATCGCAGATTGACTCATTGTTGACTCCTCAGTCCGTCGTTAATGCCGTTGACGATGGTTTCGGTCGTGACGCGCAGCAGATCCAGATAGGTTGGCACAGGGCCGTCAGCGGCGCTCAGAGAATCGACATACAGCACGCCGCCATAATGCGCGCCGGATTCACGCGCGACCTGACGGGCCGGTTTATCGGAAACCGTACTCTCGCTAAAGATGGCGGGAATATGGTGCTTTTTAATGGTATCAATCACTTTACGCACCTGTTTTGGCGTCCCCTGTTGATCGGCGTTAATTGGCCAGAGATAAAGCTCTTTCATGTCGTTATCGCGCGCCAGGTAAGAGAACGCGCCTTCACTGGTGACCAGCCAGCGCTGATCGGCGGGAATTTTTTCCAGCTCGGCACGCAACGGATCGGCCATCTGGCGAATTTTCGCTTTATAGCGTTCGGCATTTTGCTTATAGATCTGCGCATTATCCGGATCGTACTTCACCAGGGCGTCGCGAATGTTATCGACATAAATCAGCGCGTTTTCTGCCGACATCCAGGCGTGCGGGTTCGGTTTACCGTTATACGGGCCTTCGGTAATGCCCATCGGTTTGACGCCGGTAGAGACGACGACTTCCGGCACGCCGGAAAGGTGCTGATAAAAGCGGGCGAACCATCGCTCCAGGTTCAGACCATTCGCGAGGATAAGCTGTGCCCCCTGCGCTCGTTTAATATCGCCGGGCGTTGGCTGATACTCATGGATTTCAGCGCCGGGCTTGGTAATTGAGCTGACTTCCGCTGCGTCGCCCGCCACGTTTTTCGCCATGTCGGCAATAACGGTAAACGTGGTGATGACTTTAAATTTCTCTTTTGCATAGGCTGGCGATAGCGCGAGTATCGCAACAATACCGGCAAGCAGGAGTGTTTTCAGACGATGTAGATTCGTCATAGTATCCCTCGCAACAATGTGGTTAATTAATCATCGAATATAGCCTTTGCTATGTTATATAGCACAAGGCATGAATAAATGAAAATAATTCTTATTTGCGTAATGGCGACGATATGCAGTGATAGTGCTAAAGAGGGATAAGGTGTAAAATAAATACACCTTAATGTTCGGAGAGAGCACGATGCCTGGTAAACGTATCGCTCGTGAAAAACTGACGATCAAAAAAATGATCGCGCTGTATGAAAGCCAGTGCCCACAGGCGTCAGCGGTGCAGGGGCATTACGAGGCGCTGTTCGCCTACGCGCAAAAACGTCTTGATAAATGCGTATTTGGCGAGGAAAAACCCGCCTGTAAGCAGTGCCCGGTGCACTGCTATCAGCCGGCTAAACGCGAGGAGATGAAGCAGATTATGCGTTGGGCAGGTCCGCGAATGCTTTGGCGGCATCCTGTCCTGACCGTGCGGCACCTTATCGACGATAAGCGCCCCGTTCCGGAATTGCCGGAAAAATATCAGCGCAAGAAGTGAAGGGGAAGCGCCAGGCCTACGGCGCGCATCATCTCCTGGCCGGATCAGATCCGGCAACCCGTTACACTAACGCGTCTTTATCAATACCCAATCGCTTCATACGCGACAGCAGGGTGGTTCGTTTAAGCCCCAGACGCTGCGCCGCGCCTTTTGGTCCAGCCACTACGCCATTGGTCTCTTTCAGCACGCGTATAATAAGCTGATATTCATCTTCGCCTTCTTTGGCGCTTTCAGTCGCAACAGGCGAGGTATCGGGCGTTACGGCGGTAATATCCGGCAGCGACAGTTGTAGCACATTGCCGCGCGTCAGCAGCACGGCGCGCTCGACGACATTCTCCAGCTCGCGAACGTTCCCCGGCCATTCCATGCTGCTGAGCGTGCGCAGCGTTTCGGCGGGAATGCTGTCGATATTACGCCCCATTCGGCGGGCGATTTTGAAAGTGAACGCTTTGACCAGTAGTGGAATATCTTCCGGACGTTCGCGTAACGGAGGAAGTTGGATCGGAAAAACATTCAGCCGATAGTAGAGATCGTTACGGAATTCGCGATCGGCGACCATTTTTTTCAGATCGCGGTTAGTCGCGGCGATCAGCCGCACGTCGGTCTGGATCAGTTTATTGCTGCCGAGACGTTCAAACTCTTGCTCCTGAAGGACGCGCAGCAGCTTAGGCTGTAGCTCCAGCGGCATGTCGCCCACTTCATCCAGAAACAGCGAGCTTTTATCCGCCAGCTCGAAACGGCCAATCCGCTGCGCGCTGGCGCCGGTAAACGCGCCGCGCTCATGACCAAACAAATCGCTTTCCAGCAGCCCCGCCGGCATCGCGGCGCAGTTCATCTTTACCATCCTGCGCCCGCTACGTCCGCTCAGGTTGTGAATGGCGCGGGCAATCAACTCTTTACCGGTTCCCGTTTCGCCCAGAATCAGCACGGTACTGTCGCTCTGCGCCACCATCTCAACCTGCTTGAGCACGTTGTACATCGCTTCGCTGCGTCCGATGATCTCGCCAAACTCGCTGTCGACGTTATTAAGCTGCTCCGTGAGCGCCAGGTTTTCGTCGACCAGGCGTTCCTTCAGACGGTGGATTTCCTGATAGGCCAGCGCATTATCCACGGCAATGGCTACCCGTTCGGCAATCTGACGCAGCAGCTTGAGGTTGGCGGTGGTAAACACTTTTTCTTCGCACTGCGCCAGTTTGAGCACGCCAAGCATCGTCTTGCCGGACATCAACGGCAGCAGGCAAAGCGTCTGGATCTGATTGCCCCAGGTATCGAACAGCATGCGTTCGTAGGGGGCAAGCGGATCGCGTTCGTTGAGGTTGATAAGCAGCATCTCTTTACTTTTAAAGACGCGCTCCGTGAGCGTGCCAGCTTCGTCGACTTCGCTCTGTTCGTGCGCCGGATGATGCTCATCAAGGTAGTGGGTGGAGTAGATATTCAGCTTATTTTTGCGATGGCTGCGCAACACGATGCTGATTGCGTCGATATTGAAATAGTGGTGGATCTCTTTTGCGACTTCGCTTACCAGCTCATCAATATCCAGACGCGACAGGACGGCGTTGGTAATCGCAACCAGAATACGGAAGTTATCGCGTTCGCGGCACAACAGATCATAATCGACATTATTGTTTACCCGGTTTTGAATTTGCTCGGCGACCACGCCGACAATTTGGGTAAACGTATGCAGACGGTCATATTCCTTTTCACTCCAGGGGCGATCTTCCTGACGGATGAATTCGCAGCCGCCGAAAATACGGCCCTCCGCGGCTAAAGGAAGCAGACAGTAATGACCAAATTCAGGGTAGAGGCCGCTCGCGGCAAGCTGCGGCCAGGTTTCGGTAAACTCATGGAAATTACAGTGCAATGCATCGGGGCGAGAAAGGATGCGACGTACCGGGCCGTGCGCCAGTACGGTTTCATCTTCATATTCAACAGGACGGCCATTTTCTCGCGTCGCATAATATTGTGCGCGTTGCGACAGCGCCTGCCATAGCACAATGCCGGCGCTGTCGGCGAGCGCTGAACGCTTTACCAGTTGTGAAAGCGCTTCACTGAGCGACGCCAAATCGGGCTGCTGCAATAAGGTACGAGTGATATCGAACAAGCCTTGCTGTCCAAGATCGCTCATGGGTGTATACGACATGTTGCTTTTCCAGGAAAATACCGCAAAACGGTGCGAAAACGGTAAATGAATTATAGGTATAAGTCGTAAGTTATTGCCGGATGGCTGACCGCAAACTCGCTGGTCACACACTCCGTAGGCCTGATAAGCAAAGCGCCATCAGGCGTTAATGCAGCGTTAATGCCGGATGTCGACGCAAATGCGTCTTATCCGGCCTACAGTATGCTGCCAACAGGCTGCTAGCATATACGAGGTAATGGTTCGGCGTGTGGCAAATCAAGGGTTCGCTTCACGCCATAGAGTCCGGCTAAGCGAACGCCTTTGCGTTCCACGACTTCGCCAATCAGCGCTGCATCACGTCCCAGCGGATGCGCGCGTAATGCCGCCAACGCCCGATCTGCGGCCTGCCGTTCAACGGCAATCACCAGCTTTCCTTCGTTGGCAAAGTTCAGGGCATCCAGCCCCAACAGCTCGCAGACGCCGCGCACGGCAGGTTTGAGCGGTAGTGCGGATTCGGACAATTCAATACCGTAACCGCAGGACGCCGCAAACTCATGGGCGACCGCATTCACGCCGCCGCGCGTGGCGTCACGCAATGCCTTCACTCCGTCAATATGACGCAGCGTCTGAATAAGCGGCGTTAATACTGCGCAGTCGCTCGCCAGCTCGCCATCCAGTCCCAGTTGCTCACGCAGGTTGAGAATAGTGGCACCGTGATCGCCAAGCGTACCGCTGACTAACAGCACATCGCCAACGCTCAGCGTTTGCGCGCCCCAGCGAATATCGGCGGGAATCGCCCCCATGCCGGCAGTGTTGATAAATAATTTATCCGCCGCGCCGCGCTGCACAACTTTGGTGTCGCCGGTTACAATGGCGATATCCGCTTCCCGCGCGGTCGCCGCCATGCTATTGACCACGCTTTTTAACGTCTCCATCGGCAGCCCTTCTTCAAGGATAAAGCCGCAGGAGAGATAGCGGGGGATCGCGCCGCTCACCGCTACGTCGTTCGCCGTACCGCAAATCGCCAGTTTGCCGATATTGCCGCCGGGGAAAAAGAGCGGATCGATCACATAGCTATCGGTAGAAAACGCCAGACGGTCGCCCTCCGCCGTCAGTTGCGCCAGCTCCAGACGCGCCTGATCTTCTTGTTCCGCCAGCCACGGGTTGGCAAAGGCCTCCATAAACAGGCTATTAATCAACTGTTGCATAGCCTGGCCGCCGCTGCCGTGGGCGAGTTGTATATTGTTCAAACTTCACACTCCTGCTGACGATACTGATACCAGGCGGCGCATGCGCCTTCGGAAGAGACCATCAGCGCGCCGAACGCGGTCTCTGGATTACATGTTTTACCAAATAGCGGGCACTGATGCGGCTTGCATCTGCCGGTCAGCACTTCGCCGCAGCGGGCGCGCGGATCGTCATAGACCTGCTGTGGCGCTGGGCGGAAATGCGCTTCGGCGTCAAAGCGCTGATACTCTGGCGTCAGGTGGACGCCGGAGGATTCAATCACGCCCAGACCGCGCCACTCGCTATCGCCATTAACGCAGAACACATCGGCGATGGCCTGCTGCGCCAGCATGTTTCCGGCATCCGGCACCACGCGACGGTATTGGTTTTCAACCTGGCTTAGGGCCGCTATTTTCTGCTCAACCAGCATGACCACGCCTTGCAGTAGATCAAGCGGTTCGAATCCAGCCACCACCAGCGGGCGATTAAAATCGGCGGCGATAAACTGGTACGCCTCGGTGCCGATGACCATGCTGACGTGGCCTGGCGCAAGAAAGGCGTCAATGCCGTTGTCCGGCTGCTCCAGTAGGCTACGCAGCGTCGGGATCAGCGTAATGTGCTGGCAGAAAAAGTAGAAGTTTTGCACGTCACGCTGTTTTGCCTGCTGTAGCGTGATGGCGGTGGTCGGCATGGTGGTTTCAAAGCCCAGCCCGAAAAATACCACTTTGCGGGTCGGGTTATCCTGCGCCAGCTTCAGCGCGTCCATCGGAGAGTAAACAATACGCACATCCGCGCCGCGCGCTTTAGCCTGCAACAGAGAACCCTGTTTCCCCGGCACGCGCATGGCATCGCCAAAGGTGCAGAAAATCACCTCCGGATGGCTGGCGATTTCCACGCAACTGTCGATGCGTCCCATCGGCAGCACGCAGACCGGACAACCGGGGCCGTGAATAAACTCCACGTTTTCGGGCAGTAACTGATCGAGACCAAATTTAAAAATTGCGTGGGTATGACCCCCGCAGACTTCCATAATGCGCAACGGACGTTCGGCAGTGTAAGGAAGAAGGGCGGCGCGTTCACGCAGGTGTTCAATGAGCTGCATTACCTGTTCCGGCGCACGGTACTCGTCAACAAAACGCATTATCTCTCCTCACCATACAGCAGTGCGCCGACGTCCGGCTCAACATCAAACATATTTTGTAGCGCGTCGAGCGTGTCGCGCGCTTCCGCTTCGTTAATGACGCTCATGGCGAATCCGACATGAACCAGCACCCACTGACCCAGACGCGGCTGACCGTTTTCATCACAACTGCCGACTAATGTGAGATCGACGTCGCGCTGAATGCCGCAGACGTCAACTTTTGCCTGATTGCCGTCAATGGCGCGGATTTGACCCGGAACGCCTATGCACATCGCTGCGCCTCCAGCCAGGCCAGCCACTGATCCATGCCTTCGCCGCTGGTGGCGGAAATCAGGATAATTTCAATCTCCGGGTTCACTTCACGCGCGCTGGCGATGCACTTCTCAACGTCAAAATTGAGGTAGGGCAGCAGATCGACTTTATTGAGCAGCATGAGCGACGCAGCGGCAAACATATGGGGATATTTCAGCGGCTTATCTTCACCTTCGGTCACGGAAAGCACTGCGACTTTATGCTTTTCGCCCAGATCGAAGCTGGCCGGGCAGACAAGATTACCGACGTTTTCGATAAACAGAATACCATGGTCATCCAGCGGCAGGCGCGGCGCGGCGTCGGCGATCATTTGCGCGTCAAGATGGCAGCCTTTACCGGTGTTGACCTGAATGGCGGGCGTGCCGGTAGCACGGATGCGGGCGGCGTCGTTCACTGTCTGCTGGTCGCCTTCAATCACCGCGCACGGTACACGGTCTTTCAATTTCATCAGCGTTTCGGTCAGCAGGGTGGTTTTACCGGACCCGGGGCTGGACACCAGGTTGAGCACCAGTTGCTGGCGGGCGGCGAAACGGGCGCGGTTGCGCTCAGCCAGACGATTATTTTTGTCCAGCACGTCGATTTCAACCTCCAGCATCCGCCGCTGACTCATACCAGGCGCGTGGGTTCCGGCTTCGCCGTGGCCGTAATGCAGATCGCCTTCTGCGGTCTGACTTGGGGCAAAGTCAGGCGTTTTAATGCCGGTAATATTCAGCGCCGGGCGAGCCGCTGGGGCAAAGGGCGCGCTACGAAACGCTGAGTGCGGATTATGTTCATCGCCTTCTATATAAAGGTTGCCTTCAGCGCAACCGCAAGTCGTACACATCGCTTACTCCTGATCTTTTTCTTGTTACAGGCTTTCTGCCGGATGGCGACGCGAGCGTCTATCCGGCATTAATCTTCAGTTTCATCAATCTCTATGCGCCGAATTTGTAAGCCGTCATCGGCCACAATTCGCAGTGTATCGCTATGACATTGCGGACAACGACGTACACGGTGGGTTAACAACGTGACATATTGTTGACAATGCTCACACCAGCATTCGGCTTCCTGTTCTTCGAGGTGCAGTTTACAACCTTCTGCTATCGTGCCGCGGCATACCAGATCAAAACAAAAGGAAAGAGCGCTGGTTTCCACGCAAGAAAATGCGCCAATTTTGATCCAGACGGCTGTCACACGTTTTGCACCGTATGCTGAAGCCTGTTGTTCAATCAATTCCAGTGCCCGTTGGCAGAGGGTGATTTCGTGCATATCGCCTCCCGTAGTGGTTGCCCCTGTAAAGCAATATTTATGCCAATATTTTTATCCCCTGGCAGGTTAATGTCGACGATGACGAAATGACATGTCGTCACCGCGTCGAAACGGCAGTAACTGCGCTCGTCTGCTATTAAAAACAATAAGTTAAAAATTGGCATGGAAAATGCTTAACGCAGGCATCTCTGTTAAACGGGTAACCTGACATGACTATTTGGGAAATAAGCGAAAAGGCCGATTACATCGCGCAACGGCATCGTCGCCTACAGGACCAGTGGCATATTTACTGCAACTCGCTGGTTCAGGGGATCACCCTCTCGAAAGCGCGCCTGCATCACGCAATGAGCTGCGCGCCGGAAAGGGATCTTTGCTTTGTCCTGTTTGAGCACTTTCGTATTTACGTCGCGTTGGCGGATGGTTTTAACAGCCACACCATTGAGTACTACGTTGAAACCAAAGATGGCGAAGATAAACAATTGATTGCACAGGCGCAGCTCGATATCGACGGCAAGGTTGACGAACGGGTTAACAACCGCGATCGCGAGCAGGTGCTGGAGCACTATCTGGAAAAAATCGCCAGCGTTTACGACAGCCTCTATACCGCTGTAGAAACCAACTCGCCGGTTAATTTGCGTCAATTGGTAAAGGGAAACAGCCCGGCGGTATAAGCCTGAGGCGTTGCCCGCTTTGATTCGCGATGTGGCGTTGCGCCACGTCATGAATGTTTTGGGGATGGGCGTGTCGATAAGTGTCGAAAATGACATTTCAACGGCATGTTTTCGTCAAAAATGACAATCACCTGAGGAATGCCTGGTGAATCGTTTTGTAATTGCTGACTCCACTCTCTGTATCGGCTGCCACACCTGTGAGGCCGCCTGTTCAGAGACGCATCGCCAGCATGGCCTGCAGTCAATGCCGCGCCTGAAAGTGATGCTGAATGAAAAAGAATCTGCGCCGCAGCTTTGTCACCACTGTGAAGATGCGCCATGCGCCACGGTATGCCCGGTTAACGCGATTAATCGCGTTGACGGCGCTGTCCAGCTTAATGAAAGCCTGTGCGTGAGCTGCAAACTGTGTGGTATTGCCTGTCCGTTTGGCGCTATTGAGTTTTCCGGCAGCCGTCCGCTGCATATTCCAGCGAACGCCAATACGCCGAAAGCGCCGCCCGCGCCGCCAGCGCCTGCGCGCGTCAGTACGTTGCTCGACTGGGTGCCGGGCGTACGCGCTATTGCGGTGAAATGCGACCTGTGCAGCTTTGACGAGCAAGGCCCGGCCTGTGTGCGGATGTGCCCGACTAAAGCGCTACACCTGGTGGATAACACGGATATCGCCCGCGCCAGCAAACGTAAACGTGAGCTGACGTTTAATACCGATTTTGGCGATCTCACGTTGTTTCAGCAGGCTCAGAGTGGGGATGCATAATGAGTTCACTTTCACTGATTACTAGCGGCGTCGCGTGGTTTGCCGCCGCCGCCGTTCTGGCGTTTCTGTTTTCGTTTCATAAAGCGCTGAGCGGCTGGATTGCCGGTATCGGCGGCGCGGTCGGCAGCCTGTGTACGGCAGGCGCGGGGGTCACCGCGCTGACCAGCGCCGTTACGGTGAGCGGCGTGATGCCGTTTACCGGTCACATGCTGCAAATTACGCCGCTGAATGCTATCTGGCTGATTACGCTGGGGCTGTGCGGCCTGTTCGTCAGCCTGTTCAATATCGACTGGCATCGCCATCCACAGGTAAAAGCCAACGGACTGTTGATCAACCTGCTGATGGCGGCAGCCGTCTGCGCCGTGGTCGCCAGTAACCTGGGGACGATGGTGGTGATGGCGGAAATCATGGCGCTCTGCGCCGTGTTCCTCACCGGCGGTAGCAAAGAGGGCAAACTGTGGTTTGCGCTGGGCCGTCTCGGTACGCTGCTGCTGGCAATCGCCTGCTGGTTGGTGTGGCAGCGCTACGGCACGCTGGATCTGGGGCTGCTGGATCAACGTGCTCAGCAACTGCCGCTGGGCTCCGATATCTGGCTGCTCGGCGTTATCGGCTTTGGTCTGCTGGCCGGGATTATCCCGCTACACGGTTGGGTGCCGCAGGCGCACGCCAACGCCAGCGCTCCCGCCGCCGCGCTGTTCTCGACCGTGGTGATGAAAATCGGGCTGCTGGGCATTCTCACGCTATCTCTGCTTGGCGGCAATGCGCCGCTGTGGTGGGGCGTGGCGCTGTTGGTGCTTGGGATGATCACCGCCTTTGTCGGTGGTCTGTACGCGCTGATGGAGCATAACATTCAGCGCCTGCTGGCCTATCACACGCTGGAAAATATCGGCATCATTTTGCTCGGTCTGGGCGCAGGCGTTACCGGGATTGCTCTCAATCAGCCGGTACTGATCGCGCTGGGTCTGACCGGCGGGCTCTATCACCTGCTGAACCATAGCCTGTTCAAAAGCGTGCTGTTTCTGGGCGCGGGCAGCATCTGGTTCCGTACCGGTCATCGCGATATCGAAAAACTGGGCGGTATTGGTAAACGGATGCCGGTTATTTCTATCGCCATGCTGGTCGGTCTGATGGCGATGGCTGCGTTGCCGCCGCTGAACGGCTTTGCCGGCGAGTGGGTGATTTACCAGTCCTTCTTCAAACTGGGCAACAGCGGCGCGTTTGTTGGTCGTCTGTTAGGACCGCTGCTGGCGGTTGGCCTGGCGATTACCGGCGCGTTGGCGGTGATGTGTATGGCGAAAGTTTACGGCGTGACGTTCCTTGGCGCGCCGCGCACGAAGGAAGCTGAAAATGCCAGCTGCGCGCCGATCCTGATGGGCGTCAGCGTGGTTGCGCTGGCTATCTGCTGCGTACTGGGCGGGGTTGCCGCGCCGTGGCTGCTGCCGATGATTTCCACTGCGGTACCGTTGCCGCTGGAAACCGCGCACACCACCGTATCGCAGCCGATGATCACGCTGCTGTTGGTCGCCTGTCCGCTACTGCCGTTCATCATTATGGCGATGTTCAAAGGCAACCGTCTGCCGTCGCGTTCTCGCGGCGCGGCCTGGGTGTGCGGCTACGACCATGAGCAGTCGATGGTGATTACCGCGCACGGTTTCGCCATGCCGGTGAAAGAGGCCTTTGCCCCGGTACTCAAATTGCGTAAATGGCTGAACCCGGTATCGCTGGTGCCGGGCTGGCAGAACGCGGCGGCCGCGGTGCTGTTCCGTCGTCTGGCGCTGATTGAGCTGGCGGTGCTGGTGGTGATTGTGGTTTCACGAGGAGCCTGAAAATGAGTGTGTTTTATCCGTTAATTCAGGCGCTGGTGCTATTTGCCGTTGCGCCATTGCTGTCCGGTATTACTCGCGTGGCGCGCGCCCGTCTACACAATCGCCGTGGGCCGGGCGTGTTGCAGGAGTACCGCGACATTATCAAACTGCTCGGTCGTCAGAGTATTGCGCCTGCGGATTCCAGCTGGGTTTTTCGCCTGACGCCGTTTGTGATGGTCGGCGTGATGCTGACTATCGCCACCGCGCTGCCGGTTGTCACCGTTGGATCTCCGTTGCCGCAACTGGGTGATTTAATCACCCTGATTTACCTGTTCGCCATCGCGCGCTTCTTCTTCTCTATTGCAGGCCTGGATACCGGCAGCCCGTTCACCGCGATCGGCGCCAGCCGTGAAGCGATGCTCGGCGTGCTGGTGGAGCCGATTCTGCTGCTGGGTCTGTGGGTCGCCGCGCAGGTGGCGGGTTCAACTCATATCAGCAATATCGCCGATACCATTTATCACTGGCCTGTCGCGCGCAGTATTCCGCTGATTCTGGCGCTGTGCGCCTGCGCCTTCGCCACCTTTATCGAAATGGGCAAGCTGCCGTTCGACCTGGCGGAAGCGGAGCAGGAGTTGCAGGAAGGGCCGTTGACCGAATACAGCGGTAGCGGCTTTGCGGTGCTGAAATGGGGCATCAGCCTTAAGCAACTGGTGGTGCTGCAAATGTTCGTCGGCGTGTTTCTGCCGTGGGGACAAATGGAAACCTTCAGCGCAGGCGGACTGTTGCTGGCGCTGGTGATTGCCGTCGTCAAGCTGATTGTCGGCGTACTGGTGATCGCCCTGTTTGAAAACAGCATGGCGCGACTGCGTTTTTGCGCCACTTCACGCGTGACCTGGGCCGGTTTTGGGTTTGCGTTTTTAGCCTTCGTCTCCTTGCTGGCGGCGTGATTTAAGAGAGTTTGAGCATGTCTGAAGAAAAATTAGGTCAACAATACCTTGCGGCGCTGCACCAGGCGTTTCCGGGCGTCGTGCTGGACGAAGCCTGGCAGACCAAAGATCAGCTGACTATTACGGTGAAAGTAAACTATCTGCCGGAAGTGGTGGAGTTTCTTTACTACCAGCAGGGTGGGTGGCTGTCGGTGCTGTTCGGTAATGACGAACGCCAGTTGTGCGGCCACTATGCCGTTTATTACGTACTGTCGATGGAGCAGGGCACGAAGTGCTGGATTACCGTCCGCGTTGAAGTGGATGCCAATAAGCTGGAATTCCCATCCGTTACGCCGCGCGTGCCGGCTGCCGTGTGGGGTGAGCGCGAAGTACGCGACATGTACGGTTTAATCCCGGTCGGTCTGCCGGACGAGCGCCGTCTGGTGCTGCCGGACGACTGGCCGGATGAACTCTATCCGCTGCGTAAAGACAGTATGGATTATCGTCAGCGCCCGGCGCCGACCACCGATGCGGAAACCTACGAGTTCATTAACGAGCTGGGTGACAAGAAAAATAATGTGGTGCCGATTGGCCCGCTGCACGTGACCTCCGATGAGCCGGGACACTTCCGTCTGTTTGTTGACGGCGAGAACATCATCGACGCCGACTACCGTCTGTTCTATGTCCACCGCGGTATGGAAAAACTGGCGGAAACCCGCATGGGTTATAACGAAGTCACCTTCCTGTCGGATCGCGTGTGTGGTATCTGCGGCTTCGCCCACAGCACCGCCTACACCACTTCCGTGGAAAACGCGATGGGCATTCAGGTGCCGGAACGTGCGCAGATGATCCGCGCTATTCTGCTGGAAGTGGAACGCCTGCACTCGCATCTGCTCAACCTTGGCCTGGCCTGTCACTTCACCGGCTTTGACTCCGGCTTTATGCAGTTCTTCCGCGTGCGTGAAACCTCCATGAAAATGGCAGAGATACTGACCGGGGCGCGTAAAACCTACGGCCTGAACCTGATCGGCGGGATTCGCCGCGATCTGCTCAAAGAGGACATGATCCAGACCCGTCAACTGGCGCAGCAGATGCGTCGTGACGTGCAGGAGCTGGTGGACATGCTGCTGAGCACGCCGAATATGGAACAGCGTACCGTGGGTATCGGTCGTCTGGACCCGGAAATTGCCCGCGACTTCAGTAATGTCGGCCCGATGGTGCGCGCCAGCGGTCACGCCCGCGACACCCGAGCCGACCACCCGTTTGTCGGTTACGGTCTGCTGCCGATGGAAGTACATAGCGAGCAGGGCTGCGATGTGATTTCTCGTCTGAAAGTCCGTATCAACGAAGTTTACACCTCGCTGAATATGATCGATTTCGGTCTGGATAATCTACCGGGCGGCCCGCTGATGGTGGAAGGCTTTACCTATATTCCGCACCGTTTTGCGCTCGGCTTTGCCGAAGCGCCGCGTGGCGATGATATCCACTGGAGCATGACCGGCGACAACCAGAAGCTTTACCGCTGGCGCTGTCGTGCGGCGACCTACGCCAACTGGCCGACGCTGCGCTATATGCTGCGCGGCAACACCGTCTCCGATGCGCCGCTGATTATCGGCAGCCTCGACCCTTGCTACTCCTGTACCGACCGGATGACCGTGGTCGATGTGCGTAAGAAGAAGAGCAAAGTCGTGCCGTACAAAGAACTTGAGCGCTACAGCATTGAGCGTAAAAACTCGCCGCTGAAATAAGGAATCGCCATGTTTACCTTTATCAAAAAAGTTATCAAAACCGGCACGGCGACCTCGTCTTATCCGCTGGAGCCGATTGCGGTTGATAAAAACTTCCGCGGCAAGCCGGAACATAATCCGCAGCAGTGCATCGGCTGCGCCGCCTGCGTTAATGCCTGCCCGTCGAACGCGCTGACGGTGGAAACCTTACTGGCAACCAATGAGCTGGCGTGGCAGTTCAATCTTGGCCGTTGTATCTTCTGCGGTCGCTGCGAAGAAGTTTGCCCGACGGCGGCGATCAAACTGTCGCAAGAGTACGAACTGGCAGTGTGGAAGAAAGAAGACTTCCTGCAACAGTCCCGCTTTGCGCTGTGCAACTGCCGCGTGTGCAATCGTCCTTTCGCGGTACAGAAAGAGATCGACTACGCCATTGCGCTGCTTGCGCACAACGGCGACAGCCGCGCGGAAAACCACCGCGAAAGCTTTGAGACCTGCCCGGACTGTAAGCGTCAGAAATGCCTGGTGCCGTCCGACCGTATTGAACTGACTCGCCATATGAAAGAGGTCAGCTAATGAGCAATTTATTAGGCCCGCGTGACGCCAACGGCATTCCGGTACCGATGACGGTGGATGAATCCATCGCCAGCATGAAGGCGTCTCTACTGAAAAATATTAAGCGTTCGGCATACGTTTACCGCGTGGACTGCGGCGGCTGTAACGGCTGTGAAATCGAAATCTTTGCGACGCTTTCGCCGCTGTTTGATGCCGAGCGTTTCGGTATCAAAGTGGTACCGTCGCCGCGTCATGCCGATATTCTGCTGTTTACCGGCGCGGTGACCCGCGCCATGCGCTCTCCGGCGCTGCGCGCCTGGCAGTCGGCGCCGGACCCGAAAATCTGTATCTCTTACGGCGCCTGCGGCAACAGCGGCGGTATTTTCCACGATCTCTACTGCGTCTGGGGCGGTACCGACAAAATCGTCCCGGTGGATGTGTATATTCCAGGCTGCCCGCCAACGCCTGCCGCCACGCTGTATGGCTTTGCGATGGCGCTTGGCCTGCTGGAGCAGAAAATCCACGCCCGCGCGCCGGGTGAGCTGGACGATCAGCCCGCAGAGATCCTGCATCCGGATATGGTGCAGCCGCTGCGCGTGAAGGTGGATCGCGCGGCGCGCCGGCTGGCGGGTTATCGCTATGGTCGTCAGATCGCCGATGATTACCTGACACAGTTGGGGCAGGGCGAGCAGCAAGTGGCGCGTTGGCTGGAAGCGGAAAACGATCCGCGTTTAACCGAAATTGTCACCCATCTCAATCATGTTGTTGAAGAGGCGCGTATCCGATGAGCGAACAGGTGGTGTTCAGTCAACTGAGCCGTAAGTTTATTGATGAGAACGATGCGACGCCTGCCGAGGCGCAGCAGGTTGTCTATTACAGCCTGGCGATTGGGCACCACCTGGGGGTTATCGATTGTCTGGAGGCCGCGCTCACCTGCCCATGGGATGAGTATCTGGCGTGGATCGCCACCCTGGAAGCCGGTAGCGATGCCCGGCGTAAAATGGAAGGCGTGCCGAAGTATGGCGAGATCGTCATCGATTTCAACCATGTGCAAATGCTGGCGCGCGCGTTTGATGAGGCGCGCGCCGCGCAGACCCCGCAGCAGCAAGAATGGAGCAAACTGATGCTCAGTATGCTGCATGACATTCATCAGGAAAGCGCCATCTACCTGATGGTGAGGAGGCTTCGTGACTGACGTTTTACTCTGTGTCGGCAACAGCATGATGGGCGACGACGGCGCAGGCCCGTTACTGGCGGAAATGTGCGCGGCGCAGCCGAAGGGTAATTGGGTGGTGATTGATGGCGGCAGCGCGCCGGAAAACGACATTGTGGCGATTCGCGAACTGCGCCCGCAGCGTCTGTTGATTGTCGACGCCACCGACATGGGTCTTAATCCGGGCGAGATCCGCATTATCGATCCGGATGATATCGCCGAAATGTTTATGATGACCACCCACAATATGCCGCTCAACTACCTGGTCGATCAGCTCAAAGAGGATGTCGGCGAGGTGATTTTTGTTGGTATCCAGCCGGATATCGTCGGGTTTTATTATCCGATGACTCAACCGATTAAGGACGCGGTAAACACTGTCTATCAGCGCCTGGAAGGCTGGCAGGGAAACGGCGGATTTGCCGCGCTGGAAGCGCCGGAGGCGTAAAATGCGTACCCATTGGACGGATTTGTGTTCCCCGGCATAGGCGGTAAGAAGAACGTGAAGGTTATCGTATGGAGCGGACTGCTATTTTTCTGCATCGCCGCGCGCGCACTGGCCACCGGCTTTGTCGGTTACCTGCCGATGAGCGACGGTGAATATGCGCAAAAGCGTGCGCTGAAGCCGCTGTTGACCCTGCCTTATTCTGTATCGCCCGACCAGACCTGGCATTTTCGCCAGGTCGGAGTCAGTGGGGTGACGCTACTGCCGGAGCCGAAAAAAGATAACGAATGGCGGATTAGCGGAAAAGACAGAGCCGGTAATTCGTGGGTTGTCCCGGTGGGAATGCTGATTAATTTGGCGGGTAATGCGCAATTTTATCGCGCTGACCTCGATCGTAACGGCATTCAGGATCTGGTTATCTGGTTGGGCAATCCTGGGTTGGGCCTGGCGCCGAGCGCGCAATACATCATTTTCACCTTTCTCAAGAATGGCCGCCCCTGCGTCTTTGAACCGTGGGGGTTTTATACCGCCACCGATACTGGCGTCGATGATTTGCTTGATTTACAGGGCAATGGGCGCACGCAACTGTTGGATATGCAGTTTGACTCAGGCTACTGGATAACCAATTTATATCAGGTGAAGGACGCCCGCTGGCAGCGCGTACACGGCTGGTTTGGCCGGTTGAGTTATCCGGCGCTGACCCGTTTTAATCACTATCCTGGCCGTAAATTAATTATCAAACCTATTGCCGGAAGGAATCCGCAAACGGACGATCTTTCCCTTACGCAGCGCTGTTTAATACGCGGTAACGTATTGCCAGGCGTTAATCAGGATTGATGTCAGTTGCGGTGCAGAGTTGGCTGGCTATCACTGCAAATCTTGACCACCACTGGCGACATTACGTGTCATCGACACTTGTGACGATGACACGTAAATGCTCACGAAAATAGAAAGAATGTTCTTAAATAACAATGAAATAAAAATTGGCACGATTCGTGTATATATCGGCACATCATCTGTTATTGCTGGAGAATTTGATGAACCGTTTCATCATTGCAGACGCGAGTAAGTGCATTGGTTGCCGTACCTGTGAAGTGGCTTGCGTCGTATCCCATCAGGAAAATCAGGATTGCGCATCGCTGACCCCTGAAACCTTTTTACCTCGTATCCATGTCATCAAAGGCGTGAATGTTTCCACGGCAACGCTGTGTCGCCAGTGTGAAGACGCGCCGTGCGCCAACGTTTGCCCGAATGGCGCCATCAGCCGTGACAAAGGCTTTGTTCATGTGATGCAAGAACGCTGCATTGGCTGTAAAACTTGCGTAGTGGCATGTCCTTACGGCGCCATGGAAGTGGTGGTACGTCCGGTGGTTCGCAATAGCGGCGCGGGGCTGAACGTGCGTGCCGAAAAAGCCGAAGCCAACAAGTGCGATCTGTGTCACCACCGTGAAGCCGGTCCGGCCTGTATGGCCGCTTGCCCAACGCACGCCCTCATCTGCGTGGACCGCAATAAGCTCGAACAGCTAAGCGCGGAAAAACGCCGTCGTGCGGCGCTGGATTCAACGGCATCGCTGCTTTTCTGATTTCTGCGATTGCGCGTAGAATACGCCACAAAGCATTGCCGGATGGCGGCATCAATGCCTTATCCGGTCTACGGTCCGTGCGGTTGTAGGCCTGATAAGCGTCGCGCCATCAGGCATCCGGGTTCGATGATGGCGGGAAAATAAGATGGCGATAGACACACCTTCCGGCGTACAGCTACGCATTCGGGGCAAAGTACAGGGCGTCGGTTTTCGTCCTTTTGTCTGGCAGCTGGCGCAGCAGTTGCGATTACACGGCGACGTGTGTAATGACGGCGACGGCGTCGTCGTTCGGCTGCTGGAAGATCCGTCGCAATTTATTGCCGCGCTCTATCAGGATTGCCCGCCGCTGGCGCGCATTGACAGCGTTGAACACGCGTCGTTGGTATGGGAGCGCGCACCGACGGATTTCACCATTCGTCAGAGCGCAGGCGGTTCGATGAACACGCAAATCGTGCCGGATGCGGCGACCTGCCCGGCATGTCTTGCCGAGATGAATACCCCAGGCGAGCGGCGCTACCGTTATCCTTTCATCAATTGCACCCACTGCGGACCACGCTTCACCATTATTCGCGCTATGCCCTATGACCGGCCATTTACGGTGATGGCGGCGTTTCCCTTGTGTCCGGAATGCGACAGCGAATACCGCGATCCGTACGATCGCCGTTTTCATGCCCAGCCCGTTGCCTGTCCGTCATGCGGGCCGCATCTTGAGTGGCGGAGCCAACATGAACGAGCGGAAAAAGAGGCGGCTTTGCAGGCGGCGGTCGCCCAACTGAACGCCGGAGGCATTATTGCCGTTAAAGGGCTGGGTGGTTTTCATCTGGCCTGCGACGCGCGCAACGATAACGCAGTGGCGATGCTGCGGGCGCGTAAACATCGCCCGGCGAAACCATTGGCGGTGATGTTGCCCACGGCGCAAACGCTGCCGACCGCGGCGCGTTCACTGCTGACCACGCCAGCGGCCCCGATTGTACTGGTGGATAAGCAGTATGTACCTTCGCTGAGTGAGGGCATCGCGCCAGGACTTACGGAGGTGGGCGTGATGCTGCCAGCCAACCCATTGCAACATCTCTTGTTGCAGGCGCTCAATTACCCGCTGGTGATGACATCCGGCAACCTGAGCGGCAAACCGCCCGCCATCACCAACGAACAGGCGCTGGACGATTTACACGATATTGCCGATGGTTTTCTGTTGCACAATCGCGACATTGTACAGCGCATGGACGACTCTGTTGTGCGCGACAGCGGCGAAATGCTGCGTCGTTCGCGGGGATACGTGCCGGACGCGATTGCGTTGCCGCCCGGATTTCGCGATGTGCCGCCGATACTTTGTCTGGGCGCGGATCTGAAAAACACGTTCTGTCTGGTACGCGGCGAACAGGCGGTTGTCAGCCAGCATTTAGGCGATCTCAGCGATGACGGTATCCAGGCGCAGTGGCGCGAGGCATTGCGTCTGATCCAGTCAATCTACGATTTTACCCCAGAGCGTATCGTCTGTGATGCGCATCCGGGCTATGTTTCCAGTCAGTGGGCCAGTGAGATGCGTCTGCCGACAGAGACGGTGTTACACCATCATGCCCATGCGGCGGCTTGCCTGGCCGAGCATGGTTGGCCGCTGGACGGCGGAGAGGTGATTGCCCTGACGGTAGACGGTATCGGCATGGGTGAGAATGGCGCGCTATGGGGCGGAGAATGTTTGCGGGTCAATTATCGCGAGTGCGAACATTTAGGTGGTTTACCCGCCGTGGCGCTGCCGGGAGGCGATCTGGCTGCCAAACATCCGTGGCGTAATCTGTTGGCGCAGTGCCTGCGCTTTGTGCCGGACTGGCAGGATTATCCGGAGACAGCGGGGCTGCAACAGCAAAACTGGAATGTCCTGGCGCGTGCCATTGAGCGCGGCGTCAATGCCCCGTTGGCCTCTTCCTGCGGGAGGTTGTTCGACGCGGTGGCTGCCGCGCTTCGCTGCACGCCAGCATCGCTTAGCTATGAGGGCGAGGCCGCCTGCGCGCTGGAGGCGCTGGCCTCTCAATGCGCTAACGTTGAGCATCCGGTAACGATGCCGCTTAACGGCGCTCAACTGGACGTCGCTGTTTTCTGGCGGCAATGGTTGAACTGGCAGGCCACGCCCGTGCAACGCGCCTGGGCTTTTCATGATGCGCTGGCGTGCGGGTTTGCCACGCTAATGCGCCAGCAGGCTACGGCGCGGGGGATAACCACTCTGGTCTTCAGCGGCGGGGTGATACACAACCGCTTACTGCGCGCGCGTCTTGCCTTTTATCTTTCTGATTTTAAATTGTTATTTCCGCAGCGGTTACCAGCGGGCGACGGCGGACTGTCGTTTGGACAGGGCGTGATTGCCGCAGCGCGAGCGTTAAGGGAAGTGTAGGGCACCGGATGGCGGCTGCGCCTTATCTGGCCTGTAAACAGATGCTCACTCGTAGGCCGGATAAGACGCGAAGCGGCGCCATCCGGCATCACAGGCTTATACGGACAACGTTTTCAGCAGTGCAAAGGCCTCTTTCATGCGGTCTTCACTCACCACAAAGGCGCGTAGTTGGCCTTCTCCGCTCATGCCTTTGGCAATCATACCGTCAGATTCTGCGGTAATCTGCCAGCTTAAATCACGGCGCTGAGTTTCTCCCGCCAGATGCAGCGGCAGTTCCGGCGTTTTGACTTTGACCAGCATCGCCGGTAGCTTCAGCGGCGCGTTGCCGCCAAACAGATTTTTCGCCAGGTACATCGCGCTTAACTGGATCGGTTGCAGGAAGGGCAGCACCTGACCGTTGATCTCTGCGCAATCGCCGATCGCATAAATATCCGGGTGACTGGTCTGTAGATAGCTATCCACGCAGACGCCGCGGTTGACGGCTACCCCGGCGCGGCGCGCCAGAGCGGTTTCCGGGCGTAAGCCGGTGGCGGCAATCACCGCATCGACCTCAATACTACGCTGGCTTGCCAGCGTAGCGCGGATACCGGCTTCGATTTTCTCCAGTTTTTGCAACTGCGATTTCAGCAGCAGATGCACCCCCATATCGGTCAGGTGATGCTGTAAGCGACTGCTCACTTCCGGTGGCATCAGTGAGGCGAGAAGGCTGGCGGCGTTATCCATCAGCGTTACCGTTTTCCCGGCGCGGCAGAAATCCATCGCTAATTCACTGCCAATGAGACCGCCGCCGACAATCAGCACTCGCTGCGCGTCGCGCAGTTGTGTCTCACAGGCGCGGTACTCCTGCTGGCTATTCAAAGTAAGCATTAACTCACGTCCTGCAATCGGCGGCACAAAGGCTGTCGCCCCGGTCGCCAGTACCAGCTTGTCGTACTGCCACTGCTTATCCTGACTTTTCACCACATGGGCATCGGCATCAATGTCAGCAACCCTGATATGCGGGAACAGTCGCAGATTAAACTGTTCAGCAAATTCCCCCGCTAACTGGCGGGTGAGATCATCGGCGCGCTGCGACTGGCTGATAACGTGGCTGAGATCGGGCTTGTTATACTCATCCATGCTGTCCGCCGCAATCAGGGTTAACGGCACATGCGCATCTTGTTTACGGATATTTTTGACGAGCTGGCGGGCGGCGAAGCCCGACCCAATAATGATGATTCCCCGACTCATTTTGCCTCCGTCGCCAGTACGTCGAACACGTCTTTACCTAATGAACATTCCGGGCACAGGAAGTTATCCGGCACGTCGTTCCACGGCGTACCCGGCGCGACATCCTGCAACGGCTCGCCCTGCTCAGGGTCGTAAATCCACTGGCATACGCTGCATTGCATTTTGGGGCCGAGGTCTGCGGCGGCGCAGGTTGTGGTTTCTTCGACTGGCGCGGTTTTCTGTGTGGTTTCCGGCAGCGGAGCAAGCGCCCACTGACGCGCGATGTCGCGACCGTGCTGACGGCACAACTCCAGCGCATCCAGATCCGGACGCCATTTCGCTTTCAGACTCAGGGACATTTCAAAACCGGCATCCTGTAAGCGCGTGGACAGTCGATCCACCGCGCCGCCGCTCCAGCCATGAGAACCGAAGGCGCTGGCGCGTTTGTTGCGAAAGCGCAGGCCGGTCATCTCTTCCACCAGACCAGCGATTTTCGGCATCATCACGTTGTTCATGGTAGAAGTGCCGACCAGCACGCCTTTCGAACGGAAGACATTGGTCAGTATTTCATTTTTATCGCTGCGGGCGACGTTAAAGATTTTGACCGCCACGTTCGGGTCCACTTCATTGATACCCTGCGCGATGGCATCCGCCATCATGCGAGTATTGTTCGACATGGTATCGTAGAAAATAGTGATACGATCTTCCTGATAATCTGCCGCCCATTTCAGATACAGTTCCACGATTTGCGTTGGGTTGTCGCGCCATACCACGCCGTGTGAGGTGGCAATCATATCCACCGGCAGGTTGAAGCCGAGGATTTCGGTAATTTTTGGCGTTACCAGACGGCTGAACGGCGTCAGGATATTGGCGTAGTAGCGCTGGCATTGTTCAAACAGTTCGGTTTGGTCCACTTCATCATTGAACAGGCGCTCGTCGCAGTAGTGCTGACCAAAGGCGTCGTTGCTGAATAACACCGCGTCGCCGGTCATATAGGTCATCATGCTGTCCGGCCAGTGCAGCATCGGCGTTTCCACGAAGATCAACTGCTTGCCGTTGCCGATATCCAGCGTATCGCCGGTTTTCACCACCTTAAAATTCCATTCCGGGTGATGGTGATGGCCGTTGATAGAGTCAATGGCGTTGGCGGTACAGTAGATAGGCGTGTCCGGGATCTGCGCCATCAGTTCGGTCAGCGCGCCTGCATGGTCTTCTTCGGCATGGTTAATGATGATGTAGTCGATATCCGCGAGGTCGATTTCACTGCGCAGATTTTGCACAAACTCACGGCTAAACTTATGATCGACGGTATCGATCAGCACATTCTTTTCTTCACGAATGAGATAGCTGTTATAGCTGCTGCCGCGCAGCGTTTTGTATTCAGTGCCGTGAAAATCACGTACTTCCCAGTCGCGTTGGCCAACCCAATGAATATTATCTTTAACCAGAATAGACATAACCACCTCAATTCATTCAACGTTTACAAAAAGTTGTTTTGCTTATTGCAGGTAGTGTGCCAACTTTTCATCTGATTGATTTATATGAAATTATAATAATTTTGTATTTTTGATATAGTCAAAAAGACTATAAATGATGCTGTCAATATGACACTATAGGTTGTCAAAATGACAATGAGGTAACCATGAGTTTTTCCGTGGAGGTATTGGCGGGCATCGCCATTGAGTTACAACGCGGCATTGGGCATCAGGATCGTTTTCAGCGGCTGATTACTACGCTGCGTCAGGTGCTGGCGTGCGACGCCTCGGCGCTGTTGCGCTATGAATCACGACAATTTATTCCACTGGCGATTGATGGCCTGGCGCAGGACGTTCTCGGCAGACGTTTTACCCTGGAAGGGCATCCGCGCCTGGAAGCCATCGCCCGCGCGGGGGACGTGGTGCGTTTTCCGGCTGATAGCGATTTACCCGATCCGTATGACGGGTTAATTCCCGGACAGGAAAGCCTGAAAGTCCACGCCTGTGTTGGTCTGCCGCTGTTTGCCGGACAGAACCTCATCGGTGCGCTGACCCTTGATGCTATGACGCCGGAGCAGTTCGAGGTATTTAGCGATGAAGAGCTACGGCTTGTCGCCGCGCTGGCCGCCGGGGCATTGAGTAATGCGCTGTTAATTGAACAACTGGAAAGCCAGAACATGCTGCCGGGGTCGTCAGGCGTGTTTGAACCGATAAAAGAGACGCACATGATCGGCCTGTCGCCGGCGATGACGCAGTTGAAAAAAGAGATCGAGATTGTGGCGGGCTCCGATCTTAACGTGCTGATCGGCGGTGAAACGGGGACCGGTAAAGAGCTGGTGGCGAAAGCTATTCACCAGGGCTCCCCCAGAGCGGTCAATCCGCTGGTCTATCTCAACTGCGCCGCGCTGCCGGAAAGCGTGGCGGAGAGCGAGTTGTTTGGTCATGTAAAAGGGGCTTTTACCGGGGCTATCAGTAATCGTAGCGGTAAGTTCGAAATGGCGGATAACGGTACGCTGTTTCTGGATGAGATTGGCGAACTGTCGCTGGCGCTACAGGCCAAGCTACTTCGCGTGTTGCAGTATGGCGATATTCAGCGCGTCGGCGACGATCGTAGCCTGCGCGTGGATGTGCGGGTGTTGGCGGCAACCAACCGTGACCTGCGTGAAGAGGTGCTGGCAGGGCGTTTTCGCGCCGATCTGTTCCATCGCCTGAGCGTTTTCCCGCTCTTTGTGCCGCCGCTGCGCGAGCGCGGCGATGATGTGGTGCTGCTGGCGGGCTATTTTTGCGAGCAGTGCCGACTGCGGCTGGGGCTGTCCCGCGTGGTGCTGAGTCCCGACGCGCGCCGCCATTTGCTCAACTATGGCTGGCCGGGCAACGTCCGGGAGCTGGAACATGCCATTCACCGTGCGGTTGTACTGGCGAGAGCGACCCGGGCAGGGGATGAGGTGATACTGGAGGCGCAGCATTTTGCCTTGTCAGAGGACGTTTTACCCGCGCCGCCTGCGGAAAGCTTTCTGGCGCTGCCGACTTGCCGCAATTTGCGCGAATCGACGGAGAACTTCCAGCGAGAGATGATTCGCCAGGCGCTGGCGCAAAATAATCATAACTGGGCGGCCAGCGCGCGGGCGCTGGAAACCGACGTCGCCAACCTGCATCGGCTGGCGAAACGTCTGGGACTGAAGGATTAGATAATCCCCGCCTGGTAGAAATCCTGTAGGTTAATGGCGCCGGTGAGTTTGCCGTTTTCATCGACCACTGGCGCGGCGGTAATTTTGCGTTTCATCAGGAGCTCTTTGGCGTCAATGGCGCGGCTTTGCGCCTGGAGCGTAATACCGTTGGGCGTCATGGCTTCGCTTACCGGCGTGGTGAGCGCGCCGCCGCCTACCAGCCAGCGACGCAGGTCGCCGTCGGTAAAGACGCCTTTCACAACATGTTGCTCATCGCAAACCGCCACCAGCCCCAGCCCGGTACGGCTAAGTTCCAGCATGGCATCCATCACGCTGGTGGCGAGCATCACCTGCGGTATTGCATCGCCCTGGCGCATCAGGTGATGCACATTATTGAGCAAACGCGCGCCCAGTGCGCCAGCCGGATGCGAACGGGCGAAATCTTCTTCGTTAAAACCGCGCGCCTGCATGACCGCCATCGCCAGCGCATCGCCCATCATCAGCGTATTGACGGTACTGGATGTCGGCGCCAGATGCATCGGACAGGCTTCACGCTCGACGGAAATATCCAGAACGGCTTTTGCCGCTCGCCCCAGCGGAGAGTGAGGTTTACCGGTCATCGCCAGCAGCGCGACGGATTTATCTTCCAGACGCGGGATGATGAGGTCGAGTTCTTTTGCGCCGCCGGAATAGGAGATAAATAACATCACGTCGCGGCTTTCAATCATCCCCAGATCGCCATGCAGTGCTTCCGCCGGATGAACAAAAAAAGCGGGAGTACCGGTACTGGCAAGCGTCGCGGCGATTTTTTTACCAATATGACCTGACTTGCCAATGCCGGAAACGATCACTTTGCCTTCACAGTGAATAATGATATTGGCGGCGCGGACAAAATCATCGCCCAGACGCTCCGGCAGACGGCTGGCTTCCTGTAGCTCCAGCATTAAGGTCTGACGGCCCGCGTTTAGTAGTGCATCACTCATTGCTTTCTCCGGTTATGATTACTTCAATCCCTTTTGCTTCCAGCGCCTGACGAAATGCCGGATCGATCCCCGTGTCCGTGATCAGTTTGTCGACGGTTTCCAGACTGCACACCACATTGGGGCTTTTACGACCAAATTTTGAGGAGTCCGCCATCAGAATCACCTCGCGTGCTGCATTGCACATTGCGTTACTGACGGTGTAAACCTCATTGAACGTGGTCACACCGACATTCAGGTCAATACCGTCAGTTCCCATGAAAAGTTTATCAAAGCTGAATTGCTCAAAGGCGTTTTCCGCCAGTTGACCGTGAAACGACGCCGATTTTTTACGGAAGGTGCCGCCGGGCATCAGGATAGTTTGTTCGTTGTCCAGTTCCGATAGCGCGTTAACAATATGGAGGCTGTTGGTCATCACCGTGATGTTGCTAAAACGCGAAAGCAACGGCACCATCTGTAACACGGTACTTCCGGCGTCCAGAATAATGGAATCGCCATCATGGATATATTTCACAGCGGCTGCGGCTATCAGCGCTTTTTTGTGGGTGTTGATAAGCGTTTTGTGATCAATAGGCGGATCGGACTCTTCTTTATTCAACACCACGCCGCCATAGGTGCGGATGACGGTTCCGGCATTTTCCAGAATGACCAGATCTTTACGGATAGTGGTGCCTGTCGTGTCAAAGTACTGGGCCAGTTCTTCAACCGAGCATTTTCCCTGTTTTTGCAGGTGCTCCAGAATCGCGGCCTGACGCTGACGAGGTTTCATAGGCGTGATTACCCTGACTTATGTATTTACCCGTCATACTTCACGCTGCATGTGCGTTGGCTTTCCTCGCTCACCCCGGTCACATACTGATGTACGCTCCTGGGATTCGCTGCGTCGCCGCCTTCCTGCAACTCGAATTATTTAGGGTATTGGTTGCAAAATGATAATTTCGCAAGCTATACGCATTCACAACGAAATTACCCATGTTTCAGTTTAAGCGCCAATGATAGTGCATTCTGCGCGAGCGAATCATGGGGAAAGATCACATCAGGCTGTAATTCATGCAAATGTTTTCCTTGCATTGCGGCAATTTTAACCGGTCTGGCGAATACCGTAAGGCCTTTCATCAATAAAGTGTCCGTCACCCGCTGCTGTTCGTCCAGCGCCACGGCAACCACCACCCGGGGCTTAAAACGCCCGCCGGAGCGCCCGACGCCGACCCGTCCCTGTTGGCTAAGTTTATCGAAAGCCCGATTAAAGCGGGAAATCTGCCAGCCGCCCAGCGCCAGTTGCGCACACCAGGCGATAACGGCGACGGTAATCAGAGTGGAAACCATAATGTGCTCCTGTTGTTTTGCCTGATGGCGGCGTAACCGTCTTATCCGGCTTACGGCGCCATCCGGCAATTCACGGTCAGAACATCACTTGACCGCCGGTTACGTTGATCGACTGCCCGGTGCAATAAGACGCTTTCGGGCTGGCATAAAATAGCAGCATGTTCAGCACATCCTGATAATCACACCCGCGTTTGAGCGGTACCTTATCAATGTAATACTGCTCCACCTCGTCGGGCTTAATGCCCAGTTTAGTGGCGTATTGCGGCAGCAGTGACTGGAACATCGGCGATTTCAACAGGTTGCCGAGCATCAACGAGTGTACGGTAATGCCGTATTCCGCCAGATCCAGCGCCAGAGACTGGGTTAACCCCACGCCGCCGAATTTCGCCGCGCTGTAGCCGGAGTTGTGTTTACTGCCCACTTTGCCGGATTTAGAGTTAATCTGAATAATGCGCCCCTGAATGCCGTCGCGGATCATCAGGCGGGAAAACTCACGGGCGCAGAGGAAATAGCCTACCAGATTCACCTGTAGCGAGCGGTCAAAATCGCCCAACTGGAAATCGCTGATAAACGCCGCTTTGGCGATACCCGCGCTGTAAACCAGCAGATCGACGCGCCCGAAAATCTCGTCTACGCCGCGGGAAAGCGCCAGCACGCTCTGCTCGCTGGTAGCGTCGGCGCCAAAACCGTACGCCATACCTTCGCCAAAATCGGCGTTAATTTCCTGGGCGACATTCGCGGCTTTATCGCTTTGAATATCAACGACCGCCACGCGGTATCCTTCTTCTGCAAGCCCACGGCAAAGGAATGCCCCCAGGGTCTGGCCTCCGCCAATGACAACGGCAACTTGATTCATGTTTTTTCTCCTTAAGCGACAAACGTCAAAATACAGCCCGGCGCGATATCGTCCGGTACAGGCCCCGCAACGTGTACGGTGCCGGGAAATTCCGCTTCGCGCAGACCATCGAAGCGCAAAGTGATATGCCCCAGTTCACGCAGGTTTTGCTCGGCTACGCTGCCGACCGCCGTGACCGGATAGCAATGTTGGCCCAATTCACACCGCGCGCCAGGCTGCAGCGCGCCGGTCAGTTCGCCATGACAATGGATGAAGCAAAATTCTTCGATATCCGCCGGCGCACCTTCCCGAAACGTAATCAGCATCTGTTCGCCGAGCGCCTCCTTCGCGCTCTGGCCGATACGGGTGATGGTGGTTTGATAAATCACGCTCATGTCTGAACCTCTTATTGATAGATAAAGCCGGAAACAAACCAGGCGATAAGTACCGTGGGCGCGCCAGTCAGGAAGCGTCCGACCAGCACAGAAGGTACGCCGACGCGAACGGTGTCTTGTTTCGCTTCCGCCAGTGACAGGCCGACCGGGATAAAGTCGCAGGCCGCCTGCGCGTTAATCGCGAACAGGGCGGGAAGCGCCAGATGCGGGGGGATATTGCCCAGGCCTATCTGAACGCCGATCAGGACGCCAATGACCTGAGCGATAACCGCGCCAGGGCCGAGAAAGGGCGACAGCAGCGGGAAAGAGCAGATCAATGCCAGCGTCACCAGCCCCAGTGGATGGCTGGCTAATGGCGCCAGGCCGTGGGCGATCCAGTCGCCAAGACCTGAGGCCATAATGATGCCGATCAGCGCCGAAACGAACGCCATAAACGGCAGGATTGTTTTCAGGACTGTATCAATGGTGTCGCGACCGGACTGGAACAGTACCGCCACGGCGGAGCCCATTCCCATACCGACTTTTGCCAGCAGCCCGTCGCTCTGCTCGGTGATTTTTTTGCTGGTGTCGTAGTCACGTCCTAATGTCGTTTTGGCAGGCTGAGGACTGGCAGGCGTTTCGCCGACAAGAGTAATGTTTTCTTCTTTTACGCCGGAGACATAAATATCCTCAACAATATACTGCGCCAGTGGGCCGGACTTACCCGTCGAGTGAATATTAATGGTTGGAATCCGGCGTTTCGGATAGATACCGCAGCGCAGCGTACCGCCGCAGTCGATAATGGCCGCGCCGATTTCCGCTTCCGGTGGTTCGCCTTCTTTAAAGCCGTCCACCGCTTGCCAGCCTGTTAGTTGCGCCAGTTTGTCGACGATCGCCGGGCGCGTACCGGCTGTGATATAGACGATCTTTTTGCCTGGCGTAACGTCCAGTTCAAGCGGGCCGCCCCAGCCGCCGGCGCCTTTCTCAATACGAACCCGTGTCATGATACCGCTCCTGTCAGATGAACTTTCTGCTCAAGTTGAATCCCCATTTTTTTCTCAAAAATAGCGGTGGTGAGATCGGTAACCCAACCGCGGAAGAAGTTCGTCACCAGACCTACCAGCAGATAGCTCACCGCGAGCGGGCCGAGAGGAAGCCCTAACGTGGTGAGTCCGCTGGCGATACCCAGATAAACAAACAGTTCGCCGGGATTGATATGCGGAAACAGACCGTTCATGGAGTGACAGCTATAGGAGGCCGCCGCGTAATAGCTCGGCTTGTACTTCTCCGGCATAAAGCGTCCCAGGCTCAGGGTCATCGGATTACAAAAAACAAATGTCCCGATACACGGTAAAAGCAGGTAACGAGATAGCGGATTTCCGGCACAACGTTGGGCAAAACGCTCAATACGCTGCTGGCCGATAAAATTGATGAGCGCATTCATGATAACCAGCAGGCTTATCAGTAGCGGAAGAATACCTGTCACCATACCGGTAAACACCTCTCCGCCTTTCTGGAATAACCCGATGAACCACTCCGCACCATGTGTAATGGTTTCGATCATTGTTCTCTCCTGTAGGGTTTTTAGTTTTCTTGCTAATTTCCTGTTCATTGTAATCATGTTGAAAGATTCAAAAGTGTTATTGTGATCGCAAAATAAAAGAAAAATATTTTAAGTTGAAAGATTGTGGGGGCGAGGGAGAGGATACAAACTGAAAAGAGGAGAAAGGTGATTTATTCTCTTGTGCCGCTTCCTTGTGCGGCGGGGGATGCTTTACCATACTTCTCCCTGGCTGAATTTGTTTAATGGATGTCTCATGTTCAAGCGTCGTTATGTAGCGTTACTTCCACTTTGCGTATTGCTTGCTGCCTGTAGCAGCACGCCAAAATCTTCCGAGACTCAAGCGACGACTGGCACGTCTTCCGGCGGCTTCCTGCTTGAGCCGCAGCATAACGTCATGCAAATGGGCGGCGACTTCGCCAACAACCCTAATGCGCAGCAGTTCATTGATAAAATGGTCAGCAAACACGGTTTCGACCGTCAGCAGCTGCAGGAGATCCTCTCGCAGTCTAAAAGACTGGATTACGTCCTGCGTCTGATGGACAGACAAGCGCCGACCACTCAGCCGCCCGCTGGACCAAATGGCGCCTGGCTGCGCTACCGCAAACAATTTATTACGCCGGATAACGTGCAAAACGGCGTCGCGTTCTGGAATCAGTATGAAGACGCGCTGAACCGCGCCTGGCAGGTATACGGCGTACCGCCGGAAATCATTGTGGGCATCATCGGCGTGGAAACCCGCTGGGGACGTATCATGGGGAAAACGCGGATTCTGGACGCGCTGGCGACGCTGTCATTTAACTATCCGCGCCGGGCGGAATATTTCTCCGGCGAGCTGGAAACCTTCCTGCTCATGGCGCGCGATGAGCAAGACGATCCGCTCAATCTGAAAGGTTCCTTTGCGGGCGCGATGGGCTACGGCCAGTTTATGCCATCTTCCTATAAAGAATATGCGGTCGATTTCAATGGCGATGGGCACATTAACTTGTGGGATCCGGTAGATGCCATCGGCAGTGTGGCGAACTACTTCAAGGCGCATGGTTGGGTGAAAGGCGATACGGTTGCGGTGCCGGCGAATGGTCAGGCGCCGGGACTGGCGAATGGTTTCAAAACAAAATACAGCCTCTCTCAGCTTGCCGCCGCAGGCTTAACGCCGCAGCAATCGTTGGGCAATCATCAGGAAGCCAGCCTGCTGCGTCTGGATATCGGTACGGGCTACCAGTACTGGTACGGCCTGCCGAACTTCTACACCATTACCCGATATAACCACAGCACGCATTATGCGATGGCGGTTTGGCAACTGGGCCAGGCGGTAGCGCTGGCGCGGGTGCGCTAATTTACGCTTAGGGAGGGGAGCCCCCCCTCCGCTATTATTATGGCTTTTTGGGCTGATTCTCTGCCTGCAAGTGGGATATCTTCTTTGATAGTGCCAGACTATATCCCAGACATCCCAGGCCTAAGATAATTTGACCGCCATCATACGGTTCAAAATAGCCTGACGACAATATATTCAGTACTCCCATGACAAGTGAACAGACGCCGCCAATTGTGGCCCATAGCCGTAGTTGGGTGGTTTGTTTTAGTGTTTGCTGTGTGCTTTCCGTTTTTTTGAGTGACATCCTTGCTTTTTCTCCGTGCGTGTAAATTTAGCGACATGGTACTGCTATTTAGTCATGTGCTACCTCATTTCATTCTGCATAAATAACCTGCTGGCATTTTTTCGGAATCCGACTCGTAAAATCGACTGCTCGTCCCCATCTCTGGTGAGAAAGTGCTATCTTGTGCGGCAGGATTTCTAACTGACAGAGGTCATGATGACTGACAGTGAACTGATGCGGCTTAGCGAGCAGGTCGGGCTGGCGTTAAAAGCGCGCGGGGCGACCGTAACGACAGCAGAGTCCTGTACCGGCGGCTGGCTGGCGAAAGCCATTACCGACATCGCCGGAAGCTCCGCCTGGTTTGAACGCGGCTTTGTCACCTATAGTAATGAAGCCAAAGCGCAGATGATTGGCGTGCGTGAAGAGACTCTGGCGCAGCATGGCGCGGTCAGCGAACCCGTAGTGGTCGAAATGGCGATCGGGGCGCTGAAGGCCGCTCGCGCCGATTTTGCTGTCGCTATTAGCGGGATTGCCGGGCCGGATGGCGGCAGTGAAGAAAAGCCGGTTGGTACGGTGTGGTTTGCTTTCGCCAGCGTCAGCGGAGAAGGGATTACGCGTCGGGAATGCTTCAGCGGCGACCGTGAATCGGTGCGTCGACAGGCGACGACGTACGCGCTACAAACCCTGTGGCAACAATTTCTACAAAACACTTGATACTGTATGAGCATACAGTATAATTGCTTCAACAGTACGAATTCACTATCCGGTTCAATACCAAGTTGCATGACAGGAGTAATAATGGCTATCGACGAAAACAAACAGAAAGCGTTGGCGGCAGCACTGGGCCAAATTGAAAAGCAATTTGGTAAAGGCTCCATCATGCGTCTGGGTGAAGACCGTTCTATGGATGTGGAAACTATCTCCACCGGTTCGCTTTCACTGGACATCGCACTCGGTGCGGGCGGTCTGCCGATGGGGCGTATCGTCGAAATTTACGGGCCGGAATCTTCCGGTAAAACGACCCTGACGCTGCAGGTGATTGCCGCTGCGCAGCGTGAAGGTAAAACCTGTGCGTTTATCGATGCGGAACACGCGCTTGACCCTGTTTACGCACGCAAGCTGGGCGTCGATATCGATAACCTGCTCTGCTCTCAGCCGGATACCGGCGAGCAGGCGCTGGAAATCTGTGACGCGCTGGCGCGTTCAGGCGCGGTGGACGTCATTGTGGTCGACTCCGTAGCGGCGCTAACGCCGAAAGCGGAAATCGAAGGCGAAATCGGCGACTCTCACATGGGCCTCGCGGCGCGTATGATGAGCCAGGCGATGCGTAAGCTGGCGGGGAACCTGAAACAGTCCAACACGCTGTTGATTTTCATCAACCAGATCCGTATGAAGATTGGCGTGATGTTCGGTAACCCGGAAACCACCACCGGCGGTAACGCGCTGAAATTCTACGCCTCTGTTCGTCTTGATATCCGTCGTATTGGCGCGGTGAAAGAGGGCGATAATGTCGTGGGTAGCGAAACGCGTGTGAAAGTGGTGAAAAACAAAATCGCCGCGCCGTTTAAGCAGGCCGAGTTCCAGATCCTCTACGGTGAAGGCATCAACTTCTATGGCGAACTGGTTGACCTGGGCGTGAAAGAGAAGCTGATCGAGAAAGCGGGCGCATGGTACAGCTACAACGGCGAGAAGATTGGCCAGGGTAAAGCGAACGCGACTACCTGGCTGAAAGAGAACCCGGCGACAGCGAAAGAGATCGAGAAAAGGGTACGTGAATTACTGTTGAGTAATCAGAATGCCACGCCTGATTTCGCCGTTGACGATAGCGAAGGCGTTGCAGAAACCAACGAAGATTTTTAATCATCAGGTGATGGTGGGTCGGACAAAACGAAGCCGCCATTCAGCAAAACGTTAAATTACCATCAAGGGCTGCATTTATGCGGCCCTTTTGGCATTTCTCCCTGTTAAGGTTTTTTATGAGTGAACCCACATCGCGCCGTCCCGCTTATGCTCGTCTCCTTGATCGTGCGGTACGTATTCTTGCTGTCCGCGATCACAGCGAGCAGGAATTACGGCGTAAACTCTCCGCGCCGGTGATGGGCAAAAATGGGCCGGAAGAGATTGATGCGACGGCAGACGATTATGAACGCGTGATCGCCTGGTGCCACGAACATCACTATCTTGATGACGAGCGCTTCGTGATGCGCTTTATCGCCAGTCGTAGCCGCAAAGGCTATGGCCCGGCGCGTATTCGCCAGGAGTTGAATCAGAAAGGCATTTCCCGTGAATCGACTGAAAAAGCGATGCGAGAATGTGAAATTGACTGGAGTGAAATGGCACGTGAACAGGCCGTTCGCAAATATGGCGAGCCGCTCCCTTCAAACTTTTCAGAAAAGGTTAAGGTACAGCGCTTTTTGCTCTATCGCGGGTATCTGATGGACGATATCCAGCAAATATGGCGAAATTTTGCAGATTGAGCGCATACGGGATTTTACTTCCCGGTAAAGAAAACTTATCTTATTCCCACTTTTTCCGTCTGGACGCGGGTTGCTTAACGGCGAACAGCGTCTGCGACGAATATTCCTTAAATACACAAAATCATTCAAGCCGCATCAAAGCGGCAAGTGAGCCTCGGGAACGCGTGACCGGGAAACTCGCAGCCAACGCAGAGGCGGCCTGAAGGATGAAGTGTAGCTTGATTTCAGGATAATTATGAGCAAGAGCACCGCTGAGATCCGTCAGGCGTTTCTCGACTTTTTCCATAGTAAAGGGCATCAGGTAGTTGCCAGCAGTTCCCTGGTGCCTAACAATGACCCCACTCTGTTGTTTACCAATGCCGGGATGAACCAGTTCAAGGATGTTTTCCTTGGGCTCGATAAACGTAATTATTCCCGTGCAACCACTTCCCAGCGTTGCGTACGCGCGGGGGGGAAACACAACGATCTGGAAAACGTCGGATACACTGCACGTCACCATACTTTCTTCGAAATGCTGGGCAACTTCAGCTTCGGCGATTACTTCAAACACGACGCCATTCAGTTCGCATGGGAATTACTGACCGGTGAAAACTGGTTTGCTCTGCCAAAAGAGCGTTTATGGGTCACCGTTTATGAAACCGACGACGAAGCCTATGAGATCTGGGAAAAAGAAGTCGGCATCCCGCGCGAGCGTATCATCCGTATCGGCGACAATAAAGGCGCGCCATACGCATCGGATAACTTCTGGCAGATGGGTGATACCGGTCCCTGCGGTCCGTGCACCGAAATCTTCTACGATCATGGCGACCACATCTGGGGCGGCCCTCCGGGAAGCCCGGAAGAAGACGGCGATCGCTATATTGAGATCTGGAACATCGTCTTTATGCAGTTCAACCGTCAGGCTGACGGGACGATGGAACCATTGCCGAAACCGTCTGTAGATACCGGTATGGGGCTGGAGCGTATTGCCGCGGTACTGCAACACGTTAACTCTAACTATGACATCGACCTGTTCCGCACGTTGATTGAAGCGGTAGCGAAAGTCACCGGCGCCACCGATCTGGGTAATAAATCGCTGCGCGTTATCGCCGACCACATCCGTTCTTGCGCATTCCTGGTTGCCGATGGCGTGCTGCCGTCGAATGAAAACCGTGGCTATGTGCTGCGTCGCATTATTCGTCGCGCGGTTCGTCACGGCAACATGCTGGGCGCGAAAGAGACCTTCTTCTACAAGCTGGTTGGGCCGCTGATTGAGGTAATGGGCTCCGCAGGCGAAGAGTTGAAACGTCAGCAGGCGCAGGTCGAGCAGGTTCTGAAAACGGAAGAAGAGCAGTTCGCCCGTACGCTGGAGCGCGGTTTGGCGCTGCTGGATGAAGAACTGGCGAAATTGCAGGGCGACACCCTGGACGGCGAAACCGCTTTCCGTCTGTATGATACTTATGGTTTCCCGGTCGATCTAACGGCGGACGTCTGCCGTGAGCGCAAGATCAAAGTCGATGAAGCCGGTTTTGAAGCCGCTATGGAAGAGCAACGCCGTCGCGCGCGCGAAGCTAGCGGTTTTGGCGCGGACTACAACGCGATGATCCGCGTTGATAGCGCTTCTGAATTTAAAGGTTATGACCATCTGGAACTGAACGGCAAAGTGACCGCGCTGTTTGTCGATGGTAAAGCGGTTGAAGTGATTAACGCGGAACAGGAAGCGGTTGTCGTGCTGGATCAGACCCCATTCTATGCGGAATCAGGCGGTCAGGTTGGCGATAAAGGCGAGCTGAAAGGCGCTGGATTTACTTTCGCTGTGGACGACACGCAAAAATATGGTCAGGCGATTGGTCATATCGGCAAATTGTCTGCGGGCGCTCTGAAAGTGGGCGATGCGGTACAGGCTGACGTAGATGAAGCGCGCCGCGCACGTATCCGTCTGAACCACTCCGCCACGCACCTGATGCACGCGGCGTTGCGCCAGGTGCTTGGGACACACGTTGCGCAGAAAGGTTCGCTGGTTAGCGATAAAGTGCTGCGCTTCGACTTCTCGCACAATGAAGCGATGAAGCCGTCGGAGATTCGTCAGGTTGAAGATTTGGTGAATGCGCAAATTCGCCGCAACCTGCCGATTGAAACGAACATCATGGATCTCGACGCGGCGAGGGCGAAAGGGGCTATGGCGCTGTTTGGCGAGAAATACGACGAACGTGTACGCGTTCTGAGCATGGGCGATTTCTCTACCGAACTGTGCGGCGGTACTCACGCCAGTCGTACCGGTGATATCGGTCTATTCCGTATTATCTCTGAGTCCGGCACCGCAGCGGGCATTCGTCGTATTGAGGCGGTAACCGGTGAAGGCGCTATGGCCACCGTTCACGCGCAAAGCGATCGCTTAAACGATATTGCGCATCTGCTGAAGGGCGACAGCCAGAATCTGGGCGACAAAGTGCGTGCCGTACTGGAACGTACACGTCAGCTGGAAAAAGAGTTGCAGCAGTTGAAGGACCAGGCCGCAGCGCAGGAGAGTGCAAATCTTTCCAGTAAAGCGGTCGATCTCAACGGCGTGAAGCTCCTGGTTAGCGAGCTTGCTGGTATTGAGCCGAAAATGCTGCGAACCATGGTTGATGATCTGAAAAATCAACTGGGGTCTACCGTTATCGTACTGGCAACGGTTGTTGAAGGTAAGGTTTCTCTGATTGCGGGCGTGTCGAAGGATGTGACCGACCGGGTTAAAGCAGGGGAATTGATTGGTATGGTCGCTCAGCAGGTGGGCGGTAAGGGTGGCGGTCGTCCGGACATGGCGCAAGCCGGTGGTACGGATGCGGCAGCTCTGCCTGCAGCGTTAGCCAGTGTACAAGGCTGGGTCAGCGCAAAATTGCAATAATTATAAGCGTTCGTTGGCGCCGCAGCCCGTGCTGCGGCGTTTACGTCAACGCTATCGACAACGATAAAGTCAGGTTGAAGTTTTGTATATCGGCTAAACTTAGGTTTAACAGAATGTAATGCCATGACTGCTTACACCTAAGGTGTTTGTCATCGCTTACTTTTTGGCGTTATATGATGGATAATGCCGGGATACAGAGAGACCCGACTCTTTTAATCTTTCAAGGAGCAAAGAATGCTGATTCTGACTCGTCGAGTTGGTGAGACCCTCATGATTGGCGATGAGGTCACCGTGACAGTTTTAGGGGTGAAGGGCAACCAGGTGCGTATTGGCGTGAACGCCCCGAAAGAAGTTTCTGTCCATCGTGAAGAGATCTACCAGCGTATCCAGGCTGAAAAATCCCAGCAGTCCAGTTACTAAGGTTTTCGCGTCTCACTTTTCGGGTGAGACGCAGCCTCTCTTCTCGCTCGCTCGCGTTGTCCCTTCATGACTTTTTTCAACCTCACTGTTGATATGGTGCGCTTTTGGCGGCCAGCGTGTCATCAAATTATCTGTTGATAAAACACTCTTTTTGGCTTTTTTACAGACTAATTGAGCGTGAAGTGTGCAAACGATAAAAGCTCTGGAAAAATTGTTTGACTTATAAGTCCCAGAAAGTAATATGTGCGCCACGCAGCGACGATGAGCAGAACAAGTTCTTCGAAGCACTCGTAAGAGGCGTGTGGTGAGGTGGCCGAGAGGCTGAAGGCGCTCCCCTGCTAAGGGAGTATGCGGTCAAAAGCTGCATCCGGGGTTCGAATCCCCGCCTCACCGCCATTTGCATCCGTAGCTCAGCTGGATAGAGTACTCGGCTACGAACCGAGCGGTCGGAGGTTCGAATCCTCCCGGATGCACCATCTCTTACTTGATACGGCTTTCCCGCGGTATCAAAATCTGCAGTAAAGTAAGTTTCCCGATGCATCCGTAGCTCAGCTGGATAGAGTACTCGGCTACGAACCGAGCGGTCGGAGGTTCGAATCCTCCCGGATGCACCATCTCTTACTTGATACGGCTTTCACCGCGGTATCAATATCGGCAGTAAAGCAAGTTTTCCGATGCATCCGTAGCTCAGCTGGATAGAGTACTCGGCTACGAACCGAGCGGTCGGAGGTTCGAATCCTCCCGGATGCACCATATTCTCCGTACTTTCAGTGATGAAGATACGGATAAGATAGCGGTAATCACCGCTGGCACCAGAAAGGATAACGTTGCGTCAGCAACGGCCAGAAGGGCGAGTAATCCTCCCGGATGCACCATCTTATTTAGTGTGGCAGTAAATGCGACATCAAATCTTGTAGTAAACATCATTTCCAATGCATCCGTAGCTCAGCTGGATAGAGTACTCGGCTACGAACCGAGCGGTCGGAGGTTCGAATCCTCCCGGATGCACCATATTCTCCGTACTTTCAGCGATAAAGATGCAGATAAGATAGCTATAATCACCGCTGGCACCAGGAAGGATAACGTTGCGTCAGCAACGGCCCATAAGGTGAATAATCCTCCCGGATACGTCACTGCCCTGCAATCGCTTTTCCCCTTATCCTGAACACACCTCTTCATCTCTATTAGCGACAAAATCAACCAATTGCGATAAAGTACTGTCTGGTTATTCGGTTTGCGAGAACACGATGTACGCACGTTATGCTGGTTTGATTTTTGATATGGACGGTACTCTCCTGGATACCGAACCCACGCATCGCAAAGCGTGGCGTGAGGTTTTGGGGCGCTATGGTCTTCGTTTTGATGAACAGGCAATGGTCGCGCTTAACGGTTCGCCAACCTGGCTTATCGCCCAGTCAATCATTGAGCTTAACCATGCCGATCTTGATCCCCTGTCACTGGCGCGTGAGAAAACCGACGCGGTAAAAAGCATCCTGCTGGACTGCGTAGAACCGCTGCCGCTGGTTGAGGTGGTCAAAGCGTGGCATGGGCGGCGTCCCATGTCGGTCGGTACCGGTAGCGAAAGCGCTATCGCGGAAGCCTTGTTAGCGCATCTGGAGCTGCGTCGTTATTTTGATGCGGTTGTGGCGGCAGATCACGTACAGCATCACAAACCCGCGCCTGACACCTTCCTACTGTGCGCCCAGCGGATGGGCGTCATGCCGACGCAGTGCGTGGTATTTGAAGATGCCGATTTTGGTTTACAGGCGGCGCGGGCGGCGGGAATGGATGCCGTGGATGTCCGACTATTGTGAGTGACGGACTGTCGCTCCTGTCTCTGTTTGCCAGTAGTTTTCTCAGCGCGACGCTGTTACCCGGTAATTCTGAGGTGGTTTTGGTTGCTATGCTGGTCTCCGGCGTCAGTCATCCCTGGGTCTTAGTCTTAACAGCAACAATGGGTAATAGCCTTGGAGGGGTAACTAACGTTATTCTTGGGCGTTTCTTTCCGCTGCGCAAAACGTCGCGTTGGCAGGAAAAAGCGACTGGCTGGCTAAAGCGTTATGGCGCAGCCACACTATTATTAAGCTGGATGCCGGTCATCGGTGATTTGTTGTGCCTGTTAGCGGGATGGATGCGCATCCCGTGGGGGCGGACGATCTTTTTTTTGTGTCTTGGTAAGGCGCTGCGCTATGTTGCGCTCGCAGCGGCGACGGTTCAGGGCATGATGTGGTGGTAATAATTGTAGGTTTGGCATGTATGGCCGCCATTACAGTTATGCTTATTAAAACGATTTGGACAGGCGGGAGGTCAATTTGATCCCGGACGTATCACAGGCTCTGGCCTGGCTGGAAAAACATCCTCAGGCGTTAAAGGGGATACAGCGCGGGTTAGAGCGCGAAACGCTGCGTGTCAATGCTGATGGCACGCTGGCGACAACAGGTCATCCTGAAGCGTTAGGTTCAGCGCTGACCCATAAATGGATTACCACGGATTTTGCGGAAGCCCTACTGGAGTTTATTACGCCAGTCGATGGCGATATCCAGCATATGCTCACTTTTATGCGCGATCTCCATCGGTATACGGCCAGGAAACTGGGCGATGAGCGGATGTGGCCATTAAGTATGCCCTGCTATATTGCGGAAGGGCAGGACATAGAGCTGGCGCAGTACGGCACATCCAATACCGGGCGCTTTAAGACGCTCTATCGCGAAGGGCTGAAAAATCGTTATGGCGCCTTGATGCAAACCATCTCCGGCGTACATTACAATTTTTCATTACCGATGGCGTTCTGGCAGGCGAAATGCGGCGTTACGGAAGGCGAAGCGGCAAAAGAAAAAATTTCTGCCGGCTATTTTCGTCTGATTCGCAACTATTACCGTTTTGGCTGGGTCATCCCCTATCTGTTTGGCGCGTCTCCGGCCATTTGTTCCTCTTTCCTGCAAGGAAAGCCAACCACATTACCGTTTGAAAAAACGGACTGCGGCATGTACTACCTGCCGTATGCGACGTCGCTGCGTTTGAGTGATTTGGGCTATACCAATAAGTCGCAAAGCAATCTCGGAATTACGTTTAACGATTTGCATGAATACGTTGCAGGTCTGAAGCGCGCGATTAAAACCCCTTCCGAGGAGTACGCGCGGATTGGTGTGGAAAAAGACGGTAAGCGGCTACAGATTAACAGCAACGTTCTGCAAATTGAAAATGAGCTGTACGCGCCCATTCGTCCCAAGCGCGTGACGCGCAGCGGCGAATCGCCTTCTGACGCGCTTCTGCGTGGTGGTATTGAGTATATTGAAGTTCGTTCTCTCGATATTAACCCGTTCTCACCGATCGGCGTAGACGAGCAACAGGTGCGCTTCCTCGATCTGTTTATGGTCTGGTGCGTATTGGCCGATGCGCCGGAAATGAGTAGCGATGAGCTGTTATGTACGCGTACTAACTGGAATCGCGTTATTCTGGAAGGGCGTAAGCCGGGCCTGACGTTAGGCATTGGCTGTGAAACTGCGCAGTTCCCGCTGCCCAAAGTAGGGAAAGATCTTTTCCGCGATCTGAAACGCGTGGCGCAAACGCTGGACAGTATCCACGGGGGAGAGGAGTATCAAAAGGTATGTGACGAGTTGGTCGCCTGCTTTGATAATCCTGAACTGACATTCTCTGCCCGAATCTTACGGTCTATGATTGATGAAGGCATTGGCGGCACCGGGAAAGCGTTCGGTGAGGCTTACCGTAATCTGTTACGCGAAGAGCCGCTGGAGATTTTACAGGAAGAAGAGTTTATTGCTGAACGTGACGCTTCAGTACGTCGTCAGCAGGAGATTGAGGCGGCGGATACCGAGCCGTTTGCCGCGTGGCTTGCAAAACACGCCTGACCCAAAAGAAAAAGGCCACTCACTGAGTGGCCAAAATTTCATCGCTGAAAACAGGGATGATGATAACAAATGCGCGTCTTTCATATACTCAGACTCGCCCCGGAACAAAGAGTTCAGTTTATTTTTAAAAAATTATCGGAGGTGACTAAATGCCATTATTAGATAGCTTCGCAGTCGATCATACCCGGATGCAAGCGCCGGCGGTCCGGGTTGCAAAAACGATGAACACTCCGCATGGCGACGCAATCACCGTGTTTGATCTGCGTTTTTGCATTCCGAACAAAGAAGTGATGCCGGAAAAAGGGATTCATACGCTTGAGCATCTGTTTGCTGGCTTTATGCGCGACCACCTCAACGGTAACGGCGTTGAGATTATCGATATCTCGCCAATGGGCTGCCGCACCGGCTTTTACATGAGCCTGATTGGCACGCCGGACGAGCAGCGTGTTGCCGACGCCTGGAAAGCGGCGATGGCGGATGTGCTGAAAGTGCAGGATCAAAACCAGATCCCGGAGCTGAACGTTTACCAGTGCGGTACGTATCAGATGCACTCGCTCAGTGAAGCGCAGGACATTGCCCGCCATATTCTGGAGCGTGATGTGCGCGTGAACAGCAATAAAGAGCTGGCGCTGCCGAAAGAAAAACTGCAGGAACTGCATATTTAGTCTTATTGGTAAGCGTTTCCAGTATTTAAATTAACCCCGGTTTATGGCCGGGGTTTTTTATTGCTTAATATAATTTGCGTTTATTATATTTGCGGCGAGAATACATTTTAAATTAAGTAATGCCTGGCCTGTTAAATAATAAAATGTGATCTGGCAAACAGAAAAGGCGGATAACTCACGATGCCAGAGTGTATTGATCACATAAACTAAAAATCATAAATAATTAATAGAAAAACATAATGGAATGCGCCAGATATCCAGGTAATAACAAGACTCTACTAATAGCCGGTCGATGGGGTTTTTAGCAAATCTTATCTGGTATACATCAAACTTAAGGGATAAAAAATGAAGGCTAAATATTTGGCGCTGATGATCGGTGCTTGCTTTTCTCATAACCTTTGGGCAGCGAATAATATCACTATTGAGCAGCGTCTGGCTGAACTGGAGCAACGTGTTGTTAATGCTGAAAAACGGGCATCCGATGCCGAGGCGCAAATTCGCTCGCTGAAACAGCAGCAGGTCGCCGCTACGCCGACGGTGAATGTCCAGTCCGCCGAGCCCATTGCAGCAGGTAAAACACCGCCGAAGCTGACCTTATCCGGATTCAGCGATATTAAGTTCTATGGCGATGTCGAATTTAATATGGATGCGGCAAGCCGTTCCGGTAGTCTGACATCGACGAGAACGTCAGCGAATAAAGATTGGGCACCGGGAACCAATGAACGCTGGGATATTAACGGACGCCTGTTACTGGGCTTTGATGGTTACCAGCGGCTGGACAACGGTAATTTTGCCGGGTTCTCTGTACAGCCTCTGGCGGACCTGACCGGAAAAATGAACCTTGATGATGCCGTTTTCTTCTTTGGTCGTGAGAATGACTGGAAAATTAAGGTTGGTCGTTTTGAAGCCTACGATATGTTCCCGCTGAATCAGGATACGTTTATTGAATATTCGGGGAATACAGCGAACGATCTTTACAGTGACGGTTACGGCTATATCTATATGATGAAAGAAGGACGGGGACGTAGCGACAGTGGGGGTAACTTCCTGCTGAGTAAAACCATCGACAACTGGTATTTCGAAGTTAACACATTGCTGGAAAATGGCAGTACGTTATATACCGAGAAGCAGTACCACGGAATGGATTTGAGCAACGATAAAAACGTGGCTTACGTCCGTCCGGTTATCGCCTGGCAAAACGGGCGTTTTTCAACGGCGATAGCGATGGAAAGTAACGTCGTTAACAACGCCTATGGCTATTATGAGAATGGGAAGTGGATCGATCAGTCAGATCGTACGGGCTATGGTTTTACCATGACCTGGAATGGTCAAAAAACTGATCCGGAAGATGGCGCAGTGATTAACCTGAATACCGCCTATATGGACGCGACCGATGAGACAGATTTTACCGCTGGGGTGAATGCGCTGTGGCATCGATTTGAACTGGGTTATATCTATGCGCATAACAAAATCGAAGCCTTCAATGCTACTAATATCGATGCCGTTTGTGAGGACGATTGTTGGATCACCGATCCCGGCAATTATGACATTCACACTATTCATGCCTCATATTTATTCCCCAACGTGATGGATATGAAAAACTTTAACATCTACCTCGGTGCCTATGCTTCATGGGTAGAGGCCAATCCGAATAATGGCGATAACAGTGAAGATGCGCGTTACGGCGGGCGTCTGAGATTCAAATATTTCTTCTGATTGTTGGTCTACTAAAAAAGGGATCCGCAGATCCCTTTTATCAGATAGTTAGTGCGCGCCGCCACCGCCGCCGCCCGCACCGAAGGGCGGTTTGGCGAACCACACCAGGCCGAGCAGCACCAGGAAGATCCCCGCCGACATCCAGAAGATTTCGTTGGCGGAAATAATCAGCCCCTGATTCGTGATTTGCTGGGCTATCCAGCCTGACGCCTGTTGGTGCGTCATCCCTAAGCCTTCCAGTTTATCGTACATAGCCTGAGCGTTTGGATTATACGCCGTAACCGACTCCGTGAGCTGAGCATGGTGTAGCGACTCACGATCGGTCCACATAGTGGTGGTAATCGAGGTGCCAATTGAACCTGCCAGCGTTCGCGTGAAGTTCGACAGGCTTGATGCCGCTGCCAGCCGTTCTGGCGGTAACCCGGAGAGCGTAATGGTGGTCAGCGGCATAAAGAAGCAGGCGACGGCAAATCCCTGAATAAACTGCGGCCATGCGGAAGCGCCGAAATCCATATCCGGTTCGAACGTCCAGGCGCGCCAGTAAAAACAGACGGCGTACATAATGAAGCTGAACGTGACCAGCCTGCGCATATCCAGTTTATGCGCGAAGCGTCCGATAATCGGCGACAAAATTACCGGAATAATGCCGACTGGCGCCGACGCCAGACCTGCCCACGTTGCGGTATAGCCGTACACCTCTTGCAAAAGCTGCGGCAGTAGAACAATGGCGCCGAAATAGAGCATATAGGCAAGGCTGATGCACAGGCAGCCAATCGTGAAGTTACGCGATTTAAAAAGAGAAAGATCGACGATAGGGTGATCGTCGGTCAGTTCCCAGACGATCAGGAAACTGATGGCGATGACGGCGACCACGGTCAGGATGATAATTTCCTGCGAGGAGAACCAGTCCAGCTCTTTACCGCGGTCGAGCATAATTTGCAGGCTGCCGATGCCAATCACCAGTAACGCCAGCCCGACGGCGTCAATACGTCGCCGTTCGGTATGCGTTTCACGTCCGCGCAGCGTGTGTAACGTCATCAGGACGACGGCGATGCCAATCGGCACGTTGATGAAGAAAATCCATCCCCAGTGGTAATTATCACTGATGTAGCCCCCCAGAATCGGGCCGCAAATCGGCGCGACAATGACGGTCATTGACCAGAGCGCCAGCGCAATGGAGCGCTTTGCAGGCGGATAGTTATTCAGCAACAGGCTTTGCGAGAGCGGAATCAGCGGCCCGGCGACCACGCCCTGCACCACGCGGAAGAAGATCAGCATATTCAGGCTGCTGGATACGCCACAGGCCCAGGAGGCCGCGGCAAAGGCGACCGTCGACCACATGAACAGTTTGACTTCGCCAAAACGTTTCGCCAGCCAGCCGGTTAAGGGAATCGAGATAGCGTTCGCCACCCCGAAAGAGGTGATAACCCATGTCCCCTGGCTTAGGGAAGAACCCAGGTTCCCGGCGATGGTCGGAATCGCCACGTTGGCAATGGTGGAGTCCAGCACCTGCATGAATGTCGCCAGCGACAGCGCGATCGTCATGATGACGAGCTGCGCGCCCTCCAGCGGTTTTTGCTGTTGCATCACACGCACCTCAGGATTAACCCGCGTTAGCCTGTACGATGTCGTCGATCAGTTTATTGACCGGCGCGAGATTAATTTCGCGTGCGTTACTTTCGGCAACCGGCGTCGTTCGTACCTGGCTGGCCAGTACTTGACCGTCGCGATTAGCGGTGTCCACGGTGACCAGCGTCGATAAACCAATACGCAGCGGATGTTGTTCTAACTGGCGGGCGTCCAGTTCGACGCGTACCGGCAGACGTTGAACCACTTTAATCCAGTTACCCGTCGCATTTTGCGCGGGCAGCAGGGAGAAGGCGCTGCCTGTTCCCATATCCAGACCGACGACTTTACCGGTGTATTTTACGTCGTCGCCATAAATATCAGTAATCACCGTCACTGGCTGCCCAATGCGCATATTCGCTAATTGGGTTTCTTTAAAGTTAGCGTCCACCCACAGATCGGTTGCAGGCACCACGGCCATCAGCGGCGTGGTGGGGCTGATTTGCGCGCCAGGCTGGACGGCGCGGCGGGAGACATAACCAGTCATTGGGCTGACGATGCGAGTACGCTCCAGCGCCAGCCAGGCGTTACGCACTTCGGTCGCCGCTTGTTGAACCGCGGGCTGATCTTCCAGTTTACTGTTGAGTATCATTGCCTGGTTGGCATTGTACTGTTGAATGGCGACATCCAGCTGTGCCTGCGCGCTGGCGACGGCATCGCGGGCGTGTTGCAGCTCTTCACGGCCAATAAGATTGGCGTTACCCAGCGGCACACGACGGTTAAGGTCGCTTTGCGCTTGCGCCAGGGCGGTTTTTTGCACGTCGATATTCGCCTGCAACTGCTTGCTGTTAATCATCAACTGGTGCGTCTGGCGCACGCTGGAGGCCAGCGCCGTTTTGGCTTTTTCAAACGCTTGTTTGGCGTCAGTCTGATCGAGCGTGACCAGAACATCGCCCTCTTTTACAAAGTCGGTGTTATCAGCCCAGACTTTCGTCACGCTGCCTGACACCTGCGCCATGATTTGAACCTGGTTCCCTGCCACGTAAGCATCATCTGTCTCTTCAATATGACGCAATACTAAAAACCAATAAATTCCATATGCCACGGCAATAATAACAAAGAGCAAGGTAAGAAGTAGCAGCGCTGTTTTGCGTTTGCCTTTCTTCTTAGCCGGTTGCTGCGGGGTTTGGATCTCCGCATTTGCGCTCATGTTGTTCTCCACGATCTTATTATTCACATCGGCTGAGCCGACCTGTTGTCAGAAAGGCCAGCAGTAACGCGTGCCGGCCTGTCCGCTTTCCTGTTATTAATCTGGATTTTTGAGCGGGTCGGCGCTTTAGCGCAGCGCCTCAAGAACAGTGCCTTCCTGCTCCATTTGATCAAGACGCGTCAGGAGTTTACGAGTGATGTGCTCAAGTTGATCTTTTTCGGCAGTGCTAAGTGATGACCAGAGTTGATGCAGACAATGATGCTGAGGCGGAAGCACTTCTTGCAAAAATGCCTGACCTTTCTCCGTTAATTGCAGATGCAGGCAACGGCGGTCGTTATCGCTCTCACGACGCTCAATCCAGCCTCGTTTTTCCAGCTCATCTGCAATGCGTGTCGCATTGGTGCGAGATGAACCCAGCGCGCAGCTTAATTCAGACGGCTGAATACTGTGGTTTTCCTGAGACTCCAGCGTAATCAACGCCATAAACAACGTCTCGTTAATCCCTTGAGCCTTCAGCATTTTATTGCGGTTTTCCAGGAGCTTGCCTTGCATGTGCATACAAAGACGAGTCAAAAGAATTTCCTGGTAAGGAAAGTCTTCGTGACGGCTGGCGCGAAATTTTAGCATTTGTTCAATGGGCGTAAACGAACTATCCATTTGGGCATGACCTCATTAATTTCAGCCGATATAGTAACGACAGTGACAAATAAAGTAAATGTATTATTAATACAAAATCATTCTTTCAGGCTATAAAGCAACCAATGATACGCAGACTGAGACGCCAGCGGGAACATTGGGCCCGGTAAAGCGCCGCCTGCGGCAAATCCAGGAATGACGAGAAAAGCGTGAGTGCCTGCATGAAAAAATCAGGAGAGAACGATAAGCGGGAGGGGCGAAAGCCGGGTAAACGGCCTTACAACCCGATGCAAAAGCCACCGAAATATCACGGATAGCTATCGGTGAACGACCTTCGAATCCTTGAACGGGCGCTATTGGCCTGGGAGCAGATGGGGATGCAGGGCTTTCCATAGAATTATATTATTCTTCACCGGTATAAAAATAACCATGATAAATGAATAGCATAACCTTAACAGACTGGGGAGCTCCTTAACACCCTAAGGAGCTTAAACAAAGGTAAACGCTCACTATCCGCTTAATTTACGGCTTCCTGTCGGTGAAAACCTCGCCACCAGACCAGTAAATTAAGTAAGGCTACCGTGACACCCGCCAGACAAACGCCAGCCCAGCCGGCATGTTGCCAGGCGGAGGCGGAAATCAGCGACCCCGCGGCGCCACCGATAAAGTAGCTGGTCATATAGCCGGCGGTGAGCCGGTTACGCGCATCCGGATGCAAACGATAGATGACCGTCTGATTGGTGATATGTACCCCCTGAACGGTGAGGTCCAGTACCAGAATGCCAATAATCAGCGCCAGTACCGAGGTGTGCCCAAGCCAGATAGCCAGCCAGGAGAGTAACAGCAGCAGTAAGCCGAACGTGGTGGTGAGGTGAGATTTACCTTTATCGGCAAATCCGCCAGCCGGACGCGCGCCTAAAGCGCCGGCGGCCCCCGCCAGGCCAAACAGGCCAATCATCCCCTCGGAGTAGCTAAACGGCGGCGCGGCGAGCAAAAAGGCCATTGATGTCCAGAGGATGCTGAAATTAGCAAAGGTCAGACAGCCCAGCAGCGCGCGGGTACGCAGCAGCTTATCGTGAATAAACAGGCTGAATACAGAACCCAACAGTTGCGGGTAGTTAAGATGGGTGTCGGATTTGAGCTTTGGCAGTCCGCGCCACAACGCGACGGCCATCAGCGCCATCAGCGCCGACGCTACCCAAAATACGGTGCGCCAACCGCCGAGGTTTGCCAGCAGTCCGGCGACCGTTCGCGCCAGCAGGATCCCCAGCAACAGGCCGCTCATAATGGTGCCGACCACTTTACCGCGGGTGGCGGGCGTCGCAAGCGTGGCGGCCAGCGGAACCAGAATCTGCGCCACCACGGAGAACAGTCCGGTTAAGGCCGTTCCGAGTATCATCATGCTAAGCGACTGACTGCTGGCGGTGATCAGCATTCCGCCAGCTGCCAGCAACGTCATGGAGACAATCAGCGTTCGGCGTTCAAACATGTCGCCGAGTGGCACCAGAAACAACAGGCCAGCGGCATAGCCCAACTGCGCGGCGGTAACGATAAACCCTGCGGAGCTGGCGGAAAGCGAAAAGTGATGCGCGATGGTATCAAGCAGCGGCTGGGCATAGTAGTTGCTGGCGACCGCCAGACCCGTGGCCACAGACATTAAAACGATCAGCGCCGGGCTAAGCTCATGAGTGGGTTTCGTCATTATGGTAATCGTGATTCAGATAATTATTTCCTGGGAAAACAATCATAGCGGATGTTGATGAATAAAGGGGAACGGTGACGTGATGAATCGTGCGCTTTGAGGAGAGATTGCGTTGGCCGGATAGCGGCGCATGAACTGCGCTTTATCCGGCATAAAAAACGATCTTATTTCTGCGCGGCCAGCGCTTCTTTCACCCAGCCGTCAAACTGCTGCTGGTGGGCGTTGATCCAGCCGTCCACGTGGCCCTGAACATCGGCTTCAGACGATTTACCGGCATGCATCATGGCGTTCTGCGCGTTGATATCCGCCAGCGGCAGCTTCATGATGGCGAACAGTTTCGCCGCCGCCGGGTTTTTCTCCGCCCATGCCTTATTGGCGACAATATGCATGGTATTAACCGGGAACCCATAGTTCGCGCCGTTCGGCAGTTTAGTATCAATATTTTTCTGTTCGCCCGGCAGAGAGGAGAACGGCACCTGTAGCCAGACGACATCTTTACCCGGCTTCATTACGTCGCTCACCCAGTACGGGGTCCAGGTGTAATACAGCACCGGCTTGCCTTCTTTAAAACGGGTAATGGTATCAGCCATCATCGCCGCATAGTTACCGTGGCTGACCTCAACGGTTTTTTGCAGATCAAACGCTTTATTCTGGTGATTGATCACGGCTTCGCAGCCCCAGCCCGGCGAGCAGCCCATCATGTCCGCTTTTCCGTCGCCATTGGTATCGAAGATTTTGGCGATTTTCGGATCTTTTAGCTGAGCGATATTGGTGATGTTGTACTGCTCGGCGGTTTTTTTATCGATCAGATAGCCCTGCGCAGCGCCGGAGACGAAGACGCCCTCGCGGTAAAATTTTTTGTCTCCGCCTGCTGCGGCATACATATCATCATGCAGCGGCTGCCAGTTCACGGCGGTAAACGTCGCATCGCCAGAGGCGATGGAGGTATAGCCTACGTTGTAATCGACTTCACTCGGCTTATTTACGGTATAACCCAACTTTTCCAGCGCCCGGCTGACCAGTAATGTCTGGAAGGACTCTTCAGAAATAGTGCTTTGGATAGGTTGGACGGTAATGCCTTTGCCAGGCAGGTCGGCAGCGAAAGCGCTGGCGGTGACAAGGGTGGCAAACGCTGAGGCAAATATCACAGTATGTCGCATCGTTGTTCCTTTAATTATGGTAGGGAGTTGTAAGCCCGGTAAGCGTAGCGTCACCGGGCGTCAGGAGAGTTACTTAACGAAAGGGCGGGTGATTAGCCCAACAGGACCGGTGGTATACCAGCGACGGTTACCACGGCTACGCGAGTCGCGCCCGACGGCCTGCGTCAGACGGTCCAGAATGATGGCGAGAATCACAATGCCGACGCCGCCGACGGTTGCCAGCCCCATATCAAGACGACCAATGCCGCGTAATACCATCTGGCCAAGCCCGCCGACCGCAATCATCGAGGCGATGACGACCATCGAGAGAGCCAGCATCAGCGTCTGATTAACGCCTGCCATAATGGTGGGCATCGCCAGCGGTAGTTGCACTTTGAACAACATTTGGCGCGGGCTGGCGCCGAACGAGCGCGACGCTTCAATTAAGTCGGCAGGCACCTGGTTAATGCCCAGGATCGTCAGGCGTATAATTGGCGGTAGCGCAAAAATAATCGTCACCACCACGCCCGGCACGTTACCGATGCCGAATAACATGACAATCGGCACCAGATAGACAAACGCGGGCGTGGTCTGCATCGCATCCAGCAGCGGACGAACTATTTTGGCCGCGCGCGGGCTGCGCGCCAGCCAGATTCCCATCGGTAATCCGATCACGACGCAGAACAACAGGGCGGTCAACACCAGCGCCAGGGTAATCATCGCCTGCGACCAGGCACCGATCGCGCCGATCGCGATCAGCGATATCAGCGTTGCGATCCCCATGCCCACGCCGGAAACCTGCCAGGCAATCAGCGCAAAGAGAATAATCGCCACAGGGGCGGGCATTCCCAGCAGCAGTTGCTGAAAGCCGTTAAGGATGTAATCCACCGGCACACGAATCCCCTGAAAAAGGGGACGGAAATGGGTGACGACCCAGTCGATTCCCTCTGTGACCCAGCTATCCAGCGGGATCAGCGTCTTATGGAACGGGTCCAGAAGAGAAAAGTGTTCAGGGGCTGGCGCGGGCGCGCTGTTCAACCAGTCGGTACTGCCGCCGTCCGTGGCTACGCCTGCCGGTGTTCCCCAGGCATCAGCCGTTTGCGTCGTAGTATCGGCCACCTGTGCGGTATCCCACGGATTCGTTTGATCAGCCATTGTTACCCCCCTCGCGATCTAAAGCCTGTAGCAACATACGTTTTGAAATAATGCCAACATACTGGTGTTCTTCATCGACAACCGGCACCGCGCAGGGCGCCTGGCCGACGTGAGAGAGCAACTCGCTGAGTGGGGTTTGCGCATCAACGACTAAAGGGTCGTCGATAAGCGCCGCTTCAATCCCTTGCGCCTGGCTTAATGCCGCTTTTAATGAGTCGATGGACACGACGCCCACGAATTTATTGCCACGCTCAATGACGTAACCATATTCACGGTCTTCGTCCTGTAATAATTTCAGTGCCGAACGGGGACCGAAACCTGGCGTTTTACGAATTAAGCCGACCGGACTGCGACGGGCAATATCTTTGGCGCTAAAGACCTGACTAATATCCACGCCACGGAAGAACGTGCGGACATAATCATTTGCCGGATTATTCAGGATCTCATCCGGCGTACCAACCTGTACGACCTCGCCATTTTGCATAATGGCAATCCTGTCGCCAATACGCATAGCCTCATCAAGATCGTGGGAAATAAAGACAATGGTGCGCTGATGTTTCGCCTGTAATTTCACCAGCTCATCCTGCATCTCGGTACGAATTAATGGATCGAGGGCGGAAAACGCTTCATCCATTAATAAGATATCAGGGTTGATTGCCAGCGCACGGGCAAGCCCAACACGCTGACGCATCCCACCGGAAAGTTCATCCGGGTAGGCGTGAGCGTAATTCTCAAGCCCCACCTGACGCAAGGCGTCCAGCGCTTTTTCGCGACGCTCTTGCGCCGCGATGCCCGCTAATTCCATACCGAATGCCGTATTATCCAGCACGGTCATATGTGGCATGAGCGCAAATGACTGGAAGACCATCGCAATCTTTTTCCTGCGCACCTCGCGAAGCTCAGCGTCTGATATTTTGGCAATATCAACGCCGTCAATCAGTACCTGTCCGCGGGTGGGTTCAATCAGGCGATTGAGAAGGCGTACCATTGTGGATTTACCCGAGCCGGATAATCCCATGATGACAAATATCTCGCCTTCTTCAATGGCCAGACTGGCGTCTTTAACGCCAAGCGATAGCCCCGTTTTTTCCAGTATTTGCTCTTTCGATAGTCCCTTTTCAATATATTTGAAGGCACGCTGCGGATGCTCTCCAAATATTTTATACAGATTCTTCACTTCTAATTTAATTGCCATGCAATAGAATGATTCCTGTTATTTACTTATGTCGATATGTTACCTGATAGAAATAGTTACCTTTTTCTACCCTAACATACTCAGAATCTGAGACAACCCTGAATTTGCTTCTGGCATGAATATTGCGAGGTGCTATCGGCTGTGATTTCCCATGATATAAGGGCTGAACGCGAATGGGGAGGGAGAGATATTTTTTGAGACAACCAGCAAAAATCCACCTGAATTGGAGGAATCCAGGTGAATAATGTCACTCGTATTGAGTGTAGGACATGTTGTAATATTTGCGCGATTTAACCCGGTATTGATTGAAATAAAGGCATGAAAAATGTAACGTTATTTCCCATGCCCGTAAGGTTAAAAATTCCAGTCTTCGTCTTCGGTTTCGACTGTTTTCCCCATCACATAAGATGAACCTGAGCCGGAAAAGAAATCATGGTTTTCGTCGGCATTCGGCGAGAGCGCGGCAAGGATTGCGGGATTCACGTCTGCCATCTCCGGCGGAAATAACGCCTCATAACCCAGGTTCATTAAGGCTTTATTGGCGTTGTAGCACAAGAAGGCTTTGACGTCGTTAACCCAGCCGGTTTCCGCATATAATGCTTCTGTGTAGCGGATTTCGTTGTCGTACAGTTCCATCAACAAATCGAGCGCGAAAAGCTTTAACTCTTCACGCTCGATTGCCGATAGTTTTTGTAGCGCTATCTGATACTTATAGCCAATATAATAACCGTGAACCGCTTCATCGCGAATGATTAAACGAATCAGGTCGGCAGTGTTCGTGAGCTTACCGCGGCTGGAGAAATACATTGGCAGCCAGAAGCCGGAATAGAACAGAAAAGACTCTAAAAAGACGCTGGCAATTTTTTTCTTTAGCGGTTCATCGCTGACGTAATGAGCCAAAATAATCTGCGCCTTACGCTGTAGCGGCGGGTTTTCTTCGCTCCAGGCGTAGGCGGCATCAACCTCTTTCGTCTGGCACAGCGTGGAAAAAATAGAACTGTAAGAGCGGGCGTGTACCGCTTCCATAAAGCTGATGTTCGACAGTACTGCCTCTTCATGCGGCGTGATGGCATCTGCCATTAACGACGGCGCGCCTGCGATGTTCTGGATAGTGTCAAGCAGCGTAAGACCCGTAAACACGCGAATGGTGAGCTGCTGTTCGGCGGCGCTCAGCGTCTGCCAGGCCGGAATATCATTCGATAACGGCACTTTTTCCGGCAGCCAGAAGTTACTGGTCAGCCGGTTCCACACCTCCAGATCTTTGTCGTCCTGGATCTTGTTCCAGTTGATGGCGCTAATACGAGATAATTTCATATGGCTTTCCTTATAGCGCGCAGGATACGCAGCCTTCAATTTCAGTACCTTCCAGCGCCAACTGGCGAAGCCGGATGTAATACAGTGACTTAATACCTTTTCGCCAGGCATAGATCTGCGCCTTGTTGATATCGCGGGTCGTGGCGGTATCGGGGAAAAACAAGGTGAGCGACAGCCCTTGATCGACGTGGCGCGTGGCCTCGGCATAGGTATCAATAATTTTTTCCGGACCGATATCGTAAGCATCCTGATACATGTCCAGATTTTCATTGGTCATAAACGGCGCGGGGTAATACACACGCCCGGTTTTGCCCTCTTTGCGAATCTCAATTTTGGCCACAATCGGATGAATGCTGGAGGTCGCATGATTAATGTAAGAAATCGAACCGGTCGGCGGCACCGCCTGCAAATTTTGGTTATAGATGCCATAGCGCATCACATCGTCGCGCAGCTTTAGCCACATTTCTCGTGTGGGCAGCGTAATGCCGCTGCGGGCAAATAGCGTTCTGACTTTCGCCGTTTTCGGTTGCCAGTCGTCCTGTAAATACTGCGTAAAATAGTCGCCGCTGGCATAGCGCGACTGCGCAAATCCGGCGAAGGTTTTGCCGCGTTCGCGGGCCAGCCGCATTGAAGTATGCACGGCATGCCAGGTAATGGTGTAAAAATAGAGATTGGTGAAATCCAACGCCTCCGACGAACCGTAGGCAATGCCTTCTCTCGCCAGATAGCCATGCAGATTCATCTGGCCCAGACCGATGGCATGAGAGGCGGCATTACCGGCGGCTATTGAGGGCACGCTGCGTATATGGCTCATGTCCGACACCGCCGTCAGGCCGCGAATAGCGGTTTCTACGGTACGGCCAATGTCCGGTGAATCCATGACGTGAGCGATATTCAGCGAGCCGAGATTGCAGGAGATGTCATGCCCGATGTGGGTATAGTCAAGGTTATCGTCGTAACGGGAGGCGCTATTGACCTGTAAAATTTCCGAGCACAGGTTGCTCATATTAATGCGACCAGCAATAGGATTCGCGCGGTTTACCGTATCTTCAAACATGATGTAGGGATACCCGGATTCGAACTGAATCTCCGCCAGTGTTTGAAAAAAGTCACGGGCGTTAATATAGGTTTTGCGCACGTGCGGATCGGCAATTAATTCATCGTACCGTTCGCTAATGGCGATATCGCCAAACGGTTTGCCGTAGCGTCGTTGTACGTCATAGGGCGAAAAGAGCGCCATTTTCGCGTTTTCTTTCGCCAGCCGGAAGGTGATATCCGGGATCACCACGCCGAGAGAGAGCGTTTTGATCCGGATTTTTTCGTCAGCGTTTTCCCGTTTGGTATCCAGAAAACGCAGAATATCCGGGTGGTGCGCATGGAGATAAACCGCGCCGGCCCCCTGGCGCGCGCCAAGCTGGTTGGCATACGAAAACGCGTCTTCCAGCATTTTCATCACCGGGATCACGCCGGAAGACTGATTCTCAATGCGTTTGATCGGCGCGCCCGCCTCGCGCAGATTGGAGAGTAAAAACGCGACGCCGCCGCCGCGTTTGGAGAGTTGTAGCGCCGAATTCACCGCCCGCCCGATCGACTCCATATTGTCTTCGATACGGAGCAGGAAGCAGGAGACCAGTTCCCCACGCTGCTGTTTGCCGCAATTTAAAAAAGTCGGGGTGGCGGGCTGAAAGCGACCAGAAAGCATTTCATCGGTCAGTTGGGTGGCCAGCGTTTCGTCACCCTGCGCCAGCGTCAACGCCACCATTGTCACCCGATCTTCAAAGTGTTCCAGATAACGTTTGCCGTCGAAGGTTTTTAGCGTGTAACTGGTATAGAACTTCCAGGCGCCAAGAAACGTCTGGAAGCGAAAGCCGCTGGCGTGGGCGTGCTCGAACAGGCGGAGGACGAAGGCGCGGTCGTAACGCGCGAGGACGGCGTCATCGTAATACCCTTCCCGAACCAGCGTCTCCAGACGTTCATGCTGGCTGGCAAACGTCACGGAATGCGGGCGGACGTGGGCGGCAAAGAAGGCGTCGATCGCCTGCTGGTCCTTGTCGAACTGAATATGGCCTGCTTTATCATAAAGATTCAGCATCGCGTTCAGGGCGTGGTAATCCATGGTTTCCTGCATTACGCGCTCCGGGGTAGTTGTTGCCAAAATTCATTTACTCCTTTTCGGACGTTATCGATGTCGCGTTGTGTGCCCATGAGCTCAAAGCGGTACAGCCAGGGGACGCCGCATTTTTGTGCTATCACATCGCCAGCGCATCCCCAGGCATCGCCGAAATTGCGGTTACCGGAGGCGATGACGCCGCGAATGCGCGCCCGGTTGTGTTCATCATTTAAAAAGCGGATCACCTGTCGCGGCACCGCACCGGCCATCCCGCCGCCGCCGTATGACGGCACAACCAGAATGTACGGTTCGTCTACCTGAATTCGCTCCCGTTCATTGAGCGGAATACGCGTGGCGGGCAGCCCCAGACGCTGCATAAAACGGTGCGTATTTTCAGAGCTGCTGGAGAAGTAGACGAGCGCGCTCATGCGTTTGCCGCGTGGGGTGTCGGGTGCAGACGGTTAATCATGTCCGGACGGAAGCCAGACCAGCTCAAATCGCCCGCCATCACCACCGGTAATTGACGAAATCCTTGCGCCCGGAGCGTATCCGCTGCATCCGGCACCAGATCGACGTTCACCATCTCAAATTCAAATCCACGGCTTTCCATCGCCCGCTTTGTGGCGTGGCACTGAACACAGTTATTGCGAGTGTAAATAGTAATGCTCATGATTCGTATTTCCATTTAAAATGAGAAAACGGCGCGATGAAACGCGTCGGATTGTCGGGTGTTGATACAGGAAATACTAGATGTAGTTGAATTAAGATTCAACCATACAAGATATGGGAATTTTCGATTGATTTTAACGTCGCTGATGAACGCAGCGGGGTAGGGGCGGCATGGCTAATTTTTGCCGGATGGCGGCGTGAACGCCCGATCCGGCCTGCAGGTTCACGCATAACAGAGTTGGCTGACATCAGCGCCATCCGGCAACAATGCGTCACATTCGCATACCGATCGCCAGACGGTTAAAGCAGTTCATTAAACCGATGGCGAAGGTCAGATCGCTGATTTCACGCGCGCTGAAATGATCGAGCAGCGGCAGGTAAACATTATCTTCGGCGTGGGTTTCAGCAATGTGCGTCACCGATTCCGCCCAAGCTAACGCCGCGCACTCTTGCTCGCTGAAATGGTGACTTACCCGCCATCCTGCCAGCGCATCTAATTTAGCTTGATTTACGCCAGCCTTACGCAGCGCTTTACTGTGCATCTCCAGGCAAAATGCACAGCCATTTATTTGCGAAACACGCAGGTAAATCAGCTCCATCAGAGTGAGGTCAAGCGTGCTCTTTTCCAGCGCGTTTTTCGCCTGCACCAGAGCGCTGTAAACCTCCGGGCTCAGTTCATAATAGGGTTGGCGTAACGTCGTCATCATGTTTCTCCTCGTGTTGATGACGAGCACTGTAGCACTATAATGGTCTGTAAAAGAGGGCCATATTTTTACAGAAAAAGCAGACCATATGCCGCGCTATCAGCACATCGCTCGTCAGTTAAAAACGGCCATTGAGCAAGGAGAACTCGCGCCCGGAACGCGTTTGCCTTCCAGTCGGACGTGGGCGCAGGAACTTGGCGTTTCTCGCGCCACGGTGGAAAATGCCTATGGCGAGCTGGTGGCGCAGGGCTGGCTGGAGCGACGTGGCCAGGCAGGCACGTTTGTGAGCAACGCTCTACGGTTTGAGACGGCGCCGCCGATACCCGCCGTTTTTGCCGGAGAAAGTCCGGAACCGAAACCCTTTCAGATGGGGTTACCGGCGCTGGATCTCTTTCCACGCGAGAAGTGGGCGCGAGTAATGGGGCGTCGGTTGCGCACGCAGACGCGCTTCGATCTGGCATTAGGCGACGTCTGCGGCGAGGCGATTTTGCGCCAGGCGATAGTCGATTACCTGCGGGTTTCACGTAGCATTGAATGTCTGCCGGAACAGGTATTTATTACCTCCGGTTATGCGGATTCTATGCGGCTAATCCTGCGTACATTGTCTGTGCCGGGAGACAGCATGTGGGTGGAAGATCCCGGCTTTCCGTTAATTCGCCCGGTGATAACGCAGGAGGGGATTACGCTGGCGCCGATTCCGGTCGATGCCGATGGGCTGAATGTCGCGGCGGGGATGCGGGATTGCCCGCAGGGACGCTTTGCATTGGTGACGCCCGCCCATCAAAGTCCGTTGGGGGTGGCGCTGTCGTTAACTCGCCGACGGCAACTTCTGGCATGGGCGGCGAATGTGCAGGCCTGGATTATTGAAGATGACTACGACAGCGAATTTCGTTATCACGGTAAACCGCTTCCGCCGCTCAAGAGTCTGGATGCCCCGCAGCGAGTGATTTACGCCGGAACGTTCAGTAAGTCGCTCTTTCCGGCATTACGTACCGCCTGGCTGGTGGTGCCGATAAAGCAGATTGAGCATTTCCGCCAGCAGGCGTCGCTGATGCCCTGTAGCGTACCGTTGTTATGGCAACACACGCTGGCTGATTTTATCCGTGATGGCCATTTCTGGCGGCATCTGAAAAAGATGCGCCAACATTATGCTCAGCGACGGTTATGGATTGAAGAGGCGCTGGCAGAACAGGGATTTGTCGTGACATTACAGAAAGGCGGTATTCAATTGGTTATTGAGGTTGAAGGTGATGATAAAGCGCAGGTAGCAAAAGCGAATCAGGCCGGACTGGCGGTACAGGCGCTAAGCCGTTGGCGAGTGGTTTCGTCAGGAAAGGGGGGCATTTTACTGTCGTTTACCAATATTACTTCCGCTGGCATGGCGAAACAGGTCGCATGGCAGCTTCGACAGGCGATACAGTAACCGTTTCGCCGAATGGCGCGACCTGGGCCTGCGGCAATGATGCAGGCCCAATAAAGTATGTCGCCATCCGGCAGCGCACGTCGTTAGCGACGCAGGCTAAGCAGCGCCCCGATAAAAATCCCTACCGCTGCGGCGGTTCCTACGCTACACCAGGGTTTTTCACGCACAAACGTATCCGCGCACCCCATCGCATCACAGGCGGCTTGTTTTACGCGAGTACGTCCATGCATCCGCGCCCGGGTCTCTTTCAGCAACGCTTGTGCTTTACGTCGCGCAGCCTCGGCTTCGTCTTTCGCATCGCTTCCCCAGGATTTAAGGACATCTTCCAGACTGTCGGCTAATCGATTGACATCATTCTGAATATCCTGAACACCATCATCGACGTCGTTTCGGTTCGGTTTGTTAAGCATATGATCCTCCATTGATTTCGATGTAGCTTTCAGTGTAGTTCATATTTTTACCTGCTGAGGCTTGTTACGGCGATATCATGCGTTTCTGGACTTTTCTGAAAGCGTTGATAACGCGCTATCGGGTAAGGTAAGCCCGCAGTACAAGAGAATGAGGATAAAATATGTATTTACGACCTGACGAGGTGGCGCGGGTACTGGAAAAGGCAGGGTTTACCGTCGATGTGGTGACGAATAAGACGTATGGTTATCGACGCGGCGAGAATTATGTTTATGTTAACCGCGAGGCGCGTATGGGGCGTACCGCGCTGATCATTCACCCCAGATTAAAAGACCGTAGCTCATCACTGGCTGACCCGGCTTCGGATATTAAAACCTGCGATCACTACCAAAATTTTCCGCTCTATTTAGGCGGCGAGACCCACGAGCATTACGGTATTCCCCACGGCTTTAGCTCCCGAATAGCGTTAGAACGTTATCTGAATGGGCTTTTTGGCGACGAAAAAACCGACTAAAAGCGCGACTGGCAATGCCAGTCGCGACGCTAACTTACGCCTTAGCCTGATGATAGCTGCTCACTTTAAACAGGCGGCGACAATAATCCAGGAAGTAGCCATAAACCGCGCCCATTAACATTGAAACAACAATGTTTGAACTCACGGCGGCCACTATCTGATGCCAGCCGGCACCGACGGTCAGCAAGATGATAATATAAACGGGTGACTGAAAGGTGACATAAGCCAATACATCCGCCAGGTTTTTGGCCCATCCCGCCGGGCTTGCCTTACGCGCGACGCGCATAATCAGATCGCGGTAAACGCCGTATGGCCATGCAATCAAAATGTTGACAGGTATCGCCACTAGCCTGGAAGAAAGCGACTGCTCAAAGCTCATTCCGGAGAGGAATATCTCGATCAACATGTTCACAACAGAACAGTAAACAACCATCGCAAACGTGTCTGCTACGGCATGACGCAAGCGTGACTGTGGAGAGAACATGTTAATGCTCCTTGTAGCGTATCGATCAGAATGAGGTGATGGTTGGCAGTGAAATCATAAAGCACTTTTGTCTTTGCATAGAGTATATCCCTATATAATAACTATCAACTAGTGTAATATTTTTATTTATAGGCTTTTTGTCGATAAAATACTCTGTGATTGTTTATTTTTTGCTCGCGGCGAGATTTTCGTTGTTGTTAGTCATTAATTACTTTTAAATCAATGCATTATAATGCATTGTTTTTCTGGCGATTTTCAGCCACATTCCAAATGTTGTCAGATGCGATGTATTCTCGGCTAACGGCACGCGCTCTACTTTTCTCAGCATAATTATAGCTATTGCAGGGGCATTTTTAGCATAAAGCTCTGATGATGATTTTTGAATGGTTAATCTATTATTGTGCTGAAATATTCACTTCTGTATAAGGTCAGCCACCGTGAGGGCCACCGCGGTTACTGAGATACGCAATACGCTATATACGCTATGGATTTCGAGTTGTTTAAAGGCGGCAAGGGAGTGAATCCCCAGGAGCATAGATAACGATGTGACTGGGGGGAGCGACAAATCTGCCGGGAGCAGATTTGAACGTCGCGTGCGACGACCCGTCAGGGCGAGGCCCATGGATGGGCCGGGTAATCCGTAGCCAACACATAAGCAACTTGAAGAATGAAGGGGATAAACAGCCGAACGGGAAACCTACAGATATACCGTAGGCAGAATAACCTGAAACACACAGGGGGTAATGAATATAACCTTCTGGTTAACAGATTAATATAATTAATCGAGTTATACTGAGTATATCTGTATGAACTTTAGGATCTGGAAATATAATCAATAATCGCATACAATACCGCCTGTAATAGTTTTTGTTTTCTGCGTTAAAAGGTTTTTATTGATATGAATTTGATGTTACAGAACTTAAATAATATCCGCACGCTGCGCGCTATGGCTCGCGAATTCTCCATTGACGTTCTTGAAGAAATGCTCGAAAAATTCAGGGTTGTCACTAAAGAAAGACGCGAAGAAGAAGAATTGCAGCAACGCCAGCTTGCCGAGAAGCAGGAGAAAATTAATGCCTTTCTGGAGCTGATGAAAGCAGACGGTATTAACCCGGAAGAGTTATTTGCCATGGATTCAGCAATGCCGCGTTCTGCTAAAAAGCGCCAGCCGCGTCCGGCAAAATATCGTTTTACTGATTTCAATGGCGAAGAAAAAACCTGGACCGGACAAGGTCGTACGCCTAAACCGATTGCCCAGGCGCTGGCGGCGGGGAAATCTCTGGATGATTTCTTAATCTAATCACGGATAACCTTTAACAGATGGCGCTGCGTTTCCTGTCTCTATTAACCGGGACTCAGGGAACGTTGCGCCATGCTCATTCTGATAAATCAGCACACGCCAAAATCGCCCTCTTCGCAATAGGGGGTGACATCTGCCGCTTTGAGGATCAATTTTTCGCCCGGCTCATTACCGACCTGTACCGCGACAATATGATCCTCGTTGACTTCAATCACTTTCAGTTTCGGCCCACCCATTCGGGGCTGTACGATATCGCCTGGTGTGAACATCACGCTCTCCTGTTGAACAATGCTATAAACCCGCCTTCAGTCTACTACACACCTACCGACGCGCGGTGAAGGTACCGCTTAATGAGTACGGGTATTCCAGGGCATTTTTTCCAGTAGTCGCGCCATTCCGCAGAAGCCGGTCATGCCTGCCAGCATTAACCCGGCCCCGACAAAACCGCTAATGAGGAAAAAGCCGCCGTGGACCGTATAGCCCAGAATCACCCCAAGCAACGTCAACCCGCCGGCGGCGATTTGCACCTGACGCATCAGCGGCAACGGTTGCGATTTGTCTTCTGTGACGGGCAATCCTGCCGCTTTCCATCCATCGATACCGCCTTCCAGTAGACTGACCTGAGCTGGGGCGGCAATGGCCTGTAGTTTTGCTGCATTGCTGCTGGTTCGTTTACCTGACTGACAGTGAAAAATAATCTGTTCCGCTCGCAGGTTGGCGGGCAAATCGCCCTGTTCAAGCCGGGAAAGCGGCGCCAGTTGCGCATGTGGAATATGCTCGCGCAGATATTCGTCGGCGTCGCGTACATCAATCAGTTTCGCGCCTTGCGCTATCAGCGCTTGCGCCTCACGGGGGGAAACTATCCCAATGGACATCGTGCCTCCTTATGGACAATAGAGATTCTTTAACGTGGCGATAAGCGTATTAACCGCCTCATTTTTAATGAAATAGTGAATGCGCTGGGCATCGCGTTGACTATCAATCAGCCCTTCTTCCCGCATCCGCGCCAGATGTTGCGACGTCGCGGAGGGGCTTAGCCCGGTAATGCGCGCCAGTTCGCCTGCGCTGGTTTTTGGCGAACCGCAAAGCATACATAAAATCAGTAATCTTTTTGGGTGGCTCATCGCTTTGAGCAGGGCCGCCGCCTGTTCTGCGCTGGCCTGAAGTTGTTCAAGCTCTGTCATAGTTATTTAAGCATTTTCTAAATTTAGTTAATTCTAAAATAAACATCAACCTAATGCCAGCGTAAAGAGCGTAAAGGAGGGTAAAAGCGCGGCGCGCGACTGGCAGGCTCAGGTAAACTGACTATGCTTAGAGATAAAATCTCTTTTTAAACAATGACTAATTTTGCTTGTATGGAGTGTATATGGGTTTCTGGAGAATTGTATTTACGATTATTTTGCCTCCGCTCGGCGTACTTTTAGGAAAAGGGTTCGGTTGGGCATTTATCCTTAATATCCTGCTGACATTACTCGGATATATTCCGGGGCTTATCCACGCATTTTGGGTTCAGATGCGTCATTAATTACCGGCCACCGGCGGCGCATAAGCGCCGCTTATCAGGATAACCTCATTCCCTCTGCTACACTTTTCTTTGTGTGTATTTTTGACAAGCGAGGTGAATATGGGACTTTTCAATTTTGTAAAAGATGCAGGTGAAAAACTCTGGGACGCGGTAACCGCTAATCATGATAAGGACGATCAGGCGAAAAAAGTCCAGGAACATTTAAATAAAACGGGAATACCCGACGCTGACAAAGTGAATGTGCAAATAGCTGATGGAAAAGCGACAGTGACGGGTGATGGGCTGAGTCAGGAGGCAAAAGAAAAAATTCTGGTTGCCGTGGGGAATATCGCCGGGATTAGCAGCGTTGACGATCAGGTTAAAACCACGACGCCAGCGGCTGAAAGTCAGTTTTATACCGTAAAATCAGGCGACACCCTGAGCGCTATTTCAAAGCAAGTGTATGGTAACGCCAATCTGTATAATAAAATCTTCGAGGCAAATAAACCGATGCTGAAAAGCCCGGAAAAAATATATCCGGGACAAGTGTTGCGTATTCCTGAAGAATAATGGCTATCAGGCCGCGCCAGGCTACATTTTTCCTGCCATCGCCTGGCGAATAATGGGAATCGGCGTCAGCAAATGCTGACGCATTAATTCGCTGGCGCGTGCCGCCTCGCGCGCCAGTATCGCTTCGGTTAGCGTGTGATGCTGGATATGTTTATCTTCCAGCATCTCGACGGACAGAACGGTTTCACGTAACCAAATAAAGCGGTAGCGGGCCGCCAGGTCAAATAAGCGTTCGCGCATCTGTAGCAGATAGTGGGAGCCGCACCCGGCGACAATGGCGGAATGGAACGCCTGGTGGCGCTGATCCCATTCATCGAGCATATGTTCACTGGCATCGCTGGCTTCCAGTTTACTGAGCATATGCGCTCGCGCCAGGATCTCCGCCTCCCACGCATCATCGCCGCGTTCAATCGCCAGGCGTACCAGCATCGCTTCCATATTGGCGCGCGCGTCAAAAATATCGAGGAGTTCCGCCTCTGACATGGACGCCACGCGATAGCCTTTTTGATTCACCACGGTGACCAGCCGTTCCGCCACCAGTTGCGACAGCGCCTCACGCAGCGGCCCTACGCCGAGCGCATAGCGGGCGGTTAATAAACTCATCCGCAGTTTCTCATCCGGCTGATAAGTGCCGCGAATAATGTCATTTTTAAGCCAGCGATAGCCATCTATGGCCGTCGGTTGGGAAAGGGCGGTCATCTTTTACTCCTGAGAAGCTTCCCGGCTGACGCCGGGAATAACTAACGTAGGTTTTGCAGGGGGGCTTTTTGCCACCTTATCAGTTTTTTCCAGCGAGACATAATGGGGACAGTACCTATTATGCCCAGCCCTAACAGCCCCGTCGAAATGACTTCTAGTTGCTGTGCTGGTCGAAACAGCATCACCACCAGGACAAAGCAGATAAAGCCGATAACCAGCCAGGTGAGCCACGGATAAAGCCACATTTTCAGCTTAATTTCTCCGCCCTGCGCCAGCAGAATTTTACGCATCCGCAATTGCGAAATCGCAATCACCAGATAGACCAGCAGCGCGATGGCGCCAGAACTGTCGATAAGAAATTTAAACACTTTTGCCGGGGCGTAATAATTGACGATAACGGTTAAAAAGGCCGCGCCGGTAGAGAGGAGAACCGCTACCCAGGGCGTTTTGCTACGGTTAGTTTTTCCCATTATCGCAGGCGCATCGCCGCGGCGGCTAAGGGAATAGAGCATCCGGGAGGCGGTATATAATGCGGAGTTCAGACAACTGGTCACCGACAACAAAATCACGCAGTCCATAATGAATTTTGCGTGCGGAATATGAAGCAGCTCCAGTACCGAGCGGTACGAACCTACGCTTTTCAGGCCCGGCATATTCCACGGGATCAGCGCCACCACCACAAAAATGGAACACAGATAAAAGATGGAAATTCGCCAGATAACAGAATTGGTGGCGCGTACGATATGTTTATCCGGCGTATCGGATTCCGCGGCAGCAATAGTGACGATTTCCGCGCCCATAAAAGAGAACATGGTGATCAACATGGCGCTTAACACCGCGCCGAAGCCGTTAGGCATAAAACCGCCGTGATCCCATAGCCGGGAGATACCGCTTACCTCGGCATACGGATAAAAACCGCTAATCGCCGTCGCGCCCAGCGCGATAAACGCCAGGATAGCAATCACTTTACATAGCGCCAGCCAGAATTCGAATTCGCCGTAATTTTTGACGCTCAATAAATTGCTTCCGGTTAAGGCAAGCGTAATCACTAATGAAAATAGCCACACCGGAATACCCGGTATCCATGAATTCAGAATAATGGCGGCAATATTGGCCTCCAGCGGAATAACCAGCACCCAAAACCACCAGTATAACCAGCCGATGGTATACCCGGCCCAGGGGCCGATCGCTTTATCCGCATAGGTGGAAAAAGAACCGGTATCCGGCGTGGCGACGGCCATTTCAGCCAGCATTCGCATAATCATGACGACTAAAAGTCCTGCGAACAGATAGGCCAGCAGTACCGCAGGGCCGGCCTCCGCAATCGCCACGCTGGAACCGACAAACAGGCTGGCGCCGATGACGCCGGCGATCGATAACATGGTGACGTGGCGTGATTTCAGCCCGCCCCCTAATGCATGTGATTCTGACAATTGCCCCATCCTAAAACCTCTTTATTGTTATTGCGCTCGTTTACCGGATGGCGCCTGGCTTATTCGGCCTACAATCGAAACGGTTTTTGTAGGCCGGATAAGACAGTTACGTCGCCACCCGACGCTGCTTATTGGACATTACGCTTGTTTCGCCTCATCAAAGCACCGGGCGATAATCTCCAGGCCTTGCCGAATCTGCGAGGCCTCAATAGTGAGTGGAACGAGGATGCGCAAGATGTTGTAGTAAGGACCGCAGGAGAGCAGAATTAACCCTTTATCGCGGGCGCGGGCCACAATGTCGGCGGTCAGAGCCGCGTTCGGTTTGCCGGGGTCGCCATTTTCAAACAACTCAATGGCGATCATGGCGCCCAGTCCGCGCACGTCGCCAATCTCACGGTGCGTTTCCGCTATCTCCATCAGGCCATCGCGCAGCGTGTTGCCAAGCGTATTCGCCTTTTGCAGTAAATTTTCCTGCTCGAAAATGTCCAGTACCGCCAGCGCGGCGGCGCAGGCAATCGGGTTTCCGGCATAGGTGCCGCCCAGCCCGCCCGGCGCGATAGCGTCCATCACGTCTGCCCGGCCGGTAACGCCTGCCAGCGGAAAGCCGCCGGCGATCGATTTCGCAAACGTGGTAATATCTGCCGCAACGCCCATCTGTTCCATGGCGAACAGCGTACCGGTCCGGCCCGCGCCGCTTTGCACTTCGTCGGCAATCAACATAATGCCGTGTTGGTCGCATAGCGCGCGCAGTCGCTGCATAAACGCGGGAGAGGCAGCGTAAAATCCGCCTTCGCCCTGTACCGGCTCAATAATAATGGCGGCGATATCTTCCGGCGCGGCATCATTTTTAAAGATGCGTTCAATGCTGGCGATCGCGTCGTCGTCGCTGACGTTGTGTAGCGGGCAAGGATAAAGCGCGCGGTAGACATGGCCTGGCATCAATCCCATACCAGCAGAGTACGGGTGTACTTTCCCGGTCAGAGAGAGCGTGTAGTGGGTACGACCGTGGTAAGCGCCGCTAAACGCGATAGCGCCGCTGCGTTTTGTCGCCGCGCGGGCGATTTTCACCGCGTTTTCAACCGCTTCTGAACCGGTCGTGACCAGCAACGTTTTTTTGGCGAAATCGCCCGGTACCTTCTGGTTCATGCGTTCGCACAACGCCAGGTACGGTTCATAGGCCAGCACCTGAAAACAGGTATGCGACAATTTCTTCAGCTGCGCTTCCACCGCTGAAACAATGCCCGGATGTAAATGACCAGTGTTCAGGACGGCAATGCCGCCCGCGAAATCGAGATACTCACGGCCTTCGACATCCCAGACCCGACAATTTTCCGCCCGCTCGGCGAAAATCGGGTGAATCTGCCCCACGCCGCGAGGAACGGCGTTATGACGGCGCTGCATTAAAGCGTTATTGGTATTCATTAGCGACTCTCCTGTTAAAGGCCGATGCACATATATTTGATTTCTAAATAATCTTCGATGCCGTATTTGGAACCTTCACGGCCTAATCCGGAGGCCTTAATACCGCCGAAAGGCGCGACTTCGTTGGAGATAATGCCGGTATTAATACCGACGATGCCGTATTCCAGCGCTTCGCCGACGCGGAAAACGCGGCTTAAATCGCGTGCATAAAAATAGGCTGCCAGGCCGAACTCGGTATCGTTAGCCTGCCTGATGACATCCGCCTCGTCGCTGAAGCGGAACAGAGGCGCGAGCGGCCCGAATGTCTCTTCTTTGGCGACTTTCGCGTTATCAGGAACATCCGCCAGAATGGTCGGTTGAAAGAAGTTGCCGCCCAATTTGTGCGCTTCACCGCCCGTAATGACGCGGGCGCCTTTTTCCAGCGCATCGGCGATATGCTCCTGGACTTTCGCCACGGCTTTTTCATCAATCAGCGGCCCGATAGCGACGTCGGCTTGCAGGCCGTCGCCGACCGCGAGCTTATTTACCGCCTGGTTGAGTTTTTCCGCAAAACGATCGTAAACGCCGTCCTGAACATACAATCTATTGGCGCAGACACAGGTCTGCCCGGCGTTGCGAAACTTCGAAGCCAGCGCGCCTTCGACGGCTTTATCCAGATCGGCATCGTCAAAGACGATAAACGGCGCATTGCCGCCCAACTCCAGCGACACTTTTTTAATGTCTTTGGCGCATTGTTCCATTAGCTGGCGGCCAATCTCCGTCGAGCCGGTAAACGACAGTTTGCGTACCAGCGGGTTGCTGGTCAGCTCGCCGCCGATATCGCCTGCCGAACCGGTAACGACGTTAAATACGCCTGCGGGAATTCCGGCGCGCTGGGCCAGTTCCGCCAGCGCCAGCGCGGAAAACGGCGTCTGGCTGGCGGGTTTGAGTACCATTGTGCAGCCTGCGGCCAGCGCGGGGCCGGCTTTACGGGTGATCATTGCCGAGGGAAAGTTCCACGGGGTAATCGCGGCGGTGACGCCGATGGGCTGTTTAATCACCAGCAGCCGTTTATCGGCCTGATGACCTGGAATCGTGTCGCCATAGATACGCTTCCCCTCTTCGGCGAACCATTCAATAAACGAGGCGGCGTAGCTAATTTCGCCTTTCGCTTCCGCCAGCGGTTTACCCTGTTCCAGCGTCATCAGACGCGCCAAATCGTCCTGATGTTCCATCATCAGATTGAACCAGCGACGCAGGATATTGGCTCGCTCTTTGGCGGTGAGCGCGCGCCAGGCGGGCAGGGCGCGATTGGCAGCGTTGATGGCGTCGCGCGTCTCTTCCGCCCCCATTTTGGGCACATTGCCGAGCGGTTTCCCGTTGGCGGGGTTGCTCACGGGGATGACATCGCCGCCGCGCGCGTCGCGCCAGTCGCCATCGATAAAGGCCTGCTGGCGGAACAGGGTAGAGTCGTTAAGTTGCATAATTGCTTCCTGTCTGAAGGGTTAACGGGTAAATGCGGCGTGTAGTGCGTCCACGCTGCGTGCCGCACGCAGCGTACGTCCGGGGTTGCTCTGGCTTGCGCGTAGCGCCTGAACTTTACTGACGATATGCGCGCCGATAGGTATCGCTGATGTCGCCGCCGGGGAGGGGGCGTTACAGGTGTGAATGGAACGCGGCGTCGTGACAAACAGAAAATCATCAATCAGTTTGCCGTCCGGTGAAACCGCCTGCGCCCGCACGCCTGCCGGCCAGGGCTGGAGATCGTTGACGGTCAGGCTGGGGCAATACTTTTGTACTCGCCGCAAATAGCCGCTTTTGCACAGCGAGTTTTTCATCTCGCCCAGCCCGGAAAGCAGATGGTTTTGCAGTACGCGGCGAATGCCGGCGGAGCGGAAAATCTCCAGGGTGTCGGTGAAGGAAACATCGCGCTTACGGTAGCCTTCGCGTTTAAGCGCCAGCACCGCATTCGGCCCGACCGTAACGCTGCCATCGATCATGCGGGTAAGATGGACGCCGAGAAACGGCATTGCCGGATCGGGGATCGGGTAGATCAAATGGTTAACGATCCGGTTGTGCCGCGGGGCCAGACGAAAGTACTCGCCGCGGAAAGGGCAGATAATAAAACCGGGCTCCACGCCCAGCATTTTGACCAGCCGATCCGCCATCAGCCCTGCACAGCCGATAAGCGTAGCGGTTTCGATTTCCCGACCTTGCGAGGTGCGAATAACAATGCCAGCGGCATGTTCTGTCAGCGCGCTGACCTCGGCATGGTAGATGATCTCGCCGCCTTTGGCCTGAAAGCGGTTCGCCATGGCCGTCGCGACATCGCGATAGCTGACAATCCCGCTGGAAGGGACAAAAATCCCGCCCAGGCCAATGATATTGGGTTCGCGTTCACGCAGCTCCGCCGCGCTTAACCACTCGCGCTCTAAGCCGTTGGCCGCCGTCCGCTCCCATAGCGCGCGCATCCGCGCCATTTCCAGCTCCGAGGTGGCGACCAACATTTTGCCGCAGGTGTCGTAGCGGATGTTGTTTTGATCGCAAAAGGTTTTGGTCGCCTGATTGCCTGCCAGACAAAACTGCGCTTTGAGGCTGCCGGGCGTGTAGTACACCCCGGCATGGATCACGCCGCTGTTATGCCCGGTCTGGTGGCAGGCTGGCGCGGACTCTTTTTCCAGCAACGCGATGCGCGCATCCGGGTAGACATCAATAAGTTGCATGGCGGTCGACATGCCGATAATGCCGCCGCCGATAATCACAAAATCATACATCCGCGTAATTCCTTCGCCGTGGCGCTTATTGGTGAGTTTGATAATGGCTGGCGGCGTAGGCGAAGTAACCTCGCTGGCGCATCAGCTCGCGACGCAAGTCAGGATGCGGCGTAAAACGATCGCGTCCATGTAGCCAGAACAGATTGTTAATCAGCAGGAATTTGCCGACCGGTACCGGCACGGAGAGGATGTTTTGACTGGTTTCCAGCGCGTCTGAAAGCTCGCTGAGCCAGACGCCTTCTTCAAAGTCTTTTGGCTGGACGAACTGGTCGATATAACGCATGACCGGGCGGCCTTGTTGGTCGACATCAAACACCGGGTGCCAGACGTCATGGCTAACATTCTTGCTTGGCGGCGCCGCCCAGCGCATGACGCGACGCGCCAGCGGATGGGTAAAAAACGACTCCAGATGTTCCCAGTCATCAAGGTGCAGCAGCAGCGAATTACCGCCTTCCATATTTTGTTCGTCGATTTTCATCATCAGCACGTAGTCGGTCACCTCCTCAACATAGGTACCGTCATTGTGCAGTTCCATTACGCGGTGGGGCTGGCGCAGATAACTGTCGGAGTTGTCGACGTTTTTGACCACGAAACGCGCGTAATACTGGCCGCTCATCGCATCGTAGTTGGAGCGACCAATAAGATGCGCCACCGCCGTCGCCAGTTTGACCATCTCTTCTGCCTGTGCGACATCATCGATCCCTTCGGCGCTGATCAACAGCGCGCCTTGCGCACGGTTGAGGAGCGTTTTGATCAACAGCGGTTGTAGCTGATTGCCGCACAGATCGTCGAGGATCTTGCCGATTTTAAAACGTAAGAAAGATTTGTATTCCAGCGCCTGCACCGGCCACTGCGCAACCTGATGAAGAAATTGTTTTGTGGTATCCGCCGTAAACGTTAACGCCAGCAGGCGCGGCGACTGCGCCGAAGGGGCAAGGGTGAAACCAGTATGGCGTTGGGCTAAATCATCTGTGTTCGCTTTTACGGCAGTCAGTGCATTCATCAGAATCATTCCTCTCGGTAGATGGTCAGGGAGACATGGCGATGCTCATTTCGTAGCCATAAATTAAAAATATCGACATTTTCCAGGAACGCGTATGAAATAACCGCTTTTGTTTAATTATTGTGATCAAAAACAACAAATATTTAACAATGCGAAAGGTGAGGTTAACGGCGCCACGAGCCTGACAACGGCAAGAAGGGGGGTAAAATGAGCGAGTTATGGAAAGAGTGATGCTGGCGGGGTTGCCCGGCCTGGCACATGAGCGCGTAGGCCGGACAAGTACAACGTATTTCAGCAGTCAATTAACCGGCGTCAACCTGCGGTTTACGGCTGTGTTTACGGATCAGACGTAACACTGGCGGTACGACAATGACCATGATCGCCATGATCAGCAGGGCTTTGGCAACGCCGCTTTGCCACAAAATCGCCATATTGCCGTTACTGATGGAGAGTGCGCGACGCAGGTTTTGCTCCAGCATTTCCCCCAGTACGAATCCCAGGATCAGCGGCGACATGGGGAAGTGCATTTTACGTAAAATGTACCCTAACACGCCGAGCGCGACCATCAGCACCAGATCGAAGGTGGTGCTGTGTACCGCATACACCCCTACCGCCGATACGGCAGCGATGGCGGGTACCAGGAACCACAGCGGAATGGTGAGCATACGGGTGAACAGACCGATCAACGGGATATTCATGATCAGCAGCATCACGTTCGCAATCAGCAGCGCAGCGATGAGTCCCCAGACGATATCCGGCTGTTCGGTGAACATCGCCGGGCCTGGCGTGATGTTGTACAGCGTCAGCGCCCCCATCATCACTGCCGTAGTGCCGGAACCGGGAACGCCCAGCGTCAGCATCGGGATGAAGGAGCCGCAGGCAGAGGCGTTGTTTGCCGCCTCCGGCGCCGCGACGCCGCGAATATCCCCTTTGCCGAAGCTATCGCTGTTGCCGCTGAGTTTTTTCTCGGTCATATAGGTAATGGCGCTGGCAATGGTCGCCCCGGCGCCGGGCAATACGCCGACAAAAAAGCCGATTACCGAAGAACGCAGGGTGGTGCCGATACACTGCGCGCCTTCTTTCAGGTTGAACAACATTCGACCCGTTTTGCGGACCATTGTTTGCCCGCTGCTGGTATGTTCCAGCATTAAAAGTATTTCTGATACCGAGAACAGGCCGATCACCACGACGATAAACTGTACGCCGTCGGAAAGATGAACGCTGTCAAAGGTAAAGCGATAAACCCCGGTGTTGGCGTCCACGCCGACGGTCGCAAGGCCAAGACCGATCAGAGCTGCCAGAAATGATTTAAGCGGGTTTTGCGCCATCATGCTGCCAAGACAGGCGATGGCAAAAACCATTAAGGCGAAATATTCCGCCGGACCAAAGGCCAGCGACCATTGCGCCAGTAAAGGGGCGAACAGAATGATGCCGCCGATAGCGATTAATGAACCGAAAAACGAGCTGACTGCGGAAATCGACAGCGCTACGCCGCCTTTCCCTTGCTGCGCCATTGGGTAACCGTCCAGCGCCGTCATGATCGCCGCCGCATCGCCGGGGACGTTGAGCAATATGGAGGAGATCCTGCCGCCATACTCACAGCCAATGTACACCGTCGCCAGCAGAATTAGCGCCGATTCCGCAGGCAGATGCAACGCAAAGGCCAGCGGCAGTAAGATTGCCACGCCGTTGATCGGTCCCAGGCCCGGCAGCAGACCGACGATCGTGCCCACGAAGCAGCCAATCAACGCGATAACCAGGTTTTCCGGCGTCATCGCCACCGCAAAGCCCTGAGAAAGATATATCCAGGTATCCATCGTTGCTCCGTTAACTCAGCCAGGCGCCGAGAGGTAAGGTGACATCAAGCAGCCGGTCAAAGGCATACCACAGCAGAATACCCAATACCGCGCCGGAGATACCCGCCGCCGGAATCGTGGCGCCGAACAGCATCCCGATAACCATGGTGAGAAGCGCGGTGGCGATGGGAAAACCCAGCCATTCGAATCCCCAGGCATACATCAACAGGATGATGATCATGGTAATTAGCTTTTGCAGAACATGGCGGCGCGGCCAGCTAACCGTGTCGGGATGGCGCAATAACAGCGCCAGCGCGCAGAGCGCCATCAGGCCGATAATCCCCAGCGGAAAAGGGCGGGGGCCGACGGGTTCATAGCTGTATTCGCTTTGGATCTGCCAGGCGATGAATAGCCCGGCGATACAGAGCAACAGCCAGATACCCGCAAAGATACGATCGCTCATCATTGCCTCCGCGATTATTTCGCGAGTCCGAAGGCTTTCGCCTGTTCACGGTAATCAGTAACCTGTTTTTTCACGTAGTCATCGAGCTGCTGGCCGGTCATGTCGAACTCAAACAGGCCGCGCAGATCGCGCTGCTTTTTAAACTCGTCGGTTTGCTGGAGCTTCTTGAAGGTATCCACCCACCACTGGTAATCGGCATCGCTGACTTTTGGCCCGACGTAGAAGCCGCGAATAATCGGCCACACCAGGTCGTAGCCCTGTTCTTTAGCGGTAGGGATATTGGCAAGCTGGCCCGGCAGACGATTTTCTGAAAAGACGGCAAGCACGCGGATTTTGTCGCCGCCCAGATAAGGCACCATTTCACTGAGATCGCCGGAGACAACCTGAACATGGTTGCCCATTAATGCCGTCACCGGCTCGCCGCCGCCCTCAAAGGCAACGTAGCGCATCTTGTGCGGGTCGACGTTCGCCTTTTGCGCCAGCAACGCCGACTTCATCCAGTCCTGGCTGCCAATAGAGGCGCCAGCGCCAATGACCACGCTGTTGGGATCTTTTTCCATCGCTGTCATCAGATCTTTCAGCGTTTTCCACGGGGAATCCGCACGCACGGCGATCATGCCGTAATCAGTGCCCACGCTTGCCAGCCAGCGCACATCATCCACGCCGTAGCGACCAAATTTCCCCTGCGACAGGTTGAGCAGCGAACCGCCGGAAAAGGCGACCACAGTCCCGGGTTCGCCAGGGCGTTGAGCGACTATCGCGTTATAGGCCACAGCGCCGACGCCGCCGGGCATATACGTTACCCGCATGGGTTTCTCGATAGCGCCAGTCTCCAGCAAACTCACCTGAATCAGCTTACAGGTGAGGTCGAAACCGCCGCCAGGTTTGGCTGGCGCGATACATTCCGTTCGCGACGGCGCCTCCTGCGCCAGAACAGAGGTACTCATTAATAAAATGCTTGCAGTAAGGGTACGAAGTAATTGTTTTTTCATTTTTTATCCTCACGCCGGACGTCCGGATTTTTCAGGTTCGGAAGAAGATTTTTGTGATTATGTGAGCCGACATGTAGCAGTTCGGTTGCGTGATTGTTAAAACAATAACCTTTCAATTCCCTTTCAATGCGACAGAAACTTTACAGGATGTGATATGCGTCTCTTATTGGCGGAAGATAACCGTGAGCTGGCTCACTGGCTGGAGAAAGCGCTGGTGCAAAACGGCTTTGCCGTGGACTGCGTATTTGACGGCCTGGCGGCTGACCATCTTCTGCACAGTGAAATGTACGCGCTGGCGGTGCTGGATATCAATATGCCGGGAATGGATGGACTGGAGGTGGTGCAACGGCTGCGTAAACGCGGTCAGACCTTGCCCGTTTTGCTGCTCACGGCGCGAAGCGCGGTGGCGGATCGCGTAAAAGGTCTCAACGTCGGCGCCGATGACTATCTGCCGAAACCCTTTGAACTGGAAGAACTGGATGCCCGTTTACGGGCCTTGCTGCGACGCAGCGCTGGGCAGGTTCATGAAATTCAGCAACTGGGGGAATTGATCTTTCATGATGAAGGGTATTTTCTGTTACAGGGGCAGCCGTTAGCGCTGACGCCGCGTGAGCAGGCGCTCTTAACCGTATTGATGTACCGACGAACGCGGCCGGTTTCGCGTCAGCAGCTTTTTGAACAGGTGTTCAGCCTGAACGATGAGGTAAGCCCTGAAAGCATCGAACTTTATATTCATCGACTGCGTAAAAAACTCCAGGGAAGCGATGTACGAATTACGACGCTGCGCGGCCTGGGTTATGTGCTGGAGCGCGGCGATGAAGTGGGTTAAGCCGCAATCGTTGTACCTGCAACTCTTGCTGTTCCTGGGGTTGCCGCTGATTCTGCTATGGGGGCTGTCGGCGTTTAACAGCTATGTCAATGCGCTACAGGCCGCCACTCAGGCTTATGATCGTACGTTGCTCTCCTCGGCGCGAACGGTATCGGAACGGCTGGTGGTGCGCAATAACCATCTGGAAGTTAACGTGCCCTGGGTGGTGCTGGATAGCTTCGAGCTTAATATGAATGATCGACTCTATTACAAAGTCGTCGACCCTTCCGGAAAGGTCATTTCCGGTTATGACGATCTGCCCGCCATGCCGCCCGCTACGCCCCGTACCCGGCTTTATCCGGCGCTGGCGTGGTTCTATCATACCGAGTATCGCGGCGAGGCGATCCGCGTGGCGCGTTTGCTACAGCCGGTCAACGAAGGTGGCATTATCGGCATGGCGGAGATTTATGTCGCAGAGACGCTGCAGTCCCGTCGTTATCTGGCGGGCCAACTGCTGTTCTCTTCCTGGATCTCACAGGGTCTGCTGGTGTTGCTGACCCTGGTGCTGGTTGGCTGGTTATTACGCCGGATCCTGCGCCCTATGCGTCAACTTTCGTCATTAATGGTACGCCGCGAACCGGGTCTGTTAACGCCGCTGCCGGAACTGCTGCCGTGGTCGGAAACACGCTTGTTAATCGTGGCGTTTAATCGCTACATTGACAGGCTCCGCGGCATCCTTTCCCGGCAGGAACGCTTTAGCGCCGATGCTTCTCACCAGTTAAAAACGCCGCTGGCGGTGTTAAAAACGCAGGCGGCGGTGGCGTTAGCCAGCCAGCACCCTCATCACTGGTACGAAAGTCTGCAGGCGATGAGCGTAACGCTGGATAGCACCATTCAGCTCACGGAAAGATTGTTGCAACTTTCTGCGGTAAAGCATAAAGAGCAGGGCGAGCGGCGTTTTTCCCCGGTGAATCTGTACGATATCGTACAGAGCGGCTGCTTTACCCGCCTGGCGCAGGCGCGGAGTAAACATATCGACCTGGGCTACGAAGGCGAACAGGAAGCGATGTGGATCGAGGGGGATGAGGTACTGCTTAGCGAGCTGTGCGGAAACTTGCTGGATAATGCGCTGAAATACACGCCTGAGCAAGGCATCGTCACCGCGCGGCTTGAACGGGATGGCGATGCCGTGACGCTGGTTGTCGAAGATAGCGGCCCCGGCATTGATGATGAACACATCCATCTGGCGCTACAGCCGTTCCACCGGCTCGATAACGTAGGAAATGTGGCCGGGGCGGGCATTGGTCTGGCTTTGGTCAATGATATCGCACGCCTGCACCGTACTCATCCCCATTTTTCCCGTAGCGAAGCGTTGGGAGGGTTATACGTTCGGATACGCTTTTTAAGCCTTGTCCCGCAGTAATGCGCACAAATGTGTCAGCGGTAAAGCACGTTTACAAAAAGTCGCATCTTGAGGTGTGACGTTTTAATCAAATGATCATACATTCCCCCTACAAACCGTAGCGTTAATTAAAACTATAGTGGGTGCAGGGGCATGAATAATCATACTAAACGACGGGGAATAGCATTAACCGTCTTTCTTGTTGGGGTTAACATCCTGGCCTGGATTTGGGCGTTCTGTGTTTTTCATCACCATGCAGTCATGCTAAGCGCAGCCATACTGGCGTATAGCTTTGGGCTGCGTCATGCGGTTGATGCCGATCATATCGCAGCCATCGATACCGTCACCCGTAAACTGATGCAGCAGGGTAAAACGCCTTTAGGCGTGGGGGCGTTTTTTTCATTGGGTCATTCGACCATTGTCGTTCTGGCATGTCTGGCGATTGTTGTGACGTCGATGGCATTTCGCGATCGTATTGATGTTTTGCATCAATATGGTTCGTTGATTGGTACGGCTGTTTCCGCTTTTTTTCTGCTGGCGATGGCCCTGCTTAACCTGTTTATTTTGCTCAACGTCTGGCGGCAATTTCGCTCGGTTACCCGCGGCGAGTCAGTGAGGGCGCATGACGAGGCGATACCTGGCGGGCTGATGACGCGTATATTTCAGCGTACGTTTCGTTTGGTCACTTCCAGTTGGCATATGTATTTTGTCGGTTTTCTGTTTGGTCTGGGATTTGATACCGCAACCGAGGTTGGGTTGCTGGGCATTTCCGCTTCAGCAGCCAACCAGGGGCTATCTCTCTGGTCGATGATGATTTTTCCTGTGCTGTTTACCGCCGGGATGGCGCTGGTGGATTCCCTGGATAACTTTGTCATGGTCGGCGCTTACGGTTGGGCTTTCTCGCATCCATTACGTAAGCTTTATTATAATATGACCATTACCGCCGCATCCGTCATTGTCGCGCTGGCGATTGGCGGGCTTGAGGCGCTGGGGTTGATTGATGATGCGTTACAGTTAAGCGGAACATTTTGGCAGACCGTCAGCACGCTTAACGATCATATGGGGAATGTGGGCTTCTGGGTAGTGGGCGCTTTCGTGCTATTCTGGCTGCTCTCGTTGTTGAATTATCGCTGGCGCGGCTATGATAAAATCACCCTCAATACCTGATTGATTTCTGTAAAAATAGCATTTCGGCAGTGGTATCACATCATTGCCGAAGCATTTTATCTCCTGAGAGTATATCCTTCCCGGTAAGTGCGTTATTTTTCATGCTTGCCTTTCGTTATCAATTTAAGCAATCCGATATAACATACAATACCAAAAATAATAATAACAGTTGTATACCCAAGAATCAGCCAGTCTGCATGTGTCATAATATAATCCAGTTATCAGGTATCCCGTGTTAAGGCGATCTTTAAGCCTGTTGTCAGCAAGAACCACTGTACCCGTTCAGTGCTGTTGACAATAACGTATTGTTTATGCACAAGAGCGTTGTTACAAATAACGTATGCATTGAGCATAGACCCCAACCGCATTTTTGTAATGCCATAAAGCAAGGCTACACCTTTAATCTACTGACGGTATGCCAGGCCAGAAGAGATAAAAGGGTGGTTGTCATCATCATCTGTTCCTGACGCCAGGTTAATGACACACACATATGAAAATGTATAACCGCTGCACGCTTTTTAGCACGTTATCTGTAACATACCGTGTTAATCAATTCCATAAAACCGAGTATAGTGTAAGTGAATTTCGAGTAATTGTCATTATGATTATATGGTGGTTAACTTATTTTTTAAACTCTGATTAAATTTTCGTTTTTTATCATTTTATCAGGACTTATGAAAAACCTGGGCGTAAAAAACATATTTACGTCCAGGCTTTTTTTTAGCAAATCGATTTCCCGGTAAAATAGGGGGTCGACCACATGCGCTTATATTCCCATTCAGGCTTTAGTATGCCGATGGAAAAAAGTAATTTTTTTTGTCTTTCCTGGCAGTAATGTCTGGCACGGCTAATATTTAGCCACATTAGTATGCTGCCGGGACTGAGTGGCCTGCATTCATTTTTAATTGCACCATTAGATACGTCAAAGTAGACGTTCATCTGGCTTTCAGATTTCAATACGATATCAAATGCACAGGGTATCCCTTCAATATAAAGAATATGCCCAAACAGAAGGTGATGCAGTTGACTAAAAAAGTTGGCAAGGTTATCAGCGGGATAGCAGGATGAAGTATTGCCGAAACGAGACCGAAATAACTCGATAAAAATATGAGTCAGTTCATCAGAAGAACAATCAGCAACGCTTTTTACACTTCCGCCTTTTTTAAGAAACCGCTGATATTCATTACGGCGTGTTTTTTCAAACTTAGAAGAGAACGTTTCTTTGACCAGACAATTTTGTTTCTTTCTGGCGAGTTTCCATATGGCATTGCGTATTTGTGGCTGATGCAACGCCGAAAGTCGGTTAGTACGATCGGGCAAGAAGCAGCGTAAATCTGGCGCCATCGGAATAAGTATCTCATCTGAAGATAGCGGGAAGGTTCTGCGCGTCAGTATGCCAATATTCTGATCATTACAGATAAAGTAGGCGCCTTTAATCTTATCATCTTCTTTATAGTGGAAGAATTTAAAATGCCAGTTATGGCGCTTCATAAAATAATCCACAATATCTGGGTGCATATTGATACTACCGCCGTATTGCGTAAACACCTCCCGGTATAGGGCAAAGGAAGACGGCTGCCAGCGGGTTAATATACGCTTAACTTCTTGTATTTTCACCAAAACTCCTGACTTAGCTTACTGAAAATTCTATTTTGTATTATTTTTTTGCTCAACCAAATAAAAATGTGACAAATGTTTAGCTTGTATTTAATGGTTAACATGCTAATCGATGACGTTATGGTGAAGGGAATAAGATTAAGATGTTGATCATAGCATGAGTGAAAGCGACGGTTTAATGCCGCGCTTTTCACTCGCAAGCCATTCTGTATTTAACCATCCAGTAGCGATACAGATTTCAAAGAGATCCGCTGAACGGTAGCAGGATCTGCACATCCGCGTATGAAATAGTTCTACCGGGAGAGGCTGTTAACCTCTTGTATTATTGTATCCAGAATATGATAGCGTTTCCGATACTCTGCGCGTTTTTTGCTGGGGATACTTTCAGGCGCTTTACGCATCACCTGTGATGGCAGATGATATAAGGCACCTTTCTTAACGCCGTTTAGCGACTCCCAGAATTCACTATAGCTGGCCACAAAAGTTTTTTTCTTCTGGAATAAGTACCGGAGTTGACGATAAACATGGTTGTTTTCACTTACCGCATAAATCTCGTCGACATTACAGGCCAGCATCAATGTCGCAAATGCTTCATACAGCATCCGTTTAGGAAAGAGACCGTAACAATCTTTGGTGGCGTTACGTATGACTTGTGGGCCGACATGTTTACTGGGCCCTTGTAACCCGGCAACCAGCGCTATTTGCTTCCCTTCATGGCGGATAAAGGAAAATGATAAACGTGCCAACGGCGTATCATTGAAGCACAGCGTTAATGTCAGTTCACCTTCCCTGTCATAGCCACAGGGACCGCAGTAGATATCCACCAGAGCGCCGTTTTTTCCTTCCAGGTGAGCGAGCAAGATTTGTTCCTCGGACAGGAGGATCTTTTTAATTTTATTTTCCGGAAAGGACTGAACGAACTGGTAGTGTTCCAGAATAGCTTTTGCCCGGCAACGTATGCTAAGCCCGGTATACAAATAGGGCCGCTGGATTTTTGCCGGCAACAGTGGACGATGAATGATCAGCGTTCTGGGCTGAGACAGATGGCATAATTCATTGAAGTATTTAATTGTCGTTACGGGGTTAATAAGGCAACGTAATACAAATTTATAGCGAAACTTACGCTCTCCCCAGCGTTTATGGCGATAAGGCGTCTGCGCCATGACTTCTTTTAACATTAATAATGGATTATATCTTTCCATATCACTTTGCTGCATCGTCATACTACGTCCCTACTACTCGATAGACTTATAACCGAGACGGTAGCCTGATTGAGTTAAACGTAAAGGCAACGAAGAAGGCCTGTACAGACGACGTTGTTAAACAGTTTATCAATGGCAGCAATAAAACGCCTGAACACGCTTTTTAATAGATTTTCTGCTAATGAGTGGGATGAGTCCTGAACGTAGTATTAAAACGAATGCCGTGTTTATTATTTTAAATAATGTTTATACTCTAAATAATTCGAGTTGCAGGAAGGCGGCAAGCGAGTGAATCCCCAGGAGCTTACTAAAGTAAGTGACTGGGGGGAGGGAACGCAGCCGCAGCACATGCAACTTGAAGTATGACGAGTATAAGCCAATATATTTATTTAGCTGGTATTGTGTAAGCCAGACAGCAAAGCGTCGTGATACGTTATTATGTAACCAGACGCAAAGGGGGTATTCACCTTATCTCTAAATGCAAATCTATATGATAAATTTTATCATGTACTATGTTGCTCTCTGGGAGAAAATATTATGGAGCGTTCACTCGATAGTCTGGCTGGTATGGCTACATCTGCTTTTGGCGCGGGGACTTCTGCTGCTATGCGGCAAGCCACCTCTCCCAAAACCATTCTGGAATATATCATTAACTTTTTTACCTGTGGTGGGGTGCGTCGGAAAAATGAAGCACAATATCAGGAATTGATAGACACTATGGCTGATACATTGAAAAGTTCAATGCCTGACAGAGGTGCTCCGTTGCCAGAAAACATCGTACTGGAGGATATGGATGGGTGTCGTGTCGAATTTAATCTTCCTGGTGAGAATAACGAAGCTGGACAAGTTATTGTACGGGTCAGTAAAGGCGACCATTCTGAGATGAGAGAAATTCCGCTTGCCTCTTTTGAAAAAATATGTCGAGCTTTACTATTCAGATGCGAATTTTCTCTCCCTCAGGATTCTGTAATATTAACTGCCCAGGGAGGCATGAATCTTAAAGGCGCTGTCCTTACCGGAGCAAATCTGACGGCAGAAAATTTATGTGGCGCAGACCTAAGCGACGCAGATTTAGGGGGGGCAGTACTGTTTATGGCGGATTGTGACGGTGCAAATTTTAAGGGCGCAAATCTATCGGGAGCATCATTAGGCGACAGTAATTTAATGAACGCCTGTCTGGAAGATAGTATTATGTGTGGCGCTACCCTCGATCGCGCTAATCTTACTGGTGCCAATTTACAACACACAAGTCTGTTAGGCTGTAGCATGGTAGAATGTAATTGTTCCGGTGCAAATATGGATCACACTAATCTTTCAGGTGCAACCCTTATACGTGCCGATATGAGCGGTGCGACATTAAAGGGTGCTACTATAATGGCTGCTGATATGGAAGGCGCTATCTTAACCCGGGCAAACCTGCAAAAGGCGAGTTTCATTTCTACGAACCTGGGCGAGGCTGATTTGTCCGAAGCTAATTTAAAAAATACCAGTTTTAAAGATTGTACACTAACCGATTTGCGTACTGAAGACGCCACAATGTCTACAAGTACACAAACACTCTTTAACGTATTTTATAGTGAAAATATTTAGCCCTACTTGACGTAAATCTGAAATAAAAGCAATGTAAGAATAACTATCTGCTACTGAATAGTAGCTGAGATTAAATTATTTACAGTATCTTTTATTATTACAGGAGTATGCAACGGTAAAAATATCTGAATAACTATTTCTATTTTCTCAAGTAGAACTTCCAACTAAAGTGAATTGTTTGAAAAGGAAAACGTTATGCCTGGATGTATAAGTGCCTGTTCGTGCGTTGCCAGCCCGACGCCTCCCGATCCTAAGGCCCCCCCTAAGCCTAAGTGGATAGAGTTAAAAGGTTATTGTGTTACATGTACTAGTCAGGAGGATATTCGTCCACCTAAAGAGGGTGAACCAAAGCAAAAAATGACACCCAGCGAGTTAGTGCTGTTACGAGGTCTTTTAAAAGACCTGGGGGTAACACAACATCCCTGGCAAGACCCGACAGTAAAATCCACTAACTGTGGGTTGCCATATTTTCCAGTAGATCCTGGAGAACGAGAAACCGATGTTTGATGGTTTTCTGTCTGCAAAGCGCCTGATAATTATTACCAGGCGCTTTGTATTTTGGCGCCAACATCACTTTCATTGTCATATATCGAATGACTACAATCGTATCCGATCCCGCCATTACCCTGACGGCAAACTGTAAGAACGGTTTGCCGTCGACAGGGAAGCGCCGGTGAACTCTGAACCGCACTATACCATCTTACCTGGGTGTTTATTATCATTAACGCTTTGAAAAATAGTTTTATTTCATCTATTTCTGTTTTGTAAAACCTTCGTTCAGTAGGCGCATTCTGCCACCCTTCCCGGATTTACTGGCAAAGCGGAGCCCGGACAGAGAGTCATATTGCAAAATCCCATTTCCGTTTTTTATTACCAGATTTTTGCGGTCGAAAGATTGCCTTTTTCTTAATTGAATGATAATTATTATCATTAGCATATGATAATAATTACTATATAGACGTAACCTGGCAAGGATGTGAGCTTGAGGGCAACAGCGCTACTTTAGACATTATTTAGGGAATGGGTATGAGAGTTAAGAAGTTCATCTGGTTAATAACCGTGGTTTCTACAGGGGTTAATAGTCCATTATCAGCAGCAGAATCTACTGACGACAACGGCGAAACGATGGTGGTTGAATCCACCGCCGAGCAAGTATTAAAGCAACAGCCGGGCGTTTCGATTATTACTCGTGACGATATTCAAAAGAATCCTCCCGTTAACGATCTTGCCGATATTATTCGTAAGATGCCTGGGGTTAATCTTACCGGCAATAGCGCCTCGGGAACGCGCGGAAATAACCGACAAATTGATATTCGTGGTATGGGGCCGGAAAATACCTTAGTGCTGATTGACGGCGTGCCGGTGACGTCGCGAAATTCGGTTCGCTATAGCTGGCGCGGAGAACGCGACACCCGTGGCGATACGAACTGGGTGCCGCCGGAGATGGTAGAACGTATTGAAGTGATCCGTGGGCCCGCCGCCGCGCGCTATGGCTCCGGTGCCGCAGGTGGGGTGGTGAACATCATCACCAAACGCCCCACTAACGACTGGCATGGTTCGCTGTCGCTCTATACCAACCAGCCGGAAAGCAGCAAAGAAGGTGACACCCGGCGGGGTAACTTTAGCCTTAGCGGCCCGTTGGCTGGTGATACGTTGACGATGCGCCTGTACGGTAATCTCAACAGAACCGATGCCGACAGCTGGGATATTAACTCCTCCGCCGGGACCAAAAATGCCGCCGGACGGGAGGGGGTCACCAATAAAGATATTAATAGCGTCTTCTCATGGAAAATGACCCCGCAGCAAATCCTTGATTTTGAAGCGGGATACAGTCGGCAGGGGAATATCTATGCCGGCGATACGCAAAACAGTACTTCAAACGCGGTTACCAAAAGTCTCGCGCAGTCTGGGCGGGAGACCAATCGCCTGTACCGGCAGAATTACGGTCTAACTCATAACGGCATCTGGGACTGGGGGCAAAGCCGCCTGGGGTTCTACTATGAAAAAACCGATAATACCCGCATGAATGAGGGGCTCTCCGGCGGCGGCGAGGGGCGTATTACCAACGACCAGACGTTCACCACTAACCGCCTGACCTCGTATCGCACCAGCGGCGAGGTGAATGTCCCGGTGATATGGCTATTTGAGCAAACGCTCACCGTCGGCGCGGAGTGGAACCGCGATGAACTGAACGATCCTTCCTCTACCAGTCTGACGGTTAAGGATAGCAATATCGCCGGGATATCCGGTTCGGCGGCTAACCGTAGCAGCAAAAATAAATCGGAAATCAGTGCGCTGTACGTTGAAGATAATATCGAACCCATGGCCGGTACCAATATTATTCCGGGTCTGCGTTTTGACTATTTGAGCGAATCCGGGAGTAATTTTAGTCCCAGTCTTAACCTTTCCCAGGAGTTAGGTGAATACGTCAAGGTGAAAGCCGGTATTGCCCGTGCCTTTAAGGCACCGAACTTGTATCAAACCAGTGAGGGGTATTTACTCTATTCGAAAGGCAACGGTTGTCCAAAAGATATTACGTCGGGCGGCTGTTACCTGGTCGGTAATAAGAACCTCGATCCTGAAATTAGCATCAATAAAGAGATTGGGCTGGAATTTACCGTAGACGATTACCACGCAAGCGTCACGTATTTCCGTAACGATTATCAGAATAAGATTGTCGCAGGTGATAAAATTATTGGCAGAAGCGCATCTGGCGCTTATGTATTGCAATGGCAGAACGGCGGTAAAGCGCTGATTGAAGGTATTGAAGCCAGCATGGCTGTTCCGCTGATGCCGGACCGTCTGAACTGGAATACCAATGCGACTTATATGATCGCGTCTGAGCAAAAAGATACCGGCAATCCCTTATCGATAATCCCGAAATATACGGTGAATACCTTCCTCGACTGGACTATCACCAGCGCGCTCTCCGCTAACGTCAACTGGACGTTATACGGCAAGCAAAAACCGCGAACACATGCGGAGTCGCGTAGTGAAGAGACCAAAGGATTGTCCGGGAAAGCGTTGGGGGCTTACTCACTGGTCGGCGCTAACGTTAACTACGATATCAATAAGAACCTGCGTCTTAATGTCGGTATCAGCAATATCTTCGATAAACAGATCTATCGCTCCGCCGAAGGGGCAAATACCTATAACGAACCGGGGCGGGCTTATTATGCCGGTGTGACGGCCTCGTTTTGATGGATTATGCCCGCCGCTGGCGGGCATATTCTGGCGGCGGGTTAATGGCAGCGTGGTTTGTGGCTTGCCGGTTCGCGACTGATATCCAGCAATGCACTGCGAAAAGAGGCGTTAAACATGGGCCCGTGGCCCAGGCCCGGGTAATGCTGCAGGGCCGCGTTAACGCCGTTGTTCTCAAGCGTTCTCACGGTCTCCTGAACTTTTTGCAGGAGCTCGGCCATCTGGCGTTGCCTGCTATCCCCATTCGACGCTGAACCTTCCATTATGATGAGTTTTTTATGGCAGAACAGCGACGGCTTCACTGTCGTAAGGCGATTCAACAGGGCAAAGTTATCCCTGCTGAGTGACGGGCTGGCGCTGTAATAGATATGAAAGAAGGATGACGACAGCCAGGAGTCTAAAACGAACAGGCCGCCATAAGAATGTCCCCATACCCCGCGCCGTTCGGGGTTGATGGTTATTCCTTGTTCCACCTGCGGCGCGATATGTCTCTCCAGTAGCTGGCGGAACGCTGGCCCGCCGCCGGTTTTACGATGAAAACGCGGGTTATTTTCACTGCCATCGCGCTTGATTCCCGGCGCCGGCGTATAGTCATAAGCTCTGCCGTTAAGATCAAACGGCAGGTTAGTCTGATAGCCAATCGCCACAATCACCGGCGGCGAGTGGTCTGCCAGCTGTTTGAGCAGCGTCTCCGGCAGTCTGTCCATCACTGCGTTGCCGTCCAGCATATATAAGACAGGATAACCCGACGGCGGGGCGGCTTTATTGGGAATAGCGGTCCATACCCGGTAATGTCTTGCGCCATCGGCAGATTGAAAGTCATTGACCCTAAAATGGTAATATCCCGAACCTTTATCAGCAATATTCGGTCCTAATGGCTGCATATCCGGCTGCGCATAACTCAGCGCGCTAAAACAAAAACTCACTAAAAATAGCGCCATGCGATAGCACTTGTTGTGGTACTGGCGACCATACATCGGATGTGATTCCTTTTTGGCAGGTGAAGTTTTATCGGGGCAGTAGACGTAATCCGTCAATCAGCGCGCCGCGCCACCAGGCATAATCGTGACCGCCGGTGTACACGCTGTAATGGCTTTCGACGCCGGCGGCGCGCAATTTTTCATGCAACTGTTTGACCTGCGGGACCGTCGAACCTTCTAACGATCCCACGCACAGATGCGTACGTACGGCTGGCGAGGGCGCGGATAACACATGTTCGCTGACCCATGAGCGCTCTTCTGCGCTGAAATGGCCCGGGCGATTGCGGTTGTCCGGTGTCCACCACATTGAGGGGGAGTGGCTCAGTACCAGGCCGAAGCTCTCTGGCGCGTGGCGGGCCGCCATCAGCGCGGTCACGCCGCCGAGGCTTTGCCCAGCCAGCACCGTTTGTGTACGGTCCGCCCACTGTCGTTCCGGGTATTTGGCGCGAAGGGTTGGCAGCAGGCGTTCGGCAATGTCGAGCACCAGCTCGCGGCGACCGCCGAGGATTGCGACGCGTTCACGCGCATTGATATTATCAACGCCGAGTACGGCCACCGGCGCGATGCGTCCGCTGCGGATGGCGGCGTCAATGGCGGCGCTTACCCCAAGATGGTCGAACCAGATCTCGCCATCCGTGAGTACCAGCAAGCCCAGCGGTTGTTCGACAGGAACGTCAGGAAGATACAGCCGCACACGGCGACGTTGTCCGGCGAGCCGATGTTCTGAGGTGAAAAGCTGCCCGGCGTAAGCGCGACAGCCTGACCACTCCTCCTGTGCCGGGGCATGATCCAACGCCAGAACAGACTCCTGCGTATTACCCCGAACATTTATTCCCGGCGTGCTGTTCAGCTGGTCCGCCTTCCCGACAAGGGGGGCGAAACGGCTTCCAAGCTGCAACACCGTCTCGTCCGGGGTTTCCGGTGGTATTTCGACCATCGTATAGGAACCGCAGTAGGACGCCGGTAAGCGAAGCGTCAGATGCCAGATATCCGTTGTGGGCAGTTGCGTCATCATACCTTTCGCCACGTTATCTTTATCGGTGACACGGTTCAGGCGAACATAAACCCCCCGCAGAGGAGAGGCGGCACGCCACAGGAAGGTGACTTCCCGTTCATCGTCTGCGCCGTTAATGGCTGTCACCAGCGGCAGCGCGAGCGAGTTTGCTTCTCGCCAGAAGTGAGAAGCGTCAACCTGGCTTCCGGCGGCGAGTTGACGGCGAAGGCGCGTAGCGGTCTGTATAGCGACAGGAGCGACGGGCGGGCTCAGTCTCATTCTTTGTATTCCATCTCGTTTATATTTCGGTCAGTATCAATAGCTAAAGCGGCTGTTACAGGAACAGCCGCTTGCGGGCTTTCTTTTGCGTAAATCGTGGCGATAAAAACTATCCTACGACCTCTCCTTGCGTATCGCGTGTCTGGCCGACGCTGGCCCGCCACAGACGAGCATACAGGCCATGAGCCGCTATCAACTGCTCATGGCTGCCATATTCAGCGATACATCCTTTATCGATTACGACAATAACATCGCAGCGGCGAGCGGTGGTCAGTCGGTGCGCGACGATAAGCGCGATGCGTTTCTCGGTATGCGTCACTCCGGTAAGCGAGGTTATTAAGCGCTCCTCGGCGCTGCGGTCGATACGTGCTGTCGCCTCGTCGAGCAGCAGAATGTGCGCCTGTGCCAGTTGGGCGCGCGCGAGGGCAATCAACTGACGCTGGCCCGCGGACAGATCCGTGCCGCCGTTATTGACCGGAGTACGAAACCCCAGCGGCAGATGTTGCACAGTTTCAAAGAGTCCCGCCTGTCGCGCCGCGATCTCCACCTCCGTGTCGCTGCTGTCTGGCCGCGAATAGCGGATATTTTCGGCAATATCGCCGCTAAATAATGCGACATCCTGAGTGACCAGCCCCGTCTGGCGACGATAATCACTAAGCGACGCGGCATCAATTAGGCGCTCACCGACACGGATTTGCCCGCTGCCGGGAGAGTAGAGCCCGGCCAGCAGCTTGATCAGCGTCGATTTGCCGGCGCCGCTACGTCCGACCACCGCGACTACCGTTCCTGGCGGAATGGTGAGCGAGAGATTATCAAGCACAGGTTGCGTTTTTTCGGGATAGCGGAATGTCAATGCCTCCAGACGTAGCGCGCCGCCAGTGCCAGGCGTTATGGAGGACGGTTCAATATTCTCCGTTTCCTCAGTCGCCAATAGCGCATTGATATGTTTGCCGCTGGCGGTTGCCTGCTGCCAGGAATCAACAATGCCTGACAACTGCTGTACCGGGCCATAAAATTGTCCCAATAGCAGGAAGAACGCCGCCAGTATCCCGGGCGTCATTTCGCCTTCGGCGACCCGGGTCGCTCCGATTAAAAGCACGGCGGCATAGGCAGCCTCGGTGCAGAAGGTCAGGAACGGAAAATAAACGGCAAGGTATTTTTGCGCCCGCACGCGGGTGGCGCGGAAGTTGTCTGATAACGCCCGTAGCCTGGCGGCTTCCTGCTTCTGTTGGCCGTGTGACTGCACTACCCGCATACCGGAGACCTTTTCCTGAAGCGTACTGTTCACCTTACCAATTTCCAGCCGTGCCTGGGCGTAAGCAGGCGAGCTCAAACGGCGGTAAATCCACGTCGCCAGCACCACTACAGGCACGGCGCTTAATGCCGTTAATGCAAGAATAGGGTCAAGCCAGAACATTGCCGCGGCGATAGCGACCATCGTCACGATGCTGGTGGCCGCGCTGGCAAGACCGTTTTGCAGAAATCGGGCGAGTGAATCAACGTCGACGGTCATGCGAGTAAGACGCGAGTCGATGTGCTTCTCGTGCCAGGGAAGACTCAGGCGTAGCAGGTGGCTGAAGCTGCGTAAGCGTACCGTATGCTGTACCGACTCTGCCGCGCGGGCGGCGAAGATCGTTTGCAGCGCATAGCAGCACCAACCGATCGCTACCAGACACAGCGCGAGCAGAGCGCATATGCCAATAGTCGACATATCCCCTGCGGCAACGCCTGAGTCAATACCGCGCTGCAAAAGCACCAGCACGCCAACGCCTGCGGCGGAATCAAGCGCGATAAGCAGGGCGGCGATGACGAACATCCAGGCTACTGGCGTCAGCAGCGATGAGACTTGACGCCCGTGGCCTGCCAGCGCCATCTGTACGGCGCGTTCCGGAACGCGCGTCATCCGGTCGACAAAACCTTTTCCGGCGGGTGTCTGGCGCTCATGCGCGTCGTCGGATTTTACCGCCTGCGTTGTTGGCCATAGCGTACGTTGTTCTGCCGGGGCAAGGGCGAGAAAATCCCCCTCGCCGCTCATCAGCGAGCGAAACGTCGGACATCTTGCATCCAGCTCCGCCTGGGTACCGATATCCACGACGCGGCCTTTATCCAGCACGACGATCCGATCGGCTAACTGCAGTGTTGAACGGCGGCGTGCAATCACCAGCAGCATATGCTCATTATCGGCATAACGACCAAGAGCCGTATTAATTTCCGCTTCAGTACCGGCATCGACCGCCGAGGTGGTGTCATCGAGAATCAGCAGTTCCGGCGCGGTAATCAGTGCCCGGGCTAGCGCAATACGCTGGCGTTGGCCGCCGGAGAGGTTGCTTCCGCGTTCGGCCAGTCGGGTGTTGAACCCCTGCGGTAGCGCATTGATGAACCCGCTGGCGCCTGCGGCATCGGCAGCGCGTCGAATGTCGTCCTGAGTCGCTTGCGGGTGCCCATAGGCGATGTTTTCCGCCACCGTACCGGCAAACAGAAACGCGTCTTCAAACACTACGCCAACGCGACGACGAAGCGCCGTCAGTTTCAGGTCGCGAATATTCTGTTGACCCGCAGTGGTGTTGAGCCACACCCCGCCGGAGGTAGGATCGTAAAAGCGCGCCAGCAACATCAGCAATGTTGATTTTCCGGAGCCGGATGCGCCAACCACCGCCACGGTTTCACCGGCGTGAATGGAAAACGAGATCTCATTGAGGATACGGTTACCGTTGTCGTAGTGGAAACTCATCTTCTCCACGTCCAGCCCGATAATCTGACCCTCAACCGACTCAGTACCGTCTTCCATGCGAGAACGCGTGTCGATAAGCGCGAAGACGCGCTCTACCGACGCCTGTGTGCGCTGTGCGATAACCAAAAACGATGCCAGTACGCGGGTAGGGCCGGTCAGCATAGCGAGAAAACTCGCGAACGCAACGAAGGTTCCCAGATCGATTCGCCCATTCATTACCGACCAGCCGCCATAGCACAGCAGGACGATTTGCCCTATCACCGGTAGCGCCAGCATGGTTGCGCCCGGCATCGCCTGCGAGATAGCGGCGCCGATGCGTACCCGCACCATCTGCCGCGACTGACCATCGAGCCAACGCGTTTCGCGCAACTCCGCCACGCAGGACTTCACCACTGAGATCTGTTCCAATACTTCGCGCATATGCTCCGTCATGTGCGCCAGCCGGTCTGAGGCAAGCCCCGTTTGCGCGAAAACACGGCGACGGGCGCGCAGGGCGGTAATAGCAAGGGCGGCCAGTACGCAAATCACGATAAGCGTCATGGATGGCGACATCCATAGCATCACCGCGATACCGGCCACATAGTAAGTGAGCACCGCCAGCGGCACCGGACACATCTGTAGCAAGGTGTGTACCTGTTGAAGATCGCTGTTGGTACGCGAAATGACCTGCCCGGTACGCAAGGCGTCCTGGCCTGCGCCGTCCAGTTTTTGAATACTGTCGAATGCACGGCTACGTAACGTATGCTGAACCCACAGCGAGAGTTCTCCGGCATAGCCGCGGCGCACGTAATTCCCGATAAAATCAAAAAGGGCAATTAACAGCAGGCCGCAGGCAAGTAACGGCAGGTGGGTCGTATCGCCTGCTATCGCGTCATTGACGGCCTGACGCGTTATTAGCGGCGTCAGCGCAGCCAGTAAAATGGTCGATACTGATGCTACGATGACAATGATGCTCAGTGTTTTACGTTCCCAACACACGCGGGCAAGGCGAACTATCCAGGCACGAGCGGGCATGGGGGAATGAGTCGCGGGCATTAAGCCTCCTTATCGGTGAAAGATGAGATATGGCGACACACGCTGGGTTCAGCCGCCATATTGTCATTGCGCTGCCGCGGTTAGCCGTGTTGCAGCATGGCGATCAGTTTTTTTGCCACCTCGGTCGGGCAAGGCTGGGCCGCCATTTCCGCCGCGACCTCCTGCGACGCCTCGCGAAGCGCGCGATTACCGAGGAAGGTATTGATCATGCTGCTCGTAAGCCCGCTCTTACCGGGAATAATGCCGCATCCGCGCTCGACCACGGCGCGGGCATTGACGGGTCTGTCGGCACCCTGGCCAAAGACTATCTGCGGAATGCCGGCATGCAGCGCCGTCAGGGTGTTGCCTGCGCCGCCATGGTGGATAAAACCGTCGGCGCCGTTAAGGAAAACGCCCATCGGAAGCCAGTCGACCAGACGGACATTCGGCGGCAGTGAACGTAAATCCGAGCGGGCGTTTGCCGGAAGATGCAGGATGATTTCGGCATCTACTTCGTCGGCAGAATCCATTACCCAGGAAATCAGATCCAGGCCATCCACCATCGGTTTGACGGTGCCGAGGCTGACCAGAAGACGCTTGCGATCAGGTGTACGTTCCCACCATTCTTCCCAGACGGCGCCGCCGTTATACGGGACGTATTGCATGGAGATAACCGGCTCTCCGTCATTTTGCAGTATGCTCATGCTGGGCGGTGTGACGTCTATCCACGCCAGATCTCTTGGTGGCGCGCTGACCCCATGGCGGCGGTAGGCGTCAGAAAGTGATTTCGTCACGCCTTTGATGTGCCAGGGCGTATGACCGAAGCCGACGGTTTGCATCACTACCGGAATGTCATACTTAGCGGCAATCAGTGGTCCAACGACTCCAAGGGGAGGGTAGACGATGAGATCTGGTCGCCACTGCCCGGCGAACGCGACCAGCGGGTCAGTCATCTCTTCGCTGAAGAATGAGAAGTTCCCCATTTTTGTTCCAATGTTATTTTCTTTTCGTAATGCCTCCTGACGGCGATAACCCGCTTCCGAATCGAAACCAGGCGCAGCGTCAAATACCACCAACCCAGCTTCTGCTGCTTTCTGTGCAAATTTTCCACCGCTTGCAATCAGCACTTCATGGCCATTAACACGAAACGCTTGCGCCAGGGACAGCACAGGGTATAGCAGTCCATACAGTGGTGGACCGACAAACAGAATACGCATGAGAAATCCTCTCTCTCCACGTCATACATCGAACAAGTCGTTAATGAGAATGATAATAATTACCAATATCATTTGAAAAATGCAATAACAAATACGACCCTTGATCATGTGATGATTTTTTTCATAAAAATCGGGGAAGAGGAGAGCGTTAAGCGGTGAAGTTTGGTTTCAGACTTATTTACGCGCGTATGGTCGCAAAGGCAAAGCGCCAGGATTGGGGAACTGGATTCGCATACCAGACGCCCGTGGATTATTAATGATAACTTCGCAAATAAGCTTTCAGACAATGAGGTAAACGTACCGACAGCAAGGTAACGGGAAACGTAGGGAGTAGTATTGATAACACGTTGCCGGGCAATTTAATGGTATCCGGCGGCAGATCGTGTTCTGTGCAGACTTTCCGTGCAGTGATGTGACGGACGCCTCTTCCTAAAGTAGTCAGTGCCATACTTTTAATGACTGCATTAATCTTGGCGTTAAATCCTTTAATTTGGTGGACGTAAAGTGGACATAGACAACAAAAAGGGGCTACGTATTCACGTTGCCCCTTGTTTTATTTGCTGGCGTCCTTGTAATTGGTGGGGGAGGTGGCTGAGTTTGTTGGGGATTTTTATTTTTTGCGCGAAGGCGCAAAAGGGTGGCGATGGTGTTGATATGGAAGGGGTTTTTGTATATTTTTTGATTTTTAAGGTTATTTTTATAGTGCTGAAGTTTATTGTATTGATTGATGCCTGCAATAGATGCGAAACGAACTATACTAGAAAGAGAAAAGATCGGATTTAGAATTTGTTAAATAAATGGCTATAGCTGTAAAAGCATCGTTATAGCCCGTATGTTTATATGGGCTTGGTTGATGTGCAAATAGTATAATGCTTCGAATTAAGACTTACTATTTAGGCATGTCTTGTCTTATTTTATGTACTAATATTGTGTTTCTTGGGGTATTTAAAGTTAAAGCTTCTAAATTACTAAACGTTTCATTGCTGAATATATTTGAATTATTGGTGGTGACTTTTAATAATTTGAAAGTCCATGGCAGCAACGCGATATAACCCGCTCCCGATAGTCCCTTATACTCCATCACTGCCCCTGCAACTGCTGGGGCAAAACCTGATAAGTCTAAAATAGACAAGTTTTGCTTCCTCTTTTCAATTGCTTTGATATCTTTATTTAGAGAGTATATCTTAAAGCTTAATTCTTCAGGTGTCAGATGGGCATACTCTTGTAATATTTGTGGGATCATACGCCGACTGTATTTGCTTAAGATGTCATCTAACTCGAGAACATCCATGTCGTTATTAATAGTGAAAATATTTGATAGTAAAGTCTGTATCTCCATTTCTCGAAGCTCATTTTGTGATTGCTGAACTCCATTATATATACCATTAAGGATTTTACAGGCATTTACCTCAGAATAACCTGTGTGCTCAAAAGGAAAGTGATGTGCTCCTAGCCCCAGTGAAAACTCAAGTGACATTGCGCTGGTCATTAGCTCAATATCATAATCGAGACCGCGTGATTTATATATTTGAGCTGCAAAACTTGCTCCGCAAAATTGACTAATACCCAATGCACCTCTTTGATTTATTTCATACTCAAAAAATGGTATATTTTCCGATAACGACTCTGCTAACATTTTAAGTGCATCGATTTTTGAATTGTAGCATTCTTTCAATAAGTTATATTGAGTGCTGCTATCAAATGCGAATCCAAATAATCCTGTTTTTTCTCTAATTGCTAATAATGTCGAGGCAGCTAATCTTCTTGAGAATAATACACATTCTGGATCAACAGACAGAACATCTGCCAAAAAATTTGAATCATATCGCTGGAGGTTTTGGAATGCGACAAATTTTATACGTCCGCGTCGGACTAACTCTAATAGCTCAATCCTGTTTATTTTAAAAATATCATAAAAACTTTGAGTATTGGGTGAGTCTGCTAATGGAATTGCAATAATTACAGTGTCATACAGTGACAGATATTCTCTTATGTTATTTCGTGGGAAAATACTGGCATCGACAAAACATCTGTTTTGACTCTTCTTAAATGAGTCAATAAGACACTCATCTCTGGTGAAACTTACATCTGAAAAAATATTCATTCTTTTTTCTGTCCAAAAGTCTTGATCCTCTTCATATTTTTCCAAGATTTCTTTAGGTTGGTTGCTCCTAAGGTATCGGCTCGCAATTAATGTAAGATTTCCTTGTGTATTACTTTCCTTTTTTTGATGATTATAATCAAGTAGTTCATGGTCTGTTTTAATATTGTACTTATAACCATAAAAACCTAAGCTTTCACATATTAAAATTATTTCATCAGTTTCGTTAGGCGTAAGTTCTTTATTGAAGGTAAATGTAAAACTGTTATCGGACCACTTCATGTCAACATGAAAAGGATGAAATTTAGATGGTATGGCTATGCGTATACTATTATTAAATTCGAATGCGTTAAATGGTTGGCCAAATAAATTTACTTTTTCATATATATTTCTAAGATCTATTTTTATATAGTTGTCTTTTACTTCTTCTGTAAACGTTGGTCCTGGAACACCTGCATTTTTAAATCTGTAGTTGTAAAGTTCTTGTATTTCATCTAATGTAGTATTAAATTCTTTGTAATTCTGTATTACAGCATAAATATTTTCCTTGTCATGGAATAAACCTAAGTGATTGAATTTATAGTTTTGAATTATAAATGTTTCATAGTCATTTTTTAACACTTCAATCATTGACGGAGACGATTTTAAATATGAAATTTTCATGACAATAATCCTGGTTTTAGATGAATCTTGGTATTTTAAACTCAAGTGTGGTGAAATGGAAACAGAACACATTTTCTATCTATATTTCGATTGTGCATTTTAAATTTAAAGTAGTTATGAATTTTTACATACAAAAAGGAATGAAACATCTTGTATTAGTGAGATTCAATCAGTATATCCGTATAGTTACTCTATATATTTTTCCCCGTCTCTCCCCATGTCCCAGAGCCGTTGAAGTCACCGCCAGCGCCTCCTTATGGCTCAACCCCCGTTCCTCGTAATAGCGGATCGCGTCCTGTGCCCAGGCATAGCGCAGGGAGTAGAAAGAGTATTCGCCTGTCAGCCCGGCATCACGGCGATGGCGAAGCGGAAGATTTCATTGAGCCGTGAGATAACTCGCCGCAGCGTTTCCAGTATGCCCTGTTCTTCCAGCGGTGTGAGGTGTTCCTTGAGCATCTTCGGGCGGATCTCGGCAACGGGTGTGTTACCCAAAGAGGGGAAGACGTGCATCTCCAGCGAGCGCCAGACATCTTTGGCGTGATCTTCGCTACGATCGCTGGTCCGTTTTTTCTCTTTGAGCCACTGTTCCGCAACTTTTTCCAGCGTGCATTCATTCTGGAGTCGTTGCTCCTCTGCAACCTGCTCCAGATGGGTCTGTGGGTCGATGCCCTGCACGAGTAGACGCCGGTATTGCAACCTGAAATCACGCGCCATGGCGAGGGTGACTACCGGGTAGGGGCCAATGCTGATTTTGGTCCGTTTTTTCAGCGCCGGGGGAGTGTATTCGAAGTACCAGATCTTTCTGCCGGATGGCTTAATCAACAACGCCAGTCCGTCGCCATCGCGCAGCATATACTCGGTCTTCTGCGGCTTGGCGGCAGCGATCTCGGTATTGGTTAGGGATTTCAACATTTTAGGCATGTTTTTGCACCTTGTTTTTTTTAGCGTTCTGGCAACGCGGTGCAAAACAAGATACATAATGCTCAAGATTCATACAGATATCATGACCACACATGCAACAAAAAAGCCTGCAACTCGTTGAAGTTACAGGCTTTTTTAAGGTTCATGATATATCATGAATGAATGTTTGGTGGAGCTGGCGGAGTTTGAATAAATGCTGTATTGTTTTGATTTTTAATGATTTTGTTTAATTCAGTTTTTGTACGTATACCTAATCGTATACCAATGGCTGTAAGTTAATGTGAAATGAAAGCGCATTTTTACTTGGATTGATGCTATATCGTACAGAAAAAAAATTTTTTTTCGAAAGAACTGTTCACACTGTTCACCTTTCTTTTTTCTCCTTTTATTTCAGTATGATAGGTGGTGAATAATGGGTGAAGGGTGAACATTCGATTCTTCACCTCCGGCATTCTGCCGGTGTGACTCATACCGGTGATTAATCCCCCGTACTGAAATCACACAGGGAGAAAAAAAGTTTTTTTTGATTTGATTGTTCACACTGTTCACCTTTCGTTTTTCTCTTTTAATTTCAGTGTGATAACAGGTGAATATACGGTGAAGGGTGAACAGTGGATTGTTCACCTTCGGGGAATTCAGGGATAAAAAAAGACCGGCAGATGCCGGTCAGGTGGGTCAGGCTGTCGCAGGGTCGTCACATTTTGGCAGCCAGTCGCCGTAGCTTTCCTCTTTCAGCGTCAGGTTGGTCTGTATCCCCTGTTTGGTATGGCGCTTCTCGTAATTCAGTCCGTATTCCTTCAGCATCACCGGTAGCCCCAGCCCGAACATTTTCAGACTGAGTACATTCCGGTAGCCGTTTGCCTCCATGTAGGCCAGATAGGCGTGATAGAGGTATTTACGGTAATTACGCGGGATGATACTGGCGTTCCCCATATACATGCCGCTGGTCTGCGGCAGGGTTTCCAGATAGCCGATAAAATCAAACGTCGGGTCGGCATCCCGTTTGATGTTCAGCGCCTCGTCTGAGTTCTGCTGGGACTGAAGCAGTGACCGGGCGAGCATCGGGTCGCTGAACTTCTGCATCAGGTGACGCACGATGACCGCCAGCTCGCGGGTGATTTTGTCCTTAAGCTGCGGGTCGCGCTCCTGCGGGGCTATCTGTTCCGGGAAGTGAATAATCACCCGCCGGCGTGACACGCCGCCGCTGCGGTCGGTGAAGCGCATCGGGTTATTGTTCACGGCCAGAATTACCGCCGGGATATGCGTGGAGTATGCATCCCGGTATTTCGGGTCAACGGACACCGCATCGCCGCCGGTGATGGCCTTGAGTCCGGCACCGTCGCCGCTCCATTTTTCCTGGTCCGGCAGGCGTATCAGTGAGAAGCCAGTTAACGCGGCACGTTCACGCGGGGATTCCAGCGTCTCGATGGTGGCCGACGTGGCGTTATCCTCACCGGCCAGCAGGGTGGCTATTTCGGCCATGATACTTTTGCCGCTGCCGCCGGGACCGGTCACCTCCAGAAAGAGCTGCCAGTCGTAGCGGTTTGCCAGCACCATAAACAGTGCGGCCAGAATCACGTCGCGTTTTTCCGCACGACCACCGGCAGCACGGTCAAGCCAGCGCCAGAACGCGGGAGCGTGGGTTTCCAGCGTTTCACCGTCCACCGGCGGGGTGAAATCCACATCACACAGGGTACGCATCCAGTGTGACGGTCTGTGCGGGTGGAACGTACCGTTCTGCGTGTCGAGCACGCCGTTACGAAAGCCAATCAGGCGGCGGGAGGGGGCTTCCTGCTGCGGAATAATCAGCTTCAGGGTGTCCACCACGGAGGCCACCTTCCCGGAGGAGAACGGCGCGCGCAGACGCTGAAACAGCCCGGCCACATCCCGGGCAAAGTCCTGTGGCGGCAGCACCTTCCAGACACCATTTTCATAACGGGACAGAAGCTGGCCGTTGGCATCGACCGCGAGCGCCTCGCCGTAATGCTCATAGATACGCATGGCCTTTTCGCTGGTACTCATGGCGGAAAACTCTGCTTCGCTCATGGTGTCGAACGGGCTTTCAGCCGGTGGCCGGATGGCATCGTAAATGGCCTTACGGGTGGCCTCCCCGCCGTACTGCGTGAAGGCATCATTCCAGTCACCGAAGACCGGCGGCAGGGCAACAACACCTTCACACGCATCTGCGGCTGCGGCGGCTTTTTTCTGGCCGTCACCACTGAGGTCACGGTCAGCGGCAAGGACAATCTGACAGGCGGGGTGCTTCTGCCGGGCAAGGCTGGCCAGAGAAAGGAGGTTCACGGAAGAAAGCGCCACCATCACCGTTTCACCGGTCAGGTGATGCACGGTAAGTGCGGTCGCGTATCCCTCCGCTATCCACAGACGTTTTCCGGCCTGATTCTGTCCTTCAAGGGTGTGACAGGTGCCCCTGACCTGTCCGCCTTTCAGGGTGCGCTTACGGCCGTCAGCGCTGATTAACTGAAGGTTAACCAGTTCGCCGCTGTCGTCATACAGTGGCACCACAAGGTCACCGGCGCGCCAGCTCACGCCACCGGCTCTGTGTGTGCCGGTCAGCATCCGGCATTCCCGGCCGGGAAAGCCCTTGCGGGTCAGGTAGGCGTTACCGGTTCCGGGACGGGTTTTCGCCATCAGGGTTTGTGCCAGTGCGGCGGCGTTCTTCCGGGCTGCGTCTGTTTCAGCACCGGCGGCGGTCCTCACTGCCGGGTCAGCCGGGGGCAGGCTGCCGGTCACGGCAGCCACCTTTGCGGCCGCGTCGGACGGGGAAACACCAAACACCTTTTCAACCAGTTTCAGGCCGTCACCGGCACCACACTGATTGCAGTACCAGGTGCCGCGCCCCTCCCTGTCATCAAAACGGAAGCGGTCACTCCCGCCACAGACCGGACAGGGCTGATGATGGTTCTTCAGCACCTGAATCCCCAGCGCCGGGAGAATACGCGGCCAGTGGCCGAGCGCATGGCTGACGGTGGCGGTTACGTTCATTTTCATGGTGTTGTTCTCCTTCAGTGCAGTACCGGCGCTTTTATGTGACGGGCACAGAGTTCATCCATCACAACCAGCCCGAGAAAGGACAGCGACGGCGCGGCCTTCAGGGGGCCGGATTCCATTAAATCTTCCAGCAGGGCACAGGCTATCTGACGCCCTTTTTCCTCACCGTGCTGGCGCAGATAAAAGCCTTCCAGCTCAGCGGCGATGGCCGCCTCCAGTGACTCAAGGGTGAGATGCGGGTAGCGGTGCTGACGTTCGCACACGGTCAGCCAGGCACAGGCGACAGCGCGACGGTAAAGGGCAGCGCGTAAGACGGGCGGTAAGGGTGTTTTCATTCGTTTTCCTCCCTGTGACAGATGACTGCATTCCGTGCCGGTTGCATTAACTGATAAGGCATATCTGCGTCTCCTGAAGACGTGCGTATCCCTGCGCGAATACGCACATTTAATTTTTCGGGTGTCGTTTTTTAATTACAGATAATTGCGGTAACTGTTATCCGGGGTGATTTCCGGGTCAGGCTCCGTGCGGGGAATTTCCCGCCATTCCCGCGCCACCGGTGCCGCCCGGCTGACCGGAACAGGGTCCTGCGGGTAAATATCCAGATATTTCTCCCGCCATTTCTGTAATTCCGGGTCTCCGGCCATTTCTTTCAGTACCGCATGCCGGTTTACGGGGCTGCGTTTAAACAGGTCAGGACGGTCACAGGTAAATTCCCGCAGAAAACGCCCCAGCGGGATGTCTGTGGTGCGCCCGTCGGCGAGGATACGCACAAGGATACTGAATTTACGGCGGTACGGGTTCCAGACAATTTCCGGGCAGCGGTATGGCATTTCCCACGGAATACCGTCTTCCAGAATGCCGACCACGGCCACATCGGGAAAACCGGCAGAACGGTAAATCTCACCGGGCTGGGGAAAATCAAACATGCGTCCTGTCTCCCCGGTCTTTCTGCTGGGCGAGAAAATCGCGGCACAGGCCTTTGGCTTTCAGCTCATTCAGCACAAAATCAATATCTTCATTCAGGTAGCTGAAAATATGCGGAATGTAGAGCTGATGCAGGCCGGAGAGTTCACGGTGAATCAAATCACCCCCAACAAACTGGGATACGGCGCTGGCGCGGTTGAGCTTATGGTAAGCCTCAATGCTGAGGTGTTCACGGGCGTCATGACGTGCTGAGACGGTCTGAGGGGCTTTTTTATTACGCACGGGACACCTCCACCACCGGCAGACGGGCAGCAAGGGAGAGCACATAGTCACGGACAAGGGAACGGCGGGCACTGCGTTCATCACCGGCGACGGTGCGAAGCATACAGATACGGGGATGACGGTCTGCACGACGGACAGCGGCAAACACAAAGACAAATTCAGGGTGTGAGGGGGTAAGGGTTGTAGCCATAAGGCAGCCTCCTTCGAGTAGCAAATAACTGCTATCGCCGGAGTTTCCACGCTCAATGGCGATAGCCCAGACGGGGGTGGAAATACCGGCCTCGAAGAATACCGGCCAGCCCGGAGGCTGCCCCGCCTGAGCTACCATTGACTCTGCGGCATAATGAGCGGACGCGGGCAGGATGCACGGAATGCCATCTGCACGACTGACCACACACCACACCATAATCTGGCGCTCTGTGGCGTTGATTGCGACACAAAAAAAGACGCATGGCGCGTCATATGTCGCCTTCGAGTTACACGGGTTTCCACGCCCGGCTGCCGATTTTGCGACAGCGGAAAAACTATATCCGCAAATGCCGGAAAAAGGCAAGCCAGAAAAAGGGAGTTTTTGCAGAGCGGGCATCATCATGCGTCGTACCCCCGTTTGCGTCCGGCGATGCGCCCGGCCATCCATGCGGTGACTTCAGAGTGCAGCCAGGCCACATTTTTACCGCCAAGACTCACCTGCGGCGGAAATTCCCCCTTACGGATGAGTTCATAGATGGTCGAGCGTGACAGGCCGCACAGGTGCATCACTTCCGGCAGACGTAAAAAACGCTCCTGCGTGATGTCCGGCAGCGGCATCAGTGGTGTCACAGGGGCGGGAGACGGGGAAGAAAAAACAGCTTGCATCGGGCTACCTCGTTAATGTCCATACAGCACCGGATAAGTCCGTCCGGCTTCGGGTAGCGCTTTATTTTGTGAATATTTTCAGCAGACGCAACAGGGGGGATTTGTTCAGGCAGCCTTACAATGCTTGTGTGTTTTTTGTTCATCTCCACTTAAAGTCATTTAAAGCCACTTAAAGCAATTCGTAATTTTTATAGTGAAATACAAATCGTTTTTTCTTATTCATTCCCGGCGAATTAATAAAAACAAACAGTAGTAAACAGCACAAAAAGCCCATCAACGGGTGAACAGTGGTGAACAGACGGTGAACAGTCATTACTGCGATTGTTCACCCTTTAACTTACTGTATTACTTATCTTTTTTCTTATGGTGAACAGAGGTGAACAGTAAAATATAAAAAAACAAACAGTAAGCCGGTTTTTCCTGCGACCTTTTCCTGGCTTGCCGGTCTGAGGATGAGTCTCCTGTGTCAGGGCTGGCACATCTGCAATGCGTCGTGTTGTTGTCCGGTGTACGTCACAATTTTCTTAACCTGAAGTGACGAGGAGCCGGAAAATGTCTGACAACACCATCCCTGAATATCTGCAACCCGCACTGGCACAACTGGAAAAGGCCAGAGCCGCCCATCTTGAGAACGCCCGCCTGATGGATGAGACCGTCACGGCCATTGAACGGGCAGAGCAGGAAAAAAATGCGCTGGCGCAGGCCGACGGAAACGACGCTGACGACTGGCGCACGGCCTTTCGTGCAGCCGGTGGTGTCCTGAGCGACGAGCTGAAACAGCGCCACATTGAGCGCGTGGCACGCCGGGAGCTGGTACAGGAATATGACAATCTGGCCGTGGTGCTGAATTTCGAACGTGAACGCCTGAAAGGGGCGTGTGACAGCACGGCCACCGCCTACCGGAAGGCACATCATCACCTTCTGAGTCTGTATGCAGAGCATGAGCTGGAACACGCCCTGAATGAAACCTGTGAGGCGCTTGTCCGGGCAATGCATCTGAGTATCCTGGTACAGGAAAATCCGCTCGCCAACACCACCGGCCATCAGGGCTACGTCGCACCGGAAAAGGCTGTCATGCAGCAGGTGAAATCATCGCTGGAACAGAAAATTAAACAGATGCAAATCAGCCTCACCGGCGAGCCGGTTCTCCGGCTGACCGGACTGTCAGCGGCAACACTCCCGCACATGGATTATGAGGTGGCAGGCACACCGGCACAGCGCAAGGTGTGGCAGGACAAAATAGACCAGCAGGGAGCAGAGCTTAAGGCCAGAGGACTGCTGTCATGATTTACTGCCCGTCGTGTGGACATGTTGCTCACACCCGTCGCGCACATTTCATGGACGATGGCACCAAGATAATGATTGCACAGTGCCGGAATATTTATTGCTCTGCGACATTTGAAGCGAGTGAAAGCTTTTTCTCTGACAGTAAAGATTCAGGAATGGAATACATTTCAGGCAAACAGAGATACCGCGATTCACTGACGTCGGCCTCCGGCAGTATGAAACGCCCGAAAAGAATGCTTGTTACCGGATATTGTTGTCGGAGATGTAAAGGCCTTGCACTGTCAAGAACATCGCGGCGTCTGTCTCAGGAAGTCACCGAGCGTTTTTATGTGTGCACGGATCCGGGCTGTGGTCTGGTGTTTAAAACGCTTCAGACCATCACCCGCTTCATTGTCCGCCCGGTCACGCCGGACGAACTGGCAGAACGCCTGCATGAAAAACAGGAACTGCCGCCAGTACGGTTAAAAACACAATCATATTCGCTGCGTCTGGAATGAGGGCTGCCGGTTAACCCCGGCCGTCGCCGCACACCGTATTTTTATTCTTCAGCATGATGAGAAAGAGATAACGATGGAAAGCACAGCCTTACAGCAGGCCTTTGACACCTGTCAGAATAACAAAGCAGCATGGCTGCAACGCAAAAATGAGCTGGCAGCGGCCGAACAGGAATATCTGCGGCTTCTGTCAGGAGAAGGCAGAAACGTCAGCCGCCTGGACGAATTACGCAATATTATCGAAGTCAGAAAATGGCAGGTGAATCAGGCCGCCGGTCGTTATATTCGTTCGCATGAAGCCGTTCAGCACATCAGCATCCGCGACCGGCTGAATGATTTTATGCAGCAGCACGGCACAGCACTGGCGGCGGCACTGGCACCGGAGCTGATGGGCTACAGTGAGCTGACGGCCATTGCCCGAAACTGTGCCATACAGCGTGCCACAGATGCCCTGCGTGAAGCCCTCCTGTCCTGGCTTGCGAAGGGTGAAAAAATTAATTATTCCGCACAGGATAGCGACATTTTAACGACTATCGGATTCAGGCCTGACGCGGCTTCTGTGGATGACAGCCGTGAAAAATTCACCCCTGCGCAGAACATGATTTTTTCGCGTAAAAGTGCGCAACTGGCATCACGTCAGTCTGTGTAAAATTCCCCGAAAATCCGCCTGTTTTTACTGAAAAAAGCCATGCATCGATAAGGTGCATGGCTTTGCATGCGTTTTCCTGCCTCATTTTCTGCAGACCGCGCCATTCCCGGCGCGGCCTGAGCGTGTCAGTGCAACTGCATTAAAACCGCCCTGCAAAGCGGGCGGGCGAGGCGGGGAAAGCACTGCGCGTAGCGATATTAAATATCCCACAATTTTTCTAAATCAAGAGTATCGCTGTTAGGAGCATTTTCCTCAGCTAATCTGTCGATTTGAACAAGTAATGGGGTGTGGAAAGCTGTTCCTGAAACTATACACCCACCAGGAGGAAGTGTTGGAATTAGTGATCTTGATGCCGCATCAAGGGTGCTTAAAGTATTTTTTAACAAAAACAAATCATTTTCGTTCACTAATCGATGAATAAAATAATTATGAAGTTGGGAAACAATTGTGGGAGAGATGTCAAAAGGTCGTTGACTCGAAATTGTAACGAAGAACCCAAACTTCCTTCCCTCTTTTATTATTTCCTCAAATAACTCAAGCCTATAATCTTTCCATGTTTCCGCCTCTCTGACAGATGTTTCAGACAATATGTTGTGTGCTTCATCTATAATTAGGTGGAAGCTTTCCTTTGTATTTTTAGATGACTTGTGCTCTAAGAATGAACATTTTGCAAGCATCATTGGAATGGTTTTTTTGATTAATTGATTGCACTCTTTTAATGACACTATATATATAGGTTTTTTATTTTTTGTTTCGTTTCTGATATTAATTACTTTGGATAGGGCAGGAGTCATTGCCGTTATTTTATTAATTAGCGGATATATATGATCATATTGTACATAATTACGTGATACTGAATTAATTAGTTGTAGAATAGATCGGATTGCAACTTCATCAAAAACGCTGTTTAACTTAAACTTGGATTTATATGTTGCATCTAAAGCCTGTAAAGCATCTTCCATTTTATCAATGAAGTTGTATTTTGAGTGCAAATACTTATTTTGCCCAGAATGCCATGAGAATTGTGATAACTCTTCAAGTATTTTACCCTGTGCTCTCTCTGAAAAGTAAGGGGCAAGGCTTTTTAATAAATTTATTGTTTCCCTGTGTGGATTAGGAGAAAACATACTGTGGATAGTTGTTTGTAAGTAATCCTCCAATTTACCATTATATTTTTCTCTATTTTTAATTAAATGACTAAGAAATGGCTTTTGAGTTTTTTCAGTTGCAGAAAACAATACCGATAATAATTCATCATCCCAAAATTCATCATCAGTGAAAGTTAGTTTATCACCGGAATTCTTTGTGTTGAGATTGACTTGTTCGCACAAATCTGGAAATGACGTAGCAAATGTGCTGTATTCACCATTAAAATCAATCAAAACAAAACTTGATTTTGATATAACTCTTTCTTTTGTTGTTATAAGGTTTATTAGAGAGTGATAAAGTTTTGCAAGAGTGTTGGACTTGCCACTTCCAGTGTTTCCAAATATGCCTATGTGTGAATTAAAAATACCATTTATTGGTATGTTAATTGGCAACTCCTCTAACATAGATTTCCCTATGTTTATTAAAGGTGCTTTAGTGTTTTTGCTAAACTTATATATTTCTGATATCTTCTCGTCTGAAATTAAGTGTAAGCTGTCATTTATCATTGGTAAAAATTTTATACCGGAATAAAATGAACTCTCAAAAAAATACCCTAAAATATTCAGTTCTACAAAACGGTCATATTTTTTTTGTTCAATTTCATCGCTTCTAATATTGATGTTTTCAACAATTTCTTCACCAATAATCTTTCCGACGATATCGTGATAACCTTTTTTAATCAAAACAAATTCATTTATAGAGATACCTCGTAGTATTTTACCTTTATGAAAGTATGTTGACTGAAAAAAGTCATGATTGATTTTGGCCCTTACTGTTGTGCCCTTTATTTGGGTAACATTACCAACAATTAGTTCTTCCATGTAATCCAATCTCCGTGTTCAGATCTAAATACTCTATCTATAAACGGTTTAAATGAAATTGTATGATCATCTTCTATAGGAAGAATATAGGTTATTCGTTGGTCATTGATAATGTGCTGTATACTTTCCATGCTGGATTTTGAGTAGCAAAAAACAAAGACCTTAAGAGTAGGGTTACTTAATGATCTTTTTATAATCTCACGTATGTGTTCATCTTGAAAAGAAAAACCAAAACAAATTAATACAGTTTGTGGTTTCTCTAATTCATAACTTAGCAATCGTAAACATTGGTAATAATGTTGTTGAAAAACAGTTTCAGAAAATTTTTCTTTAGTTGGGCTAACTATAGCTAAGTTGTTGTAATAAGATTTAAATTCTTGAAGTGTTTCTTGATCGCTTGTAGATAAATTTAAATAACTAACGAGATTATCGCTTGTTTCGTTTAAGGTGGTGACTAAATCATTAATGTCTTTTTTTGTATCTAGTCTAAACTTTGGTGGTTCTTCTTGAGTGTAATTAATACTAATCGTTTCATTAATATCTCTACACCAAGAAACAGAACCATGCATTTTTATTAAGTTTACTGTTGGAATTTCATGTTTGTACATATCATGCGTACCTTGATGCCAAGCAGTAATATGAAAATTACTAATGTTCAATTTCCGGCTTTTGAAACCTAGACCACCGTCATTGAAATGAAATGTTTTATTATTTAAAATATCATCAGCCGCAGTTTCGAAAAAAAGATCATAATTTGTTGTAAAAATATTCGCTCGCCTTATTTGATTTGCCCCTTTTTTCTCTAATAATTTGATTAGTTCATCAATAAAGTAGCTATAGTTTGCTAAAGTAGAATTATATTTTTTGTCTTCACTATTAGGTTTAACACAAAATGTTTTTCTAATGATATTATTGAAATAAGAACATAATATGAAGTCCTTGACACCCTCACAATCCTCATGTGTAAGTAATGTTTCATAAGTAGTGTTTTTATCTAGATAGAGAGTAGGAATATATGAAGCAGAGGAGCCTGAGCCAAATAAAAAATTTATATTTTTATCATAGATATTTGAGGCTTTGCATGGAAAATCTTTATTATTCATCACTATATCCTTATTTGTTTTTTGAAATGAAACTACCCCACCAATTCATAAGCTCTTTTCTTTGTTCCAAGTAGGTTGTTCGATTATATGCTCTTCTAACCTCATTTTTATCACAATGGGAAAGTGCTGCTTCGATAATATCTGGATTTATACCAGCTTCATTCATTGCTGTACTTGCTATCGAACGCAGTCCGTGTGCAACCAACTTACCACCATAACCGATGCGCTTTAAGGCTGCATTTGCCGTCTGACTGTTCATTGGTTGATTGGGGTTATTCCTGCTAGGAAAAATATATTCTCGATGTGAACTGATTGGCTTCATAATTTCAAGAATATCTAATGTCTGAAGTGATAATGGAACAATATGTTCCCGCTTTGCCTTCATTCTATTGGCTGGTATTATCCATAGTTTAGCTTCGAAATCGATCTCTATCCACTTTGCATTGGAAGCTTCTGCAGGGCGTACAAGTGTTAAGAGTTGCCATTCAATCAAACAACGAGTTGGAATAGATAAATTAGACATTGTTATTGAACGCATGAGTTTCGGTAATTCTTCAGGTCTAAGCGTTGGCATGTGCTGTTTTTTAGGTTTTTCAAATGCCATACCAATGCCTGAAGCAGGGTTAGCATCTATCAGACCAGTATTAACAGCATAAATCATAATTTCATTAATACGTTGTACTAAACGACGAACAGTCTCAAGTGCCCCACGAGCTTTAATTGGCTCTAGGGCTTCAATTAATGTGCGGGCTTTTATTTCCTGAACAGGAATCTCACCGATAGCAGGGAAAATGTCCCTCTCTAAGGATCGCCAGATATCCTTTGCATAATCAGGTGTGACGTTATTGCTTTTTATGGCAAACCAATTTGTGGCAACTTTTGAAAAAATACTATCAATCGCAATCTGTTGATGTTCTGAGACTTGCTTACTGTATGTTTGTGGATCAATACCCCGGGCTAATAAGGAAAGATACTCAGCACGCACGTTTCTGGCCTCAGCCAGAGATAGGGCGGGGAACGTTCCTAAACTAATCATGGTTCTCTGTTTTGATACAGGCTTCTGGTATCGGAAACGCCACAACTTCCTTCCGTTCGTTTTTATGAGTAGAAAAAGCCCATCACCATCATGTAGCGTTAGATCCTTTTCAGTTGCTTTAGCACGTGATAGTTCAGTGTTAGTAAGAGGGCGTGTTGTACGTGCCACGATTATCCTACCTCAGAGTATTGGTATACGCTTTTAGGTATACATCTTACCGTATACCTAAACATATACCAATAATCACTGGATTTAGCTGGATATCCTCGGACAAAGATAGACACAAAAAAGCCCGCAAAGCTTGTGCCATGCGGGCTTTCAGGATTTCTCCGGACGTATCCGGAAGAGCAAGTGGTGGAGCTGGCGGGAGTTGAACCCGCGTCCGAAATTCCTACATCCTCGGTACTACATGCTTAGTCAGTCTTTACATTCGCCTGGCACCTGCGGACGGACACGCCACTACCAGACTAGCCTGATTCGTTTTAACGCTTCAACCCCAGGCAGGGCATCCGCGCGATCTCTTTTGGGTTTGACCTCTCTTGATCCCCGTCCTAAGAGCGGAGGCTAGGGAGAGAGGGCTCTAAGCAGGTTATTAAGCTGCTAAAGCGTAGTTTTCGTCGTTTGCGACTATTTTTTTGCGGCTTTTTACGAGGCCAACCGCCCCTCGGCATGCACCTTGGGTTTCGCAAATCCCGTCGAATCCAGAATCAGCCCCAATGTGTAAGGTAAGTATAACAGACTTGTGACATGCGTGACCAGCCCCCGTATCTTCTTATCTTCAACGATTTACCGCTCGCGCAGCGCTTCTTTCGCGCGATTAAACGGTTTGATTAAATAGTCGACAATGGTTTTTTCACCGGTTTTGATATCTACCGTGGCGATCATGCCTGGAACAATCGAAAAACGGCGTCCTGATTTATTTTGTAGATAGTCCTGGTGGGTGCGGATAAATACGCGATAGTAGAAAATTTCCGGTTTCACTTTATCCTGAATGGTATCCGGTGAAATGGTCTCCACCACGCCGTCAAGCCCGCCGTAAATGGCGTAATCGTAAGCAGTAATTTTAACCAATGCGCGTTGGCCGGGATGAATAAAGGCGATATCACGCGGCGAAAGGCGGGTTTCAATCAGCAGACGATCGTCTACCGGCACTATCTCCATCATCTCGCCGTTAGGCGGGATCACGCCGCCAATCGTCGTGACCTGGATATTTTTAACAATGCCGCGTACCGGCGAACGCACGGTGAGGCGGGTGACGGAATCCTCGCGTCCTTTTAAAATGGCGGAGAGCATATCGACCTCAGCGTTCGCTTTCGATAACGCTTCGCGTGCCTGCACATAATATTGTGAGCGCAGATCGGTAATTTTTAAGCCTAAATCGCTTTTTTGTCGTTGCAGGCGTAGCACTTCAACATGACTGGCCGCGCCGCTTTTCTCCAGCCGCTGGGTAATGGTCAGCTCTTTATTAACCGACGCCAGCGCATCCCGTAGCTCGGCTTCGGTATCGGCCAGCTGCGCGCGGCGGCTTTTATAGAGACGCGTCTCTGCGGCAATCAGATCCGGCCAGCCGTTCAGCTCAGCGGGGAAGGCGAGAGGTAAGTCGCTGACTTCCGCAGTTAACCGTGCGCTGGAGGCGAGTGAAGCGCGATATTTTGCCGCACTTTCACCCACATTGGACGCCAGACGCGTCGGATCAAGCCGGGCGACAATCTGGTTGGCCTGAACTCTGTCGCCTTCCCGCACCGTCAACTGCGCCAGAATGCCGCCATCCAGCGACTGCAGAACCTGTTCGCGTGAACTGGGGATCACTTTCCCGTTGCCGGTGGAAACCTCATCCAGCCGGCCAAACCACGCCCAGATGCCGAGAATGAGAAATAACAGTGAGCAGATCAGAACAATACGACCCGCGCCGGAGAACGCCCGTTCACGCTGAATATCGAAATCGTCCATCGCGGCATCATGCTGATTGGTTTTCATTTTTCCACTCCCGACGGTGACTTTGCATCCGATCCGCGTTAAGCGCCTGCGCTTTTGGCGCATCCATCACCAGTTGTCCTTCTTTCAGGACAACGACACGCTCAACCAGCTCCAGTATTGGTACCCGGTGCGTCGCGACGACCAGGGTACGATTGCCAAGCCACTGATGTAACCGCTGAATAAACTCTCGTTCCGTATGCTCGTCCAGCGAGGCGCTGGGTTCGTCAAGTAGCACAATATTGGGGGAGCGCAGCAGCATTCTCGCCAGCAACAGGGACTGACGCTGCCCGCCGGACAGGCCGTTACCACCCTCCATAATGGGATGATCCAACCCTTTTGCCAGCCGCCTGACGAAGACGGCGCCGCCGCTGACTTCGAGCGCGTCAAAAATCTGTTCATCGTTGGCGTGCGGCGCGCCGAGCGTCAGGTTCTCTCGTAGGGTGCCGAAGAAAAGCCGCGCGTTCTGGCTAAGAAAGCCGATGTTGCGGCGTAAATCCGCCATATCGATGTGCGACAAGCTGAGATTATCAAGCCGGGCATCTCCCTGAATCATCTCCAGGCCGCCCGCCATCGCCTGTAAAAGTGTGGATTTACCCGCGCCGTTACGCCCCAGTATCGCAATCCGCTCGCCTGGCATGATCTCCAGACGTACGAGGCGCAACGGTATGCGTTGATCGTCGTTATGGTAACGAAACTGAGCGTTTTCAAAGAGGTAATGCCCGTGGAGGATGTCGCGGTGTATCAGGCTATCATCATGCTGTGTCTCGGTGGGCAGTTGCATAATGTTGTCGAGACCCATCTTCGCCGCTTTCACCTGCTGCCAGCGCGCCAGCACGCCGCACAGGTTAGCCATTGGCGCGATCATCCGCGAGCCGAGCATCGACGCGGCGACCACGGCGCCGGTAGTTATACTGCCTTCAATGACCATCGGCGCGCCAAACATAATCACTGCGGCATACACCAGACTTTGTACCGACATCCCCCAACTGATAAGCCCTTGCGTGAGTTTGCGGGTGCGTAGACCCGACTCACCGGTAATACGGATATAGCTATTCCACTGCTGAAGAAAGCGGTTCTCCGCCTGCATCAGTTTAATATCTTCCAGCCCCTGAACGCTTTCGACCAAGACTGCATTGCGTAGCGTCGCTTCGTGGGCGGCCTGGTTGGCGAGGACAGCCAGTTTTTTTTGCAGTGCGACGCCCGGCAGGATCATCAGCAGAGCCGCCACGGGCGCTATCCATGCCAGCGGTGGGGCAATAATCGCCAGGACTACCATAAACAGGAAAAAGAAAGGCAGATCGACAATGGTCGCCAGCGTTGAAGAGGTAATCATCTCGCGGATCTGCTCCAGTTCGCGTAACTGCGAGATAAAACTGCCGGTGGAACGGGGAATAGCGCTGTTGCGCAGCCTTAACGCATGACCGAATACCCGATCGGAAATGCGCATATCGGCGCGTTTACCGAGCACGTCCATAATGTGCGTACGCGCTTCACGCAGCAGAAAACCGAACAGCACCGCTACCAGCACGCCGAAGGAGAGCACGTACAGGGTAGGATATGACTGAGCGGGGATCACCCGATCGTAAACCTGCATAGAGAACACAATCCCGGCCAGCGACAGCACGTTAATCAGAAAGGCGGCGACCATTACCGGTAAATAAGGGCGAATATCCTGCAGAACCAGCTCGCGCATCCAGTCGGGTTTAAAGCGGGAGATATAGCGATCGACGCGGCTATCCTTGAGCGCCGATAGCGGGCGTAGCGCGGCAACATAGAGGATCTCCGGCAATAACTCGCTGAGCGTCAGGCGGTTACGCTGACTCTCTTCTTCAATCACAAAAACGTCTACCGCATCTTCGTCATTAACATGTTCGATGACCAATAACTGCCCGTCCCGGAGCTCGACAACCAACGGCAATCGCCACTGACTAAATGCCGTTTTGTCTATGTCCGGCGCATGAAAGGATAAACCCGCCTGCCGCGCGAGCTGCGTTAAGGCGGTCGTTCTGCTTTTACCCCTAAACCACGGGGCGTTGGCCTGAATTGAACCGGGAGAACAGGCAACGCGATAATGACCGGCGACATGGCTGATGGCCTGCGCCCATTGGCTCAGCGCGCGCTCACTGAGTACCTCTTCTACATCGGGGGCGGCGCGGGTCATGGCTGGATCTCCACGGATTGAATGCTGCGATGATTTAACGCGAACGCCTGACGAAGCGCGCCGGTGTTATACAGACAGTTCAGTTGCAACTGATGCAACTGGCTTTCCGTTTGCAGTTCGGCAAAACGCGCCTGGTAAACTTCCTGCTCCGCATTAAGCACGTCGAGCAGCGGGCGGGAACCGAGGTCAAGGTATTGCTGCTGATACAGTTCGCGCGTGCGTTCGCTAAGCTGCTGTTGCCGACGAAGGATTTGTAACGCGCTGGCAAGACTCATTGCCTGGCTGCGCGCCTCCATCAGTTTCTGGCGGACATCAAGCCGGGTGCGCTGAATGGTCGACTGAGCCGCGTCTACCGCATGGCTGGCGGCGTTGCGTCGGGCGGTCAGCCCTCCGCCCTGGTAAAGCGGCATCTCAACTTTCACCCAGGTGGAATACTGGGTTTTATCCAGCACTTCATGACTGGGATATTTATCATTAAGATAATGTTGTACAGAAGGTTCGAGCGAAATCGTCGGCGTCATTTGCGCGCTGGCATAGTCCAGATTCGCCCGCGCAACGTTGGCCTGCGCCCAGGCGGCCAGTACCGCGGGCACCAGTCGATCGTCGGGAGTCGCCGTCTCACAGCTGCGAGCAAGTTTCGCCGGGAAGTCATTATTGATGCCGTTAAGCGAATTCCAGCCCAGCCAGCTCATCAGTGAGGCTTTCGCACTGTCGAGATTGGCCTGATACTGCGCCAGTTGCGAGCGGGCGGATTCGATTCTGGCTTCGGTTTGCACCACGTCAGAGAGCGACGTAGCGCCTTCATCGCTGCGCTGCCGGATAAGTTTACCGATGCCGTCCAGCGCGACGAGCTGTTCTTCCGCCGCTTCTACCATTTGCTGCCAGCTCTGCGTTTGTACAATGGCGTTGGCGGTTTCGTGCGCGACGGTATCAATACTGAGCAACACATTGGCCTGTTGCTGCGCTGCGCCTGCGGTTTCGGCGCGAACCTGGCTTGCCACTTTGCCGAAGTCATAAAGCATTTGCGATACCGACAGCACCAGCGAGGGGCTATACCCGTGATCGGTGTAGGTATTGCTGTACCCATTGTTCACGCCAGCGCTGACTTGCGGATAATATTTCGATTTGGCGACCTCTATTTGTTCATTCTGTGCGAGCAGTTTGCCGACGGCTTCGCGAATAGAAGGATGCCAGTTAACGGCGCGATTGACCGCGTCATTGAGCGTCAGGTTGCCCGGCGCGGCGGCGCTGAGCGGCAACTCAGCGGCGGAGCCATCCAGCGAAGGGAGCATCTGGTCCGTTGCTAATCCTTCGGATGTAATCATTGGCGGCGCTTCTGCGCCCCGGGGCTGGTGATGAAACAAAGCAAATGCCAGTACGATGGCGACAGGCGCGACTCTTCCCATAGTTTATCCCTTTTAAATATCACCGCTTGTTGCCCCGAACGTCGTGGCGTTCGGGGCTTTTTTATCAACCGCCGGTTATCAGGTGGTTGTTCTGCAACAGATCATTTAGCGTGAGCTGCACATTCTCCAGAGTGACAAGGTCGGTTGATTTAAACGCGCTGCCGGCGCCGTCGCGATCGACGGATATCACCGTATTGGCGCCGCTGGTATGAACCTGAACAAAGTTACCCAGCGTCGCCGCCTGGTGATCCCAGCCGGTCAGCAGTTCGTGGATATCGATCTTGTCGCCCTGCGCGGTAGAGAAGTTTTGCCAGCGATCGGCGCCGTTGCCGCCGGTCGCGTCCGCGCCGTTTAACAGGTGGTAAATCAGCGTATCGCCATAGGCGGAGCCGATGAGAACATCGTTTTGGTTGGTACTGACGATTTGCGGCGCCATATCAATGGTCAATGTGGCGCTATCCGTATGACCCATCTTGTCATCCAGTTGATAGGTAAAGACCTCTTTACTGGTGATGGACGACATCGCGACGCCATTATTCAGGGTGTAGGTGTAGGCGCCATCAAGGTTAATTTGCAATGTGCCGTAATGTCCCTGAATCGTGGCGCTGGTGGTATTCGCCGCGGCGTCCAGCGTGGCGGCGCTGCCGTTATACCCGCTAATGCTCAGGCGGGTATTCACCGTATTAAGCTGATCCATCGCCCCCGCCGCATCGCTGCCATCAAAAATATTGCCGGGAACGGTATGCGTTCCGGACGTTTCAAAATTATCCAGATCGACGGTGGTGCCGATGACGCGTGGCGTGATCGTCGCTGCCCCGGCCAGGGTATTGGTGCCGGTAAAGTTCAGCGTGTACGTTCCGGCATCCAGCTCCAGGCCGCTCAGGTTGACGGTCACCGTCGCGCTGCCCAGCGTGATATTCGCCACCGGGACGGTTCCGTTGCGTATGACGGTCCCGTTCTCCTGAATGGCCCAGCTAATATTCAGATTGCCCAGCGTAATGAGCGTGGAGACATCAAAGACCAGTGACGCGCCTTTAAGTATGGTGCCCGTTGCAACGTCAAAGGTGCCGCTCCCGCTGCCCGATTTGCCGAGTAGCCCCCAACTGGCGCTGCCGACGCTGGAGTCCAGCCAGGCAGCGGTATCCTGAAGCGTGGCGACGCTAAGGGTATCGCTGACATCATTAATCGCATCCAGCGCCCTGGCGGTTGGCGTGATATTGAGCGAGGCCGTATCGGTATCGCCGTTTGGCGCTTTGACCGTATAGATAAAGCTGTCCGGCGTTTTAATGCTGTCGGCGCCGACGCCGTTCTTCAGCGTGTAGGTATAGTTGCCTCTTGCGTCAATGATGAGCGAGCCATACAGCCCGTTTACCTCCGTCGTGCCGGTCGCCGCAATCGCCACGCCGTTTACTTCAGTGAGGAGGGCGCCCGTAGGGGCGACATCATTGGTCAGTACGTTGCCGGTGGTGTTGGCGGTGATACTGTCAACGGCATAGGTGTGGTCCTGGGAAATCGCCAACGTATAGCCAGTGAGGACGCTAATGCCGCTGGCGGTATTCAGCACGAACAGGTATTCGCCGCCAGGCAACGTCAGGGTCAGCGGCTGGGACTGTCCGGCTAACAGCAGGGTGTTAATCCAGCCCTTTTCCACCCGGAACTGCTCATATTGCTGAATGGCATCGTTGAAGCGATAAACGTACAGATCGAACGTGGAAACCAGTGAGACGCCGCCGACGGTTCCCTGTAACGTCATGGTTCGCGTAGCGCCTTCTTCAACGTTAAAGATGATCGGATTAGTCATATCATCAAGCAGATTCGCGTTCAGTACATTACCAAGTCCGACGCTTAATACCGTGACGCCGCTTTGTGTCGAGGGACCGTTGTTGACGTAGCTAACGTGAGTATCAAAGACCAGCGAGGCGTTATTGTCTGTCGCTATCACGCTGCCCGGTACCGGCGCGGGACCCAGATTGATAACCAGTTGCGCGGCGCTGCTACCGACGCCATTCTGGGTAATGGTGTAGGTGAAGCTCTCTTTATGTCCGTATCCTGCCGTGGGCTTAGTCAGCGTGTAGGTGTAACTGCCATCCTGATTAATGTGCAGCGTGCCGTATTGTCCCTGGATATCCACGCCGCCCGCGCCGACCGGCGTACTGACGCCGTTGGCGTTGGTGATGGCGGTGACCGTGGTGCCCGTCGGCGCGGTATCATCAGCCATGACGTTGCCGGTACTGATGGTTGGCCCGCTAATAATACCTGCGCTGGTCTGGTGTACATCGACATCCAGGCTGGTATATGACCCGGTGGCGAGCAGACTGGTGTTATAAGTGAGTACCCGGTACTGGCCTTCGCCCAGGCCGCTCAGGTTCAGGGTAACGCCGCTCCCGGTCAGGGTAAGCAAATTCGCGAAGTCGCCAACGGCGGTGTTGACGATCGTCGTCCAGGCGCCGAGGCTGGTGTCATAACGCTGTACCACAATCTCCTGAGTACTGAGCAGCGAAAGCACGATTCCCGTTGCGGCGGCATCGATGGTGACGTCGCCCGTACCACCTTCAGCAATGGTGAACTCAACCTGAGCGGTATCGTTACCCAAAACCGAGGCGACATTGCCAAGCGCGCCAACCAGCAGCAGGCCGTAATCCGAATAGTTTTGCGTGCTGGTGACGGCGGTCGAGGTCAGATCAAGACTGGTGATGTTATCCCTTGCCGCCAGCGGCAGAACCGGCGCGGTAATGCCTAACGCGCCGGAGGCATTACCCGCAGCGTCAGTGGCCGTCACGTTAATGAGCTGACCTTCAATTTGTTTTGTCGGCAAGGTGAGAGACCATGCGCCGTTGCTGCCGGCGGTGGTGGTGAGCGTCACGCCGCCCGCCAGCGTGACGGTTACGGTGCTGTTTGCCTCTGCCTGTCCGGAAAGTGAACCGCCATCGGCGCTGAGCGTACCTGACGGCGTACCGGGCGCCAGCGTATCGACAATCACCGTCGCGGCGGTGGAGACGCTGCCTGTACCGTTGGCGTTAGTCGCGGTGGCGGTGAAGGCGTGGCTACCTTCGGTCAAATTGCCTGTCGGGGTAAAGCTCCAGTTTCCGCTGGCGTTCGCCGTGGTGGTGCCGAGCAGCGCCCCGTTGTTATAAATGCTCACCGTGGCGCCCGCCTGAGCGGTACCATTCAATGTGGGTTGTGCGTCATTAGTGACCTGGCCGTTGGCGATAGCGCCGGTATAAATACCCACATCATCCACTACGTTGGTGATGATCGGTGCTTCCGGCACGCGCGTATCGGGCGCGGTAAATCCGGCGGCAATGCCGGTGTTGCCTGCTTTATCCTGGGCAAATGCCAGTAGCGGCTGACCATTGGTCTGCGCGGGCGTGAGTGTGGCGGTGAAGCTGCCTGTACCGTCGGCGGTGGCGGTTCCCAGTACCACACCAGTCTCAGAGGTAATCGTCACTGTACTGCCTGCTTCCGCGGTGCCCGTCACGCGATTACCGGTAGTATTGATGACCAGGTTGCCGGGCGCGCCGGGCGCAATGGTATCCACGATAATCGTTGTCGATGGCGAAGCGGCGCTAACGTTGCCAGCCGCATCGGCGGCGCTAACGCTATAGGCGTGACTTCCCTGGCCGAGCGCGGCGGTTGGCGTCCAGCTCCAGTTGCCGCTGGCATTGGCGTTCACGGTCGCGACCAGCGCGCCATTATCGAAGATGCTTACCGCGCTGTTGGCTTCCGCAGTACCGTTGAGCGTCGGCTGTGTGTCGTTGGTCGATTGTCCATTGCCAATGGCGCCGGTATTGTTCGGGACATCATCAACGATGCTGGTTATAAGCGGAACCGTTGGCGCAAGGGTATCGACCACGATAGTAAAACCGCTGGTGGCCGGGCTAACGTTGCCTGCCGGGTCGGTGGCGGTCACTGTTAATATGCGCGTGCCGTCGTTTAACCCTGTCGTCGGCGTGAAGCTCCACGCGCCGCCCGCGTTAGCCGAGGTGACGCCAAGCAGAGTGTTGCCATCATAGATACTGATCACGCTGCCCGCTTCGGCAGTGCCGTTCAGCGTGGGGCGGTTATCATTGGTTATCTGACCATTAGCGAGATTTCCTGTGACCCCGCCCGCGACGTCATCCACCACGGACGTCAGGATTGGCGTTTGCGGCGCGGTGGTATCGACCGTCAGGGTGAAAGCCGTACTGTTCGGGCTGCTGTTTCCTGCGGCATCGGTGGCCACGGCGGTGATGACGTGCGTTCCGCTTGCCAGCGTTGAGGTGGAGACGCTCCACGCGCCGTCAGGTTGAGCCGTTGTCGTGCCAATGACCGTACCATTTTCATAGAGCGTGATCGTGGCGCCGGCTTCTGCGGTGCCGCTGAAGGTTGGCGTAGGATCGTTGGTATTTTGGCCGTTCGCGATCGTGCCGAGGCCTGGCGCCTGATCGTCACTGACTGATGTGATTACCGGCGTCAGCGGCGGCGTGGTATCGACAACGAAATTAACGCTGTCTGAAACGGGACTGGCGTTGCCTGCGGCATCAACGGCAATGACGGTAATTACATGGTTGCCCGTCGCCAGAGAGGCATCGGGCGTGTAGCGCCAGCTACTGCTATTGTCGGCGGGAATTTCAGCCAGCAGCGTGCCGTTATCGTAGAGACGAATAGCTGTGTTGGCTTCACGGGTGCCGCTAATGACAGGGCGCGCCTCGTCTGTGATCTGTCCTGAACTCAGATTGCCGGTAATGGGGCCCGTACCGTCGTAGACCGTATCAATAACAGGCGCGGCGGGAGCCGTGGTATCAATAGTAAACGAGCGTATTTCGGACGCGGCGCTGGTATTGCCTGCCGCATCGGTTGCTGTCGCCGTCAGGTTCCAGACGCCCGCGCCCAGCGAGGTAGACGGTGTAAAACTCCAGCTACCGTTGGCCTGAACTTGCGCCGTGCCGACCAGCGCGCTGCCATTATAAATCGAGATGGTTGTACCCGCCTCACCGGTACCCGAAAGTGTTGGTCGGGTTTCGTTCGTCGAGCCGCCGTTGGGGACGATGCCCGTCACCGGCGCCGTATTGTCTGCCACGCTGGCGATAACCGGCGCGGCGGGCGGTGTGGCGTCAATCGTCAGCACAAATCCGCTGGACACCGCGCTGCTATTACCCGCCGGATCGGTGGCGCTAAGGGTGAACGTGTGGCTACCGTTTGCAAGTGGTGTCTGCGGCGTGAAACTCCACGTGCCGTCGCTATTCACCGTCGTGGTACCGATGGACGCGGGATTACCGTCAAGATAGACATTAATCGTCGCGCCTGCCTCTCCGCGCCCGTTCAGGGTGGGCGTCGCATCGTTCGTTAGCTGCCCGCTAACCAGGTTGCCGGTAATACCGGGCTGGTCATCCACAACGGAGGTGAGAACCGGGATCGCCGGAGGCGTAATATCGACCACGATCGTCCACGGCGCGGAGACCGTGCTGGTATTGCCCGCCGGATCGGTTGCGCTAACCGTCAGATTATGGCTTCCCTCTGACAAATTGCGGGGCACCGGGAAGGTCCAGCTACCGTTTTCGCCTACCTGAGCCGTGCCAAGCGGCGTACCGTTATCAAAAATGCTGATTGTCGCGCCAGGTTCGCCAGTTCCGTTCAGTATTGGCTGCCGATCGTCGGTGGATTGCCCCGGTAACACCGGGACGGTCGGTTGATTGTTATCGTCAATCACGGACGTGATAACCGGCACATCTGGCGCCTGCGCGTCAATGTTCAGCGTAAAGCCGTCCGAAGGCTGGCCGCTATTGCCGGCGGGATCGGTCGCCACGGCGGTAAAGATGTGTGCGATGCTCTCCAGCGGCGCGTTCGGGGTGAAGCGCCAGTTGCCGCTTTGATCTACCGTGGCGGAACCGATTTCTACGCCGTTATCCAGAATGCGGATGGTGGCGCCTGCTTCTCCCGTTCCGTTGAGCGTCGGGCGTGAATCATTGGTGAGCGCGCCGTTATCCAGCGTACCGGTCATGCCGGGGACATCATCCGTTGCGCTGGTAATAACCGGTTGCGCCGGCGCGCTAAGATCGACAGTGATCCCGACCGGTGCGGACAGGCCGCCCGGGCCATTCGCATTGGTTGCCTGGACGGTGAAGTAATGTGTGCTTTCGCTTAATGGCGTCGCGATCTCAAAGATCCAGTTCCCGCTGGCGTCAACGGTGGCAAAGCCTGCCGAATCGCCATCAATGAAAACTTCAACGGTAGAGCCGATATCCGTGGTGCCGCGCAGCGTCGGCGTGGTGTCGTCCGTGGCGCCGCCCGCCGCAATATTCCCCTGTACGCTCCCGACATCATCTTCAATTGCCGTGATGGCCGGGACGGCGGGCAGACCGCTGTCGGAAGCGGGAAAATTCGTAGCCGGGCCGTTATTCCCCGCGCGATCGATAGCAATTGCCGTCAGCGTACCGCCATCGGTTTGCGCCGGACTGAGCGTAACGACGAATTCACCGGTGCCATTAGCGACAGCGCTGCCGACCAGGGTGCCATCGGCATGATGAATTTCAACGGTAGCGTAAGGATCGGCAAGTCCGGCGACGCGCGTGCCATCGTCGTCCACCGTCTGGATCGTTGGCGCGGGCGGGGCGGTGATATCCACGGTAATAGTGATCGGCTGGGTTTGCGCCGTGGTATTTCCAGCATCGTCAGTCGCGCTGAAGGTTAGCGCATGGCTGGCTTCTGATAATTCGGGCGTATTGAATGTCCAGACCCCGTCGGTGACGAGCGCCGTCCCGATTGCCACGCCATTGTCGTAAATCGTGACGGTGCTGCCGTTTTCGCCGCTGCCGTTAATAGTCAGCGTCCGATCGTTAGTAAAGGCGCCATCGGTTAATGGCCCGGTCACTGGTGCAACATCGTCGAGGATCTCATTGACGACGGGCGGCTGCAACGGAACGGTGTCGACGGTGAAGGTAAAGCTGTTCGATACGCCGCTGCTGTTTCCGGCTGCATCGGCGGCAATGGCGGTCAGGGTGTAGACGCCATCCGGCAACGCGCTGGTCACCGGCAGCGTCCAGGTGCCGGTCTCATCGACGGTGACTACGCCTAAAACGCTGCTGCCGTTATAGAGCGTAATAATGCTGCCGATGTCGCCAGTGCCGTGAATGACTGGTGTATTGTCGTCAGTGGTTGCGCCGCTGACAATAGTATCCTGGACTTCGCCGACGTTATCTTCGGCAAAAGTGATAACTGGATTGGCGGGCGCAGTGGTGTCTAGCGTAAAAGTGACTGAGGCGGAAGGTGGACTGATATTGCCCGCTATATCGGTTTCCGTGACGGTAATGGTATAGGTTTCTGGCGTCAGTGCCGCAGGCGTAAAGTTCCAGCTACCGTTATCGCCTACCGTTGTGCGACCAATTTCACTGCCATTATTGTAGAGAATTATCGTGCTGCCGATCTCTCCCGTGCCGCTGAAGGTCGGCGTGGTATCGTTCGTTGCGCCATTATTGCCGATGTTGCCGATAACCGGTGCGACGTTATCGCTGATTAGCGGCGCGTCAGGCTGCGCTGGAGGCTGGGTATCAAGGGTAACGGAGAAAACGCTGGAGGTGGGGCTACTATTGCCTGCGGCATCCGTGGCGGTGGCCGTCAGGATGTTTAACCCTTCGCTCAGATTACGGGTTAACGGATAGGTCCAGCTACCCTGTGGATTGACCTGGACGGTAGCCAGTTCTACGCCGTTATTGTACAGGGTGATGATGGCGCCGGGTTCGCCGGTGCCGCTGAGGGTCGGCATACGCTGATTGGTAATACTGCCGTTTGCCAGTAGCACCTCGCCTTCTCCACCTGTGATGGCGGCTGACACGATCTGCGGCGCATCCGGCGCCTGGGTATCGATGCGTAGGGTAAAGCTGATGGATTCGGGACTTTCGTTCCCCGCCGGATCGTTGGCGCGAGCGGTCAGAAGGTGGTCGCCGTCGCCCAGCGCGGCAGGCGGCGTAAACTGCCAGCGCCCGTCCGTGCCGACCAGCGCCTGACCTATGGCATTGCCGTTATCGTAAAGGATGATTATGTCGCCTGCGGTGCCGCTACCGCTCAACCGGGGCTGGGATTCCTGGGTAATCTGATTGGTATCAATCGTATTTCCGTCGCCGTCAGCTACGCCGATAACGCCGGGGGCGGCAGGGGCCTGGGTATCAATGGTAATCGTAAAATCGGTCGAAAAAGGCGTGGTGTTGCCGTTACTGTCGCTGGCCGTCACGGTAAAGGTGTAGGTGTCGTCCGCCAGTGGCGAGGCCGTGGTGTAGGCGTAGCTCCAGACGCCGGAATTACCGACGATAATATCTGCTATCCGGGCGCCATTCTGATACAGGTGTACTGTGGAACCCGGTTCACCTGTACCGTTAATCGTTGGCGTGCTGTCGTTAGTGAGCCCCAGATGCGCGACGCTACCGAGAATACCCGGCGCATCATCTGTAATGAAGGTGATTACCGGTTGCTGCGGCGATTGCGTATCGACCACCAGGTCGAATGACGCGGCCGGACTTGCATTGCCTTTAGCGTCGGTTGCGATTACGGTCAGTCGATGCGCGCCTTCACCTAAATTTTGCGACGGCGTAAACGTCCAGCCGCCGTTGGGCTGTAGCGTGGCGAGTCCCAGCGAAACACCGTTATCAAAGACTTCGACACGCGCGCCAGCCTCCGCCGTACCGCTAAGGGTGGGGCGGTTGTCATTGGTGGTTTGTCCGTTAACCAGCGGCCCGGTGAAGCTTTCAACATCGTCCAGCACCTGAGTGATAATGGGCTTATCCGGGGCGGTGATATCGGGCGCTTGCGCTGTAGTTGGCGGGCTGACGTTGTTGGCGCTGTCGGTGGCGGTGACGGTAACCTGTTCGCCGTTGGTCTGTGCGGGGACGAGGGGAAGGGTAAAATGACCTTCGCCATCTGCTTTGCCGCTGCCAAGCGGCGTGCCGTCCGGCGTGGCGATCGTGATGGCGCTACCCGGTTCGGCGGTGCCGCTGATACTGGCGCCATCCTCACTAATTACCACGTTTTTTGGCATTTCCGGCGCGGTACTGTCCGGCGCGATAACCGTCGCGGCGGCGCTTTCGTTTTTCGCGACATCGGTGGCGGTAGCGATAAGCGCCTGGCCGTTAGTCTGCGCCGTATTCAGCGGAACGATAAATTGTCCGTTGCCGTTAGCGACGGCGCTGCCAAGTACGGTGTTGCTACTGTCGCGGATAGTTACCGTTGCCCCGGCTTCCGCCTGACCGCTTACGGACAGACCGTCGGTCGCCACGATAAGACCGTCCGGTGCCGCAGGCGCAGTTTTATCCGGCGCGTTCAGCGTTTCTACCGGACCGCTATTCGTGGCTTTATCGGTAACGCTAATGCTTAATGTTTCGCCGTTAATTTTCGCCGGGCTAATACCTATTGAGAAGGTACCGTCGTCGCCTGCCGTTCCACTACCGAGCGTATTTCCCTGGCTGTCTTTGATAACCACAGTACTGCCAGCTTCCGTAGTGCCGGTAAGTCTGTCGCCGACGTCGCTAACCGCCAGGCCTTCCAGCACCGGTGGCTGCGTGTCGATATCAATGGTAAAGGAGACGGACTGCCCACTGGTGCCGCGATCGTTGGTCGCGGTAGCGGTAAAGACATGGTCGCCATCGGCAAGTGCCAGCGAGGGGGTAAAGCTCCATTTGCCGTCAGCGTCAGCGACAATGGGCGGATAGGTCAGTACAGGAAAGCCATTATCGTTAATCGATATCGTACTGCCTGGTTCGGCAATACCGCTGAGGGTTGGGCGGTTATCATCTGTGGCATCGCCATTTTTCAGCAGCCCGGTAACGGCGCCAGCGTCATCCGTCACGGTAAGGATAGTCGGCTGTGCAGGATACTGTGAATCAGAAGCGGTAAACTCCGTGGCGGGGCCGATGTTACCGACGGCGTCCTGAATACGCGCTTCCAGACGCTCGCCGTGGGTCTGAGCCGGATTCAGCGTGATGCTGAAGTGGTTATTTTCTCCGGTAATCGTGGAGCCCAGGTAATTTCCCGCCGGGTCATAGATCGACACGGTACTGCCAGCTTCAGCGGTGCCGCTAACGGTTGTGCCGTCTTTCGCAACATTATCAATGATAGCGGCGTCAGGCGGTGTGGTGTCCACAATGATAGTAGGCGTTGTCGTCACGCGGCTCGTGTTTCCGGCTTTGTCGCTTTGTTCGACGGTAAAGGTATGTTCGCCATCGCTTAACGGCGTAGTCGGCGTAAAGGTCCAGCGTCCATTTTCGTCTACGGTAGCGCTGCCGATAACGGTTGAACCCTCTTTAATCGTGATGGTATTGCCTGCCTCTCCCTGCCCGGAAAATAGCGGTTTTGCCTCGTCAGTCCGGTCATTATTCTGTAGCGGCCCGGTGAGCAAACCGGTGTTATCGGCAATCAGTTCAACGCGTGGGGCATCGGGGCTGAGTGTGTCGATAGTCAGTGTAAAGCGGGCTGATTCGCTACTTTCGCCTTTAACGTTAGTCGCAATGGCGGTGAAATGATTTTCCCCATCCGCCAGCGCGCTGGTAATGGCAAAATGCCAGTTTCCGCTGGCATCAACCGTTGTGGAGCCTATTTCCTGACCATTGGCGTAAATATGGATGACTGTGCCTGCGCTGCCGGTTCCCTCCAGCGTGGGGGTATTGTCGTTCGTAAACTGATTATTGCTCAGCGTGCCGGTGAGGGGAGCGGCATCATCGATAGCGGCGGTGATAGCTGGTGTATCGGGGAGAGGAATGTTGGGCGCATCAATGGTTGCGGATGGGCCGGTATTGCCGGCATCGTCAGTCGCGGTCACGGTAAGTTGTTCGCCGCTAAGCTGTGGCGCTGTCAAATCAATACTAAATTTACCGTCGCTATCCGCTTTGCCTTCGCCAACGACGTTGCCTGAAGGATCTTTGATGGTAATGGTACTGCCCGCTTCGGCCTCGCCGCTCACCGTTTTTCCGTCCGCTGAAATCAACAACTTGCCGGGAGCGAGAGGCGGGGTAGTATCTACAGGATTACTGCTACCTGGAGTATTGCCGTTAGGGTTACTGCCGCCGGGATTGCTGTTATCAGGGGGATTACCGTCAGGATTGGTGTTATCGGGGGGCGGATTATCGCCATCCGAATGATGGTGGGAATCGCCGCCGCCGGAAGACGCGATAGCTGCAATGCCGCCAGCCGCCACCGCGCCAGCCAGTACCCACGGCCAAACGGCGCCGCCTGCTTCATGGGAAGCGCCGGAAGTGACCAGCAGCTCATTAATATCAGCGATTTGTTCAAAATGTAGCCCGGCTTGCGGATTTTCTACCCACCATAACGTGCCATCGTTTTCTGCCAGTACTAACTGGCTTGCGCCCAAATCGTTGGTAACGTAAAAGTTTTTAATTGTGATCGTTTCGCCGGAATGGAGCGTCACCACCAGATCCTGATTAATGCGCGTAAGTTGACTAATTTCCTCCCGGGCCACTGATAATTTAACAATTGACGGGGCGTTAAGAGTGACCGCTGAGGATTCCACAGTGGTGGAGACGCCAGTCAATTTCGAAACCACGGCGAGTAGACGCATAAATTAGCTCCTGATGGATTTGCTCTGTGTATTAATTAACGGGCACGACGTTCAGGGCAAAATGCGTAGACGAGCCTTCCCGTTCATCGTGAGAGATGAATTTCCGTAGCCATATTCTTTTTTATGAGCGTAGGTGAAGGTCTGGTTTTCTCGCCGAATAACCCTTTGTTTTTTGTGCCTGACTAGTGCTTTCGTATTAGATGATATAGTCAGAAAAAAATCTTTCTGCAAATTAAGATCTATTGATAAAGGTGTTAGTGCGTCTGAAATATAACGGAGTTTGTGTTAAGGAGAGGTGGGGTAGGCTAACAACGCATGATGGTTTTTTATTTATCTTTATGTTTTATAATGAGTTTTAATTTAATCTTCTTTTTCTTTTTTAACATAAAAACAATACCTTTTGTGAAGGTATTCAGCAATATTAAATTTTATAAAAATCATTTGAAGTATTGTGTTATTAGGCTATAAAAATTTTTTAAACAAAGAATATATTCTTGTTGTGGTATTTATTGCTATTGATAAGCGTCAGACACAGAGAATATATTTTCGAGGCATGCATGAGATATGAATATTGACCAGCTTCATACTGAGAAGCTGGTCACAAAAAATGTCTATTATCGGCCTGCATTTTTCATAATGCGTGCTTTATCCAGTTGCCACTCACGTTCTTTAAGATCGGAACGTTTATCATGTTGTTTTTTACCTTTCGCCACGCCGATCTTTACTTTGCACCAGGCATTTTTCCAGTACAGAGAAAGCGCGACGACAGTATAACCTTCACGATTAATACGGCCATACAGCGAATCAAGCTCACGCTGATTTAACAACAGTTTGCGGGTTCGGGTTGGGTCGCATACAACATGTGTCGAGGCGACCGCCATCGGCGTAAAGTTTGCGCCAAACAGCCAGGCCTCGCCATCTTTGAGGATAACGTAACTGTCGCCGATATTGGCTTTTCCTGCGCGCAGAGATTTTACTTCCCAGCCTTGCAGGGCGAGACCAGCCTCGAACTCTTCTTCGATAAAGTATTCGTGCCGGGCGCGCTTATTCAGCGCGATGGTGGCTGAGCCCGGTTTATGTGCTTTTTTCTTCGTCATAAGTGTCGTGAATTCATAGGTAATCTGATATCGAAAACACCCCATTACGTCCTGATGAGGTGCAAAAATCTATCTTAGCATGAGTTGGGCTATGCACGCACAATTAAGGCATGACGGTTGGGGACAGCATTTTTTTTACTTGCTGATAAGTGGTATTATTTACACGATTTATGTTGATGGGAATTGCTATGCCTCAGATTAGTCGGACTGCTTTAGTCCCCTACAGTGCGGAACAGATGTATCAGTTAGTGAATGACGTGCAATCGTATCCCCAGTTTTTGCCTGGGTGTGTTGGCAGTCGTGTCCTGGAGTCATCGCCAGCACAGATGACGGCGGCTGTTGACGTGTCGAAGGCGGGTATCAGCAAGACGTTTACGACGCGTAATCAGCTAACGCGTAACCAGAGCATTCTGATGCATTTGGTGGATGGCCCTTTTAAAAAGCTGATCGGCGGCTGGAAATTTACCCCGCTCAGCCCCGAGGCGTGCCGCATTGAGTTTCAGCTTGATTTTGAGTTTACCAATAAACTCATTGAGCTGGCGTTTGGTCGTATATTCAAAGAGTTAGCGTCCAACATGGTGCAGGCGTTTACGGTTCGCGCCAAAGAGGTTTACCGTGCCGGATAAACTTGTGGTTGAAGTGGCTTATGCGCTGCCGGAAAAGCAGTATTTGCAGCGCGTAACGCTGGAGGAGGGCGCGACGGTCGAAGAGGCGATTCGCGCTTCCGGCTTGCTGGAATTGCGCACGGATATCGATCTGGCGAAAAATAAAGTGGGTATCTATAGTCGTCCGGTAAAACTCACCGATACGGTGCAGGATGGCGATCGGGTTGAAATTTACCGTCCCTTAATCGCCGATCCAAAAGCGTTACGCCGCCAGCGCGCCGAAAAATCGGCTGGCAGATAATTAGCCTCTTTTGCCGGATAACGGTGTGGAAGCCGTACCACACCTGAAGCACAGGCGTGCCTGTAAGCCAGATAAACGTAGCGCCATCAGGCAAATTCGTACCAAATGGCGGGGGAGAGGTTTGCAGGCCTGATGAACGTAACCTCATCAGGCGGTATCACAAAATTACTTCGTCAACGCCGGTTTGTTATCAATATTGGTTAACACGCCGCTGCTGTTAAAGGTGAGTGTCAGAGTCTGCTGCGTCACGTTCTCATGTCCTGGCTGCTGGCGGAAGACATAAAACCAGGTGTTCGTACCAAAAGGATCGGTCATCATCGGCGTGCCTAAAGCATACGCAACCTGTTGTTGCGTCATACCAACACGCACTTTGGCGACATCCGTAGGTGTAAGATAGTTCCCCTGATTGATGTCAGGTCGGTAAACCACTCGCTCCAGAGTGGAACAGCCTGCGGTCAACATCAGGAGTACTGCTGCGGCAGCAGTCAGCGTTTTACAGCGCATAGTGATTGGGTTCCTTTTCGGGCCTGAGCAGTACGTGGCTCATATTAATATGCCGATGATAATAGACCTTTCATCACTTTAAAACCTTTTGCTGTCGGGTCTTACGGCGTTTTTGTTGTGAACTCAGACCTTCGGGAGATAAAAAAGTTTACGCCGCCAGCAGTTCTTTTGCGTTTGCCAGCGTATTACGCGTAACTTCACTTCCTCCCAACAGGCGGGCCAGTTCCTGTAAACGCGCACGTTTATCCAACGGTTGCATATGGGTTTCGGTCATTGCCCCGTCTGTTTCTTTACTGACAAAGAAGTGCTGGTGACCGCACCCGGCTACCTGTGGCAGGTGAGTGACGCACATCACCTGAGTGGATTCGCCAAGCTGACGCAGGAGTTTACCGACCACGGCGGCAGTTGGGCCGCTGATGCCAACATCGACCTCGTCAAAAATTAGCGCCGGCGTTTCCATTTTGCGCGCGGTAATCACCTGAATAGCCAGCGCAATGCGCGACAGTTCACCGCCAGACGCGACTTTAGCGATAGGCTGCAGCGGCTGACCCGGGTTTGTCGTCACTTTAAACTCCACGCGATCGGCGCCGTCGTTGCTCAGATGATGCTCATCAAATTTCACGTCGATAGTAAACAGACCGTGCGGCATCGAAAGTAAATGCATACTTTCAGTGATCAACTGCCCCAGCTCCTGGGCGTAAAACTGACGCTGTTGATGCAGCGCTTGCGCCGTTTCCAGCGCTTGTTGGTGATGCTTATTAACCGCCAGCGTTAGCGTTTCCAGCGAATCGGCCTGATCGTCGAGCTGCTGCTGTTCTTCGAGCAGTGACTGATAAAGCTGCGGCAGCGCTTCCGGGCTGACATGATGTTTTCGCGCCAGCGAAATTTGTTTAGCGATGCGCTGTTCAAGCTCAAACAGGCGATTGGGGTCTAAATCCAGACGCTCGCAATAGTGGCGTAATTCATCGCTGGCTTCGGTGAGTTGGATAGTGGCTTCTTCCAGCATATCCAGGATGCCGGAAAGCTTGCTGTCCATACCCACCAGCTCGCTAACCAGTTGTTTTGCGCTATATAACTGGCTTTGCAGATTAACGTCTTCGCCGTCCGCGAGTAGCGCCAGAGCGTTCTGGCTGGTCGTAAGCAACTGCCCGCTGTTGGCCAGCCGTTTGTACTCTTCGTCAATTTGCTCGAATTCGCCGGCCTGCGGATTAAAGTCGTTCAACTCTTTTAACTGATATTGCAGCAGTTCCGCGCGCGCGGCGCGTTCCTGGCTTTGTTGTTGGTGATGGGCGAGATCGCGGCAGCTTTGATGCCATAATTGGTAGCGGGCAGCCATCTGCTGCGCTAAAGCGGCTTCGTTGGCATAGCTATCCAGCAGCGATTTTTGCTGTTCGGGTTTGGTAAGCTGCTGGTGCGCATGTTGACCGTGAATTTGAATCAGCAACTGACCGAGCTCACGCAATTGAGACAGGGGCACAGCGGTGCCGTTAATAAAGCCCCGTGAGCGACCATCGCTGCTGATAACGCGGCGAAGTAAGCATTCGCGACCTTCTTCAAGCTGGTTTTCTTCCAGCCAGCGCAATGCCGCAGGCGTGTCTTTCAGCGCAAAGCGGGCACACAAATCGGCGCGGGTCGCTCCGCTACGGACCATATCGGCCTCAGCGCGACCGCCCAGACACAGACCCAGGGCATCAATCGCAATAGATTTACCCGCGCCGGTTTCACCAGTAATGACGGTCATTCCGCTCTGAAAATCGATCTCAAGCTCACGAACGATAGCAAAATTGCTGATGGTCAGTTGCGCCAACATAGCTGTTTTCCTGTATGAAAAACCATGACTGTAATTAAATACAGTATAAACTGGTTTTTTATACAGTAAAGAGGCTAACGTAAAATTAGAATAATTTTTTTGACCAACCGAGTTTTGTGCTTAATGTATTGAAATAGCTATAGTCTTTGGGATGTATGAGGTTGAGATGGTAATCGCAGCGGCGAATCAGCACATCTTCTCCTTCCTGAATAGGCAGCGCTATCTGGCTGTCGCAGCTAATTTCCAGATCGCTACGGCGATGCGAAAAACGCAGACGAATCGTGCTACTGCTGTTAATGACTAACGGGCGCGCCGACAAGGTATGCGGGAACATCGGCACCAGGGTGATTGCATCCAGTGAAGGGGTCAGAATAGGGCCGCCTGCGGAGAGCGAATAGGCGGTGGAGCCGGTCGGCGTAGAAATGATCAGACCATCAGATCGCTGTGAAAAAGCGAAGGTTTCATCAATATAAACCTCGAATTCGATCATATGCGCCACTTTTCCCGGATGCAGCACCACTTCATTAATGGCTGTGCTGATACGCTTCTGGCGGTCCTGTTGGCAGACCTGCGCTTCCAGCAGAAAACGTTTTTCGGAGATATAGCGCCCTTCCAGCACATCAGATAATTGTTGCAGGGCGTTGTCCGGATCGAGATCGGTCAGGAAGCCAAGATTACCGCGGTTAATGCCAATCACATTGATGTCATAACGCGCCAGCGTACGCGCTGCGCCAAGCATATTGCCGTCGCCGCCCACGACTACCGCCAGATCCGCCTGTTGACCAATTTCCGCCAGCGTGCCGGTTGGCACATTTTTTAGCTGTAATTCGTGGGCGATTTGTTGCTCCACAATGACCTCATAACCCTGATCGCATAGCCAACGGTAGAGCATTTCATGTGTCGTGAGTGCGGTGGGATGACGCGGATGCCCCACAATGCCGATACACTTGAAATGATTATTCATTTTTCTGAGGTCCTTGTAGCGAAGATTGATGACAATGTGAGTACTTCCCTTGAAACCCTGAATCTGATCCCCATAATAAGCGAAGTTAGCGAGATGAATGCGAAAAAAAACGCGGAGAAATTCATGAGTAGTAAAGAACAGAAAACGCCTGAGGGGCAAGCCCCGGAAGAAATTATCATGGATCAGCACGAAGAGGTTGAGGCAGTTGAACCAAACGATTCTGCTGAGCAGGTGGATCCGCGCGATGAAAAAATTGCGAATCTGGAAGTTCAGCTTGCAGAAGCCCAGACTCGCGAACGCGACACCGTGTTGCGCATCAAAGCGGAAATGGAAAACCTGCGCCGTCGTACTGAACAGGATATCGAAAAAGCGCATAAATTCGCTCTCGAGAAATTCGTCAACGAATTGCTGCCGGTAATCGATAGCCTGGATCGCGCGCTGGAAGTCGCAGACAAAGCCAATCCGGATATGGCGGCAATGGTCGAAGGGATTGAGCTGACGCTGAAGTCTATGCTGGATGTGGTGCGTAAGTTCGGCGTGGAAGTGATTGCTGAGACCAACGTGCCGCTGGACCCGAACGTGCATCAGGCGATTGCGATGGTGGAGTCGGAAGAGGTTCCGGCAGGCAATGTGCTGGGTATTATGCAGAAAGGCTATACGCTGAACGGTCGTACCATTCGCGCGGCGATGGTGACGGTAGCGAAGGCGAAGTAAAAGTCTGATGGCCGATGTAAAGTCGGCCATTTTTTTAGCTTAAAAAATCCTGCACTTCCAGCCACGGCGTGTTGAAATCCTCTATTTTTTTATATTCGCTCATTGGCAGAACGACCACATTATAGGTGTCAGATCCTTCATTCAGATCAAAAATCTGGAAGCCCCTCTTATTGAGTTCGGTCTGGATGCGTTCAAAGATCTCGTCAAGGTAACGGTCCCCGGCTTCACAGACATCGGAGATTTCATCCTCTTGGGTTATTTCGACAAGAAGATTTCTTAATTCCTCAGAATTCGTCAGGTTTTTTGTGAGTTCATAAAAGCGATCTGCGGCAAAATTAGCCAGTTCGCCTTCTTCATCTTCACCTTTCCAGTCAACGAGGTGAATAAATCCTTCGCCGCGTAGAACTTGTAAAAATGCCTGTGCCAGCTCGTTATTTCCGAGATCGCCACCGCTACAATCCAGGACGTCCTGCAACCCATATTCGTCTTCATCTTCGTCTTCAAAGATTTCAGGTTGCGTCGAAAGTTGAGAGAAAATAGTGGGCCATAAGGTTGGGTTGTGCGATAAAAAAACGTTGGCGACGACGTTGAGGTCGTCTGCAAAATTCTTATCCCATTCAATTACATAATTTTCTGACATAACATCAATATCCTTTCTGAATGCCTGAAAAGACATTATTGCATTGTTAAGTAAATGGCAGGAATTGATGGAATCTTAAAAGACGGCGATAAAAAAGGCGAACCGGAGTTCGCCATTGTGTTACTCCGCCACACTCTCGCGCAGCGGTTTTACCGGTACAACCTTTACCTGCTTAATCATATTTTCCTGTACATCGAGAATATCGATATCGTACTGCTCAATGCGCACGCGCGTGCCAGCAACCGGAATTTCCTCCAGCGCCTCCAGAATCACCCCATTGACGGTGCGCGCGTCATCTTCCGGCAGGTGCCAGTTAAACGCTTTATTGATTTCCCGGACGTTGGCGGTACCGTCAATAATGACCGAACCGTCGTTTTGCGGCGTGACCTCTTCCGCCAGTGTCGGCGACATCGATGTGGTGAAGTCGCCGACGATCTCTTCGAGAATATCTTCCACGGTGACCAGCCCCTGGATATCGCCATATTCGTTGACGACCAGTCCGACTTTCTTTTTATTACGCTGAAATTTAATCAGTTGTGTACTGAGCGGCGTACCTTCCGGGACGTAATAGATTTCATCGGCGGCGCGCAGCATCATCTCTTTGGTGAACTCTTTTTTCTCGGCCATTAACCGCCAGGCTTCACGCACGCGCAGCATACTGATGGCGTCATCCAGCGAATCGCGATAGAGCACAATGCGTCCGTGCGGCGAGTGGGTGAGCTGCCGCTCGATAGACTTCCAGTCGTCATTGATATCGATCCCGATAATTTCATTACGCGGCACCATGATGTCATCCACGCTGACCTTTTCCAGGTCGAGAACCGACAGCAGCATATCCTGATTGCGGCGAGAGATTTGCGAACGGGATTCATGCACGATAGTGCGTAATTCCTCTTTGCTTAACGACCCGCTGACCACGATGTCCGTTTTAATTCCCATCAGACGCATCAGCAGGCGGGTGATGGTGTTAAGTAACCACACCAGCGGCATCATCAGTATCTGTAACGGCGCCAGCAGGAAGCTGCTGGGATAGGCCACTTTTTCCGGATAGAGCGCGGCGATAGTTTTGGGCAGGACTTCGGCAAAAACTAACACGACAAACGTCAGTACCCCGGTAGCGATAGCCACGCCGGCGTCGCCGTAAAGCCGCATACCCACAATCGTGCCGAGCGCCGAGGCAAGAATGTTGACCAGGTTATTGCCGATCAGCACCAGGCTTATCAGTCGGTCGGGTTTACGCAATAATTTTTCTACCCGTTTTGCCGAGCGATTACCTTGCTTCGCCATATGGCGTAAACGGTAACGGTTTAGCGTCATCATTCCAGTTTCGGAACCGGAAAAATAGGCCGAGATGACCACCATGATGATTAATATGATAATCAGCGTGGTGGTGGAGATGTGTTCCAGGGGAAACTCCTTTAAAAGCTTAGCTTACAAATTGCTGTAATATGCGGCTACCAAAATAGGCCAGCGTCAGAATACCCGCGCCTGCGACGTTAAACCACACGACCCGCCGACCCCGCCAGCCTTCATGGTAATGCCCCCACAGCAGAACGATATAGACAAACCATGCCACGATAGAGAGCACGGCTTTATCAATATTTTCAGTACTGAACAGGTTATGCATGTAAAACAGGCCGGTACACAGAGTAAGGGTCAGCAGTACGACGCCAATCTGCGTGATATGAAACATTTTGCGCTCAATGCTCATCAATGGCGGCATTTCATTACTAAACGCCAGCTTTTTGTTCTTCAACTGATAGTCGATCCACGCCAGTTGTAGCGCATACAGCGCGGCGATTATCAGCGTCGCGTAAGAGAAAAGCGACAGACCGATGTGCACCATCATGCCTGGGGTCGCTTCCAGATGCGTAATATATTCATTAGGCATGAACGTGGCGAAGGCCAGGTTAATCAGCGCAAAAGCATAGACAATGGGCAGAAGTAACCAGCCGCGATTACGCGACGCGACAATGGTCATCACCGTGCAGATCATCAGGCTGACCAGCGAACCGACATTCAGCAGGCTCAGGTTTTGTCCACTGTCGCCGCCGGGCAGAATACGCGATTCCAGCGCGACAGCATGGCACACCAGCGCGATGACCGCAGAAAGAATAGCCATACGCCGCCAGCCGCTGTTCTTTTGCAACAGTCCGGGAACGATCAGCGCGAGGCTGAAGGAGTAGGCGACAAGGGCAAGTAAAGCAAAAACGGGCATAGTTGTGTCGACAGTTGACCAGTGAGAAAGAGAAGCAGTATAGCGTTACGTGACCGCAGCTCCAACCGTTGCATAACAACAAAGACGGCTTCATGGTATACTGTGGCGAAATTCTGTAACTGTGTCGCTGCGGCGACCAACCGTTTCCACCCCAGGCGAGAGACAATGTTTGATAATTTAACCGATCGTTTGTCGCGCACGCTGCGCAATATCAGTGGCCGTGGGCGCCTTACTGAAGACAACGTTAAAGAGACGCTGCGCGAAGTGCGCATGGCGCTGCTGGAGGCTGACGTTGCGCTGCCGGTAGTGCGTGAGTTCATCAATCGCGTAAAAGAGAAAGCGGTTGGTCATGAAGTTAACAAGAGCCTGACCCCAGGGCAGGAGTTCGTCAAGATTGTCCGTAGCGAACTGGTTGCGGCGATGGGCGAAGAGAACCAGACGCTGAATTTAGCTGCGCAGCCGCCAGCCGTAGTATTGATGGCGGGTCTGCAGGGGGCGGGTAAAACCACCAGCGTCGGTAAGCTGGGGAAATTCTTGCGCGAGAAGCACAAGAAGAAAGTGCTGGTCGTCTCTGCCGACGTCTATCGCCCGGCGGCGATCAAACAGCTCGAAACGCTGGCTGAGCAGGTTGGCGTGGATTTCTTCCCGTCTGATGTCGGCCAGAAACCGGTTGATATCGTCAACGCCGCGCTGAAAGAAGCGAAGCTCAAATTCTACGACGTGCTGCTGGTGGATACCGCCGGTCGTCTGCACGTTGACGAAGCGATGATGGACGAAATCAAACAGGTCCACGCTTCTATCAAGCCAGTAGAAACGCTGTTTGTCGTCGATGCGATGACCGGTCAGGATGCGGCGAATACCGCAAAAGCCTTTAACGAAGCGCTGCCGTTAACCGGTGTGGTGCTGACCAAAGTTGATGGTGATGCGCGTGGCGGTGCGGCGCTCTCTATTCGTCATATCACCGGCAAGCCGATTAAATTCCTCGGTGTCGGCGAGAAAACCGACGCGCTGGAGCCGTTCCACCCGGATCGTATCGCCTCGCGTATTCTCGGCATGGGAGACGTACTGTCTCTTATCGAAGATATCGAAAGCAAAGTTGACCGCGCACAGGCTGAGAAGCTGGCGACCAAACTGAAGAAAGGCGACGGTTTCGACCTGAACGACTTCTTGGAACAGCTCAAACAGATGAAAAACATGGGCGGTATGGCCAGTCTGATGGGCAAATTACCGGGCATGGGGCAGATTCCGGACAACGTTAAATCGCAGATGGATGACAAAGTGCTGGTGCGTATGGAGGCGATCATCAATTCGATGACGCTGAAAGAACGCGCGAAGCCGGAAATCATCAAAGGTTCCCGCAAGCGTCGTATCGCGCAGGGCTGTGGGATGCAGGTGCAGGACGTTAATCGCCTTCTGAAACAGTTCGACGACATGCAGCGCATGATGAAGAAGATGAAGAAGGGCGGGATGGCGAAGATGATGCGGAGTATGAAGGGGATGATGCCGCCAGGCTTCCCGGGTAGATAAATATATCGGGCTACCTTATTTGCCATTTTGACGCCGGAGTGTGCTCGAAATGCTCACGTACTGCGTGTACGCTCCGCTTTCTGCGCGCACGCCGACGCCAAACTGGCTGCAACGGTCACGCCCTGGAATCAAGCTTCATCACATGTTGATTGCTTTTTTCCCAGAAATCAGTAAAATTTTCGGGCTTTTAATATGACGCCGGGCTCCGTTCCTCGATGGGGCCCGGTTGTTTTATTCACACAAGAGGATGTTATGGTAACTATTCGTTTAGCTCGTCACGGCGCTAAAAAGCGTCCGTTCTACCAGGTTGTTGTCACCGACAGCCGTAATGCACGCAACGGTCGCTTCATTGAGCGCGTTGGTTTCTTCAACCCAATCGCTAGCGAAAAAGAAGAAGGCACCCGCCTGGATCTGGATCGCATCGCTCACTGGGTTGGCCAGGGCGCAACCATTTCCGATCGCGTTGCGGCGCTGATCAAAGAAGTAAAAAAAGCAGCTTAATCTGTCACGGTGGTCATGATGAGCAAGCAACTCGCCGCACAAGTACCCGCTGAACCGGTTGTACTGGGGAAAATGGGTTCTTCATACGGTATCCGTGGTTGGCTCAGAGTGTTTTCCTCCACTGAAGACGCCGAAAGCATTTTTGACTATCAGCCCTGGTTTATCCAGAAGGCGGGTCAGTGGCAGCAGGTACAGCTGGAAAGCTGGAAGCACCACAATCAGGATCTGATCATCAAGCTGAAAGGCGTTGACGATCGAGATGCAGCGAATCTTCTGACCAATTGCGAAATTGTCGTGGATTCCTCGCAACTTCCTGCGCTTGAGGAGGGAGACTACTACTGGAAAGACCTGATGGGCTGCCAGGTAGTCACCGCTGAAGGCTACGATCTCGGTAAAGTTATCGACATGATGGAAACCGGGTCGAATGACGTTCTCGTCATTAAGGCGAACCTGAAAGATGCATTTGGTATCAAGGAACGACTAGTACCGTTCCTCGATGGGCAGGTTATCAAGAAAGTCGATCTCGCTACTCGTACTATCGAAGTAGACTGGGATCCTGGTTTTTAAACCACCGAATAAACGGTAATAAATGGCGTTATGGGGATTGGCTTGTGTTTATTGGCATCGTTAGCCTGTTTCCTGAAATGTTCCGCGCAATTACCGATTACGGGGTAACTGGCCGGGCAGTAAAAAAAGGCCTGCTGAACATCCAAAGCTGGAGTCCTCGCGACTTCGCGCATGACCGGCACCGTACCGTGGACGATCGTCCTTACGGCGGCGGACCGGGGATGTTAATGATGGTGCAACCCTTGCGGGACGCCATTCATGCAGCAAAAGCCGCGGCAGGTGAAGGCGCTAAAGTGATTTATCTGTCGCCTCAGGGACGCAAGCTTGATCAAGCGGGCGTTAGCGAGCTGGCCACGAATCAGAAGCTTATTCTGGTGTGTGGTCGCTACGAAGGCGTAGATGAGCGCGTAATTCAGACCGAAATTGACGAAGAATGGTCAATTGGCGATTACGTTCTCAGCGGTGGCGAACTACCGGCAATGACGCTGATTGACTCCGTCGCCCGGTTTATACCGGGAGTTCTGGGGCATGAAGCATCAGCAATCGAAGATTCGTTTGCTGATGGGTTGCTGGATTGTCCGCACTATACGCGCCCTGAAGTGTTAGAGGGGATGGAAGTACCGCCAGTATTGCTGTCGGGAAACCATGCCGAGATACGTCGCTGGCGTTTGAAACAGTCGCTGGGCCGAACCTGGCTTAGAAGACCTGAACTTCTGGAAAACCTGGCTCTGACTGAAGAGCAAGCAAGGTTGCTGGCGGAGTTCAAAACAGAACACGCACAACAGCAGCATAAACATGATGGGATGGCATAGGCCCCCGAATATCAGTTTACCCAGGATAAGAGATTAAATTATGAGCAACATTATTAAGCAACTTGAACAAGAGCAGATGAAGCAGAACGTACCTTCCTTCCGTCCGGGCGATACCGTGGAAGTGAAAGTATGGGTTGTTGAAGGTACCAAGAAACGTCTGCAGGCATTCGAGGGCGTGGTTATCGCTATTCGTAACCGCGGTCTGCACTCTGCATTCACTGTTCGTAAAATTTCCAACGGCGAAGGCGTTGAGCGTGTCTTCCAGACTCACTCTCCGGTAGTTGACAGCATTGCTGTTAAACGTCGTGGTGCTGTTCGTAAAGCTAAACTGTACTACCTGCGTGAGCGTACTGGTAAAGCGGCTCGTATCAAAGAGCGTCTTAACTAAGAACGCGCTTTCGCAACATCCGAAAGCTTGTAGAAAAGAAGGGGCTGGCATTACGCTGGCCCCTTTTTTATGGGTTTGCTCCACGCCATAGACGGTTGCATGATTAGGCTGGGTCTGTGGTCTCAACGCTGAGTCAGAAACGGCCAGGCCCGTTCCTTAGTTTAGCGAGCGTTCCGCACGCCGGTGTTTAGCCTGATACATATTTCGATCGGCCAGTTCTTGTAGTTTTTCGGCAGTGGCATGTTCCCATGTCAGCGCAAAGCCAATACTCAGGGTCATCGTTATTCGCTGGCCGTTATGCAGTTCAAAAGGTCGATTAAACGCCTGGGATAGCGCTGCGCAAATACGTTGTACTTCATATTCCGAATGTACATCGTAAAGCACCATCGCAAATTCATCGCCGCCGAGTCGGTAAGTCTGATAACGGCTACCACCGAATTCCGCTAATCTTTTGGCAACCTCTATAAGTACGCGGTCGCCTGCCGCATGTCCCCAGGTATCATTAATATATTTAAAGTTATCGCCATCCAGAAATAACAATGCCGAACTGCTACGAGCGGAATTGTCCTTCATCAGCGCGTTAATACAGCTGCGAAATGCCGCGCGATTGGCAAGCCCCGTCAGCGGATCGTGCAGCGCGGTACGTAGTAACTGGGCATTTTTAGCCTGAAGCCGTAGCTGCCATTCTTCCATCTCATCCAGAAGGCTATTGAAATCCTGCGCAAACAGGTGAAATTCCGCAATACGCTCATCAGGTACCCGGCGTGAAAAATTTCGGTTAGTGCGAACGTCGTGTACAACTTCAGTAATATTTTGCAGCGCATCCACAACGCCATTGTGTAAATAACGCGTGAGCAGCAGGGCAATGCCGGATGCCAGCAGAATACATCCTGTCAGCACTGCCAGCGATAGCCAGATAAAATGACCAATAAGGCTGTCGCGGGCGACAAGCCGTACTTCGCCGATGGCCCTGCCGTTGTGCCAGACGGGTTGCGATACCGGCAATGGAAAAAGCCAGTGGCTAATTAAGCCGATGAGCTTATCGTCTGCGGCTCGCGCATCATAGCGCCATGAGGCGATAGCACGGCCATTTTTATCGCGGACCTCCGCCGCTGAAAATTGTCCCTGGCGTCCCAGTGTGGCGAGCGTTTCCGCTGCGGCCGCGTTATCGGAAAATACCAGCGCCGCTTCAAGGCTATGGGCCATTGTGGCGGCGGTCAAATCGAGATTTTTTTGCGCATACTGTTTGAGCGTAAGGACAGACGCAACGCAAATTAATAGCCAGATCAATGTCATTGTAAGCAGCACGCTGATTATACTAATCCGCCGTAGTGTGCGTTTAAATGTTGGCCTGGACAGAGAAAATTCCTTATTCATGCTTTTGATTCCGTGCAAGCATTAATACTTCTGGATTCACTCTCACGCCGCTATGCGAGAGGGAGTCCAGGTTGACGGAAAATTTGACTTCATCATTGTTAATGATCAGACAAAATGCGCTGCCAATAATACATTCGGTATTTTGCTCGGCAATTAATAACAAGGCATTAACTGGATAATGACGCGTTAACTCCACCTGATAAGCTGGCGATTCATTGCCAAAGTAAAAACCATCACAGCGGGCGCTCAGGGCTTCTTGTGTGGTACGGATGACAAGCGGTTGATAAGGGAAAGCCCAGTCAGCCTCTTCGCTAAGTACCCTGACAAAACGCGCAGATGAAAATATGCATAGCCTTGGCGGCCCGGATAACGCCGGCCAGTGTGTATAACTGACGATACCGGAGACGATGGCGCGTACGGATTTCTCTTCTTCCGTGACGCGTTGAGCATACAGAGGCAAGCTTGCTAATAATAGCGATAACAGAAGGATAAATCGGTGAGAAAAACGCATTAACAAGTCCCCACCATCTTCAGTCGTAAAGCATTAAAATACATCCGTGATTGTTTGTAGCAAAATAACATTATTTTGCCATATCGTCATTATGTCTTATTGATAATATGAATAATTTAAGTGGCATCCCTGATATTAAATTCTTGTGATAATGGTATTAATCACCCTGTATCAGAAAGTAAAAATATGTGTGCGGAGAAAAAATAATCAAAAAATAGCGAGCATCGCTCATTTTACCGCTTTTCTGAGGCTGGGAATAAAATAATTCACTTGTTGTGTAAAGTTTTTGATACGAAATGAAGGGGTTTAATCGATGATTTCGCATGGTGTAAAGTTTATTTTACGTAATATGGATTGAAATCTTTACTTTTTGTGGTATGGTTTAAACATCCTCGTGGAGGATCAACTATCGCAAACAAGAAAAGACAGGATCGCCATCATGCAAAAAGACGCGCTGAATAACGTACGTATCACCGATGAACAGGTATTAATGACGCCGGAGCAGCTTAAAGCGGCCTTTCCGTTGAGCCTGGCGCAGGAAGCGCAGATAGCGCAGTCCCGGGGAATCATTTCTGACATTATTGCCGGGCGCGATCCGCGTCTGTTGGTGGTATGCGGTCCTTGTTCTATTCACGATCCTGAAACCGCTCTGGAATATGCCCGTCGATTTAAAGCCCTTGCCGCAGAGGTCAGCGATAGCCTCTATCTGGTAATGCGCGTCTATTTTGAAAAGCCGCGGACTACCGTCGGCTGGAAAGGGCTGATTAACGATCCTCACATGGATGGCTCATTTGATGTGGAAGCCGGGTTGAAAATAGCGCGTCAGCTACTGGTGGAACTGGTGAATATGGGGTTGCCATTGGCGACCGAAGCGTTGGATCCGAACAGCCCGCAATACCTGGGCGATCTGTTTAGCTGGTCGGCGATAGGCGCGCGCACAACCGAATCGCAAACCCACCGCGAAATGGCGTCTGGTCTTTCTATGCCGGTCGGCTTTAAAAACGGCACGGATGGCAGCCTGGCGACAGCGATTAACGCCATGCGCGCCGCTGCGCAACCTCATCGTTTTGTTGGCATTAACCAGGCCGGTCAGGTTGCGTTATTGCAAACCCAGGGAAATCCGCATGGTCATGTGATTCTGCGTGGCGGCAAAGCGCCAAACTATAGCCCGGCAGATGTCGCTCAGTGTGAAAAAGAGATGGAACAGGCGGGACTACGTCCTTCGCTGATGGTAGATTGCAGTCATGGTAACTCCAATAAAGATTATCGCCGCCAGCCAGCCGTTGCCGAATCTGTGGTTGCGCAGATTAAAGATGGCAATCGTTCAATCATTGGCTTAATGATTGAAAGTAATATTCATGAGGGTAATCAGTCTTCCGAGCAGCCGCGCAGCGAAATGAAGTATGGCGTTTCCGTCACCGATGCTTGTATTAGCTGGGAGATGACCGATGCCCTGTTACGTGAAATTCATAAAGATTTGAGCGGCCAGCTGGCGGTGCGCGTCGCATAAGAGGTTGTTATGGTTGCTGAATTGACCGCGTTACGCGATCAAATAGATGATGTCGATAAAGCGTTGTTGAATTTACTGGCTAAGCGCCTGGAACTGGTTGCCAAAGTCGGCGAGGTGAAAAGCCGTTTTGGCCTGCCTATTTACGTGCCGGAGCGTGAGGCCTCTATGCTGGCTTCACGACGGGCGGAAGCAGAAGCGATCGGTGTCCCGCCCGATCTCATTGAAGATGTCCTGCGCCGGGTAATGCGTGAATCTTACTCCAGCGAAAATGATAAGGGGTTCAAAACGCTTTGTCCTTCTCTGCGTCCGGTCGTCATTGTGGGCGGCGGCGGACAGATGGGGCGTCTGTTTGAAAAAATGCTCACGCTGTCGGGCTATCAGGTCCGTATTCTGGAACAGCAGGACTGGCCGCGCGCCAGGGACATTGTTGCCGATGCCGGAATGGTGATCGTCAGCGTGCCGATTCATGTTACTGAACAGGTCATAGCGCAACTGCCGCCCTTGCCGTCCGACTGTATTCTGGTCGATCTGGCATCGGTGAAAAGCGGTCCGTTGCAGGCAATGTTGGCGGCCCATGATGGCCCCGTGTTGGGCTTGCATCCGATGTTTGGCCCGGACAGCGGGAGCCTGGCGAAGCAGGTGGTGGTCTGGTGTGATGGGCGTCAACCGGAAGCGTATCAGTGGTTCCTTGAGCAAATCCAGGTGTGGGGCGCGCGGTTGCATCGAATTAGCGCAGTCGAGCACGATCAGAACATGGCTTTTATCCAGGCGTTGCGCCATTTTGCTACCTTCGCTTATGGGCTGCATCTGGCGGAAGAGAACGTCCAGCTTGAGCAGCTTCTGGCGCTATCATCGCCGATTTATCGACTGGAGCTGGCGATGGTCGGGCGTCTGTTCGCCCAGGACCCGCAGCTGTATGCGGACATTATTATGTCGTCGGAGCGCAATCTGGCGCTTATCAAGCGTTACTATAAACGTTTTGGCGATGCGATCGGGTTACTGGAACAGGGTGATAAGCAGGCTTTTATCGACAGTTTTCGCAAAGTTGAACACTGGTTTGGCGATTATGCCAGACGCTTCCAGAATGAAAGCCGTGTGTTATTGCGTCAGGCGAATGACAGCCGACCATAATGATGACATCTATACTAAAAGCCAGCTTTGCTGGCTTTTTTCATTTAAGGAACCGTTATGACTACGCCGCACGTTTTATTTGATTATGTCGGACATCTACCAGAATGCCCCACATGGAGCGAGGATGAAAGCGCGCTGTATTGGACCGATATCCTGGAACAGGAGATCCATCGTTACCATCCGGCGAGCGGGACGCATAGCGTGCTGGCGTTTCCGGAAGAGGTAGGCTGTTTTGCCTTGCGTGAGCAGGGCGGATTTATTGTGGCCATGCGTCATGCTATCTGGCTGGCCGATAAAAATGGATTATTGCAGCGTAAGGTTTGCGACAATCCCTCTAATACGAAACTGGCGCGTTTCAACGATGGTGGCACTGATGGCGATGGGCGTTTTTATGCCGGAACGTTCTGGGCGCCGGGTGACTATAATGGCGCGTTGCTGATGCGGATCGATCATGACCTGACGGCAAAAGTGATCCAGTGCGATATCCAGGGACACAACGGCCTGGCGTTCAGCCCGGATAACCAGTGGATGTATACCTCCGATACGCCGAATGGCGTGATATACCGCACGTTACTTGATAAGCATGGCGAACCGGGCAAGCGTGAACTTTTTCGCCATTTTGGCGAAGGAGAAGGACTTCCCGACGGCGCGGCGATGGATAGCGAAGGGTGCTACTGGAGCGCGATGTTTGACGGCTGGCGCGTGGCGCGTTTCTCACCGCAAGGAGAGCAGCTGGAAGAGTACCGGTTGCCGGTACGTTGTCCGACGATGGTTTGCTTTGGCGGCGCAGATATGAAAACGCTGTTTATTACAACTACCAGAGAAAATATGTCTGCTCAGGAAGTGGCGGATTATCCGCTCTCCGGCGCCATCTTCACCCTGCAGGTAGCCGTCGCAGGGATGAAGAAAAGCCGTTTTATTGAACGTCAGGCAGGTTCTACCGGCACGACGTTTTCGCTGGGATAGCAGCCAAGCACTTTCATTGAGCGCGTGATCTCGCCCAGCTCTTTTAGCGCGCTTTGCATTACCTGCGACTCCAGGTTCGCCTGAATATCGAGATAAAACATCTCTTCCCACGGATTGCCGTGAATGGGGCGCGACTCCAGTTTCGTCATGATGAGATTGTGGTTACGCAGCACCAGCAGCGCTTCGACCAGCGCGCCAGCTTGCTGCCCGGTGGCTATTAACAGAGTGGTTTTTGCCGGAACCTGATCGGAAACATTAATGGCTTTGCGCGCCAGTACCAGAAAGCGGGTGATATTTTGCGTCTGGTTTGCGGCGATGCGTTCCAGCACCTGTAATCCGTGCAACATGCCACCTGCCTCGCTGCCGAGCGCCGCGACGCGCGGAGAGTTCGCCTGCGCGACTTTTTCCATCGCTGCCGACGTACTCTCGGTATAGTCGATTTTCCAGTGCGGATAGCGGCTCAAAAATTTACTGCACTGCTGGAACGGCTGCGGATGGCTGTACACCGTTTCGATGGTATTCAGATCCGTAGCGCCGGAAACCAGCACGCAGTGATCGATAGTGACGGTCATCTCACCGACAATCGACAGACTGGTGTGTTGCAATAAGTCGTACACATCGTTGATAGCGCCGGAGCTGGTGTTCTCTATCGGAACCACGGCGTAATCGGCCTGGCCGGTTTCGACCTGATGAAAAATATCGGTGAATTTTGCGCAGCCGCTCTCGATAAATTGCTCAAAATGGCGTGCAGCATACTGGCGCGCCGCGAGATGAGAATAGGAGCCTTTCGGCCCAAGAAACGCAATACGTGCCGAATGAGGGTGAGTATTATTCAGATGTTGTTGCAGCAGCGCCTGCTGAGTAAGCACGGAGTCTTCAATGATAAGCTGGAACAGACGGGTAATGTAGTGTGCGTCGAGATGGTGGGCTTTACCGAGATGGATGAGCCTGTCCAGCAGCGCGCGTTCACGATCGATATCCCGAACCGGACGATGCGACAGTAGTTTTGCTTGTCCCACTTCAATCGCCAGCGCGCGTCGTTTTGCCAGTAAGGCCAGTAACTCTTCGTCTAAAGCGCTGATTTTATCTCGCAGCGCCAGTAATGGGTTTTCCGATGTCATAGTGTTGCCTTTTTTGTTATCAATAAAAAAGGCCTCCCGGTGGGGGAGGCCTTCTTGTTCGTCTTCGCATTCTTTATCACATGACGAAACGCCTCCCGGTCAGGGGAAGATAAAAAAGAATGCGAAGAAAAACCGGGTGAGCTTCATAACTGTTTCCTTTGTGTACGTAAGTACAGTACCCGTACTGTTTTAATCCTGTCAACAAAAAACGCGCCCGAAGGTGCGATTGAAATACTTATTAAATAAGACGCTCTTATTTAAATCAATCAGTTATGAGCGCCTTATCAGCCCTAATTACCCCTAAAGTGCCTTAGTTGGTGGACATTATCTGGACACTCCCGCGCATAGGGTTAAACCGTATAGCATCGGATAAATAGTCCGGGGCGAAGTGAGCATACGTCATTGTTTGCTCAATAGTTGTATGCCCCAGGATTCGCTGTAGCGTGATAATGTTTCCACCGTTAATCATGAAATGAGTAGCAAAAGTATGTCGTAACACATGAAGCGCTTGTCCTCTTGGCAGGTCGGGTTTTACCTTACGGAGTACATCGCGAACTCGTTCATAGTTAGTGTCAAACAACTTTCCTGATTTGCGCGTAAGGATGTAGTCAGCTATCTCTTGTGAAATTGGAACTGTCCGGGCCGGGCCAGTTTTAGTCTTGACGAAAGTTACACGATTACTGATAACGTGTTCTGCTTTCAGATTACTGGCTTCGCCCCATCGCGCCCCTGTATTTAGGCATAACACGACAACCCTACGATCATCACCAGTGAGTGCCATTAATAAGTCCCGGATCTCCTCTTCTGACAGGAAGGACATTTCTGTGTTTTCCAGGCGTAGTTTACGCACCTTGTGAAATGGGTTTTCATGATGAAACTCCTCCATATCAATCAGCAGCCTAAACATGCTGGACATAGTACAAAAGTCCCTGTTTACCGTTCCGGCAGACACACCATCATGTAGCCTGCTTGCACGATACTTCATTAAAAAATTACGAGTCAGTTCGTAAACTCTGGGTTCGCCCATTTCACGGTTAATCTTTTCTAGCCGTTTTTTGTATGAGTCACCGTAATTATGGTTTTTACCGTGGTAACTCCACCATAGCGCGATCAAATCAGACAAAAGTCTTCTGTCTGCTGGTTTATCCTGCCACTCTTTATCGTGGAAGTTTGTCAAAACATATTTTTCATATGTCTGAGCTTCTGACTTCCTGTTGAATTTTCGGCGAATCCTCTTTCCTGAAGTTCCGCGCGGTCTTACGTCCACTTCATAACGACCATCATCGAGCTTCTTAATCGACATAGCGAAGCCCTCCGACATCTGAATCATTATGTAAATTATGTGCTAATGCGTATATAAAACAGACAATTAACCAGCCTTCTGGGTGGAGTGGGATGATTTTTTGTCGTCTTGCCCATCAGGGGAGAGAGACGGCGCGACCTGTCCCGCTGCCGGTGCTGTTTTGCCTGTCATTAACCAAAGCGTATATTTTTCAAATCTTGGATGCTGAGTGAACAACATGAGGTTGCCTTCAGTCATCTGTATGCCTTTCACTTCGTAATTAGTTAAAGTGTTGTAGGAAATTCCTATTATTTCAGATAGTTGACTTCTACTTAATCCCTCCGCCTTCCTAATTAATTGGATTTTCTTTCCTGCACTTGACGAGTTGGTCATATGTGACATATCCTTTGCTTGTCAGATGTGACATACAAATACACCCTAGAGCGGATTAAAGCGCCCTAAGAACCCAAACTGACGGAGGATAACACAGATGAAAGAGCTATCCGAAAATGAGATTTCATTACTGGTGACACCAGAACTTTTTGCTACCTACATAGGTAAAACACCGTCTGCGATCCGAAAAATGGCTTCTGCTAATAAGTTGCCAGTTGTACGCATGAAAGATCCTGATAACCCCTCGAAAAAAGGGGGAGAAATTTATATTCATCGTGGCGAATGGGATGATTACGCAGCTTACCTTGCGCAGTCTGCACCGCCTGAGTGGCATAACTGGAAAAACCGCTTATTTACATCTGAACCAGGAATCTTTAAAGAGTGGGCTAAGCGAGTTTTTACGACGAGTAAAACAACAAGCCATAGTAAAAAATAATTTTTTAATTTATTCGGGATTCACTATGAAAGCGAAATACGCCACGCTTATTCGTAGCCTGTTACGTACCTATCGCGAACAGGCAAGTGCTATTGAGAAGGAGTCATTCTCTGTTCATAGCGATGGTATCCAGTTAATGGAGCTAAATTTAAAACTGGCGAAGTGTCTCGAAGGTATGTCTTTAATGGCCAGGTTTAATAATGAATTTGAGGATTATTGTGAACTTCACGAAATTACTATGATGGCTTTTAATGGGAGTATTCCGGTTGATGATAATATTCCAGGCCTCATTTCACTCGCTTCATGCACTGTAAAAAATAATAAATCTGCTGTACAACTTACCGCCGTTCAACGTTAAGGAAATACCATGAAACATTTAATGATTGACCTTGAGACAATGGATAATAAACCAACCGCTGCAATTACTGCTATCGGTGCTGTTTTGTTTAATCCGGAAACGGGTGAAATGGGGGAAACATTCTATCGTCGTATCAGTCTTACAAGTAGCGTTGATTACGACTGCACGATGGGCGCAGATACCGTGTTGTGGTGGCTGCGTCAGTCCATCGAAGCAAAGAGCGAGATTATTAATGATGCGAATTGTCCGCTGGATACCGCCATATCTGACCTTTTCCATTTTATCTGTGAACTCACTGATGCACATCATTTACAGGTCTGGGGTAATGGATCGTCATTCGACAACGTTATTCTTCGTCATGCTGCAAATAAGGTCGGCTTGTTAAGCCCGATGTGGAATTACTGGAATGATCGTGATGTAAGAACAGTAAGTGCACTGGCTAAAGCTCTGGGACTGAATATTAATAATATTATTAAGTTTGAAGGCGTCAAACATCACGCTTTATATGATGCTATCCATCAGGCAAAAATTGTTTCTTATGTCTGGACGTACCTCATGAAAATAGCCAGTGTGAAATAACTATGCTGAAAGTGACCTCTCATGCAAGTGAAAGTGTCATAAATAAGGCATTTTCAGCGCTGACGGAATATTACAACGGCAAAAAGGTTTATCAGGTTATTAAGCCGAATCATTATTTTTCTGTTCATGTCTCCTATCGCTGGCGTCTGCTTAGTAAGAATAAGGGCAGGGACTGGGAATTAATGACGCATGAGCGATATAACAAACAGTATAAAATATAATTTTTGCCTTTCTTTCACTATTCATATCTGGATTATATATGAACGCTACGATACAACGGGACGTTGTGCGCCGCCTTGTCCGTGACTTTGAATTTAAAGAAAAAGATAAATATTTGCAGCAGGGCATATGCCCTGCCTGTCATAAACGTGAGTTATTTACCAGTATTGAGAAACCCTGGATTCTGAAATGTGGCCGTGAAAATAACTGCGGTCATCAGGTCGTTGTTAAAGAGCTGTATTCGGATATTTTTGAAGACTGGTCTAAGCGTTATCAGGACACGCCCGAAACCCCACATGCGGCGGCAGAAGCCTATCTGCGTGAGGCCAGAGGACTGAATACGGAACCACTGAAAGGCAGTTTTACCCAGGGTGCATTTGTGAAGGATGGTATGGGATCTGCCACTGTCCGGTTTAAGTTGTCATGTGGTGCCATGTGGGAGCGTATCATTGACCAGCCGCAGCGCTTCGGAAAACAAAAAGCGAATATCAAAGGAAGCTATGTTGGTCACTGGTGGGTACCGCCTTTTATTAACCTGCTGGAAGTGAACGAAATCTGGATCACCGAGGGCATTTTCAATGCACTGAGTCTTTGTCAGGCTGGCTTACCTGCGGTGGCAACACTGAGCAGCAATAATTATCCGCTGGCCGCGCTGGATACACTGGCCAAAGAATTGGGTGAAAAACCACGCCCGCGCCTTGTATGGGCGTTTGATGGTGATAAGGCCGGTACAAAACACACACTGGCTTTTGCTGCGCGCAGTGATGCAGCCGGCTGGAAAACGCGCGCCGCGCAGCCGATGAAATCATCGTCTTGCCTGGACTGGAATGATTTGCTGCTACGTGACCGTTTCAGTAAATCAGACATAAAAAATTACCGCTATTATGGAGATCTCCTGCTGGCGAAAAGCCCGACTGAAAAAGCCCTTCTTATGCATCAACATAATGAATGGCATTCGTTTTATTTTGAGTATGGCTCACGTATGTACTGGTTTGAGCTGGATCTTGACCGGTACACACGCGCACTGGATCGTATTACCAATACCGGAACCGAAGTCATACAGGAATGGGAGGCCAGAGAAAAAGCTGTTAAAGAGTCCGGATGTGTCACGGAAATTGCCAACTGCTGGCTGACTCCCCTGTATTTCCAGCGTTCTGAACCCACGGACGAGTCCTGGTATTACGTGAAGGTGAATATGCCAAACAGACCGGCTGTGAAAGACACCTTCACAGCAAATCAGCTTACCAGCTCCGCCGAGTTCAAAAAGCGCTTGTTGCATATTGCCAAAGGGGCTGTGTATACCGGAAGTACCAAACAGCTGGATAAGTTTATTCAGATGCGTCTTCCCGAAATCAAAGAGGTTAAAACGCAGAATTTTATTGGTTACAACAAGGATTATTCAGCGTGGTTGTTTAATCGTGTGGCCGTTTGCGATGGCCGGCTGTATGAAATGAATGACGAGGATTATTTCGAAATTAACCATGCAAGCGTAAAAAGCCTGAGTCTTACGCCTGTGCTGGATCTGAATCCAAAGCTGAATGAATTTACCACAGGCTGGATTGACGATATCTGGACGGCGTTCGGTGAAAAAGGATATGTGGCGCTGGCGTTCTGGCTGGGGTCACTCTTTGCTGAACAAATCCGCGAACGTGACAAGTCATTTCCGTTTCTGGAGATTGTCGGCGAACCCGGAACGGGTAAATCAACGCTTATTGAGTTCCTTTGGAAACTCGCTGGCCGTGAAGAATATGAAGGTTTTGATCCATCTAAATCGACGGCCGCAGCGCGCGGACGTAACTTTGCTCAGGTAAGTAACCTGCCGGTGGTGCTAATTGAAGGTGATCGCACCACGGACAACGCGAAACAGCGTGCTTTTGACTGGGATGAACTGAAATCACTGTATAATGGTCGGGCATCCCGCGCAGTAGGCATCAAATCCAACAATAACGAGACATATGAACCGCCATTCAGGGGAAGTATCGTTATCGCACAGAACGCAGATACAGACGGCAGTAAGGCGTTTCTGGAGCGTATTATCCATATCTACACTGACAAACGTGGCCAGTCCATTCAGACGCGACATGCCGCAGAGCGGCTTGAACAAATCCCTGTCAGTCGGGTGTCCGGATTCACGTTACTGGCGGCCATGCGTGAAAAAGAAATTATGGATACGTTCAGCAGGAGTTACGAACGCGCCCGTAATGAACTGGAGTCTGATGCGGATATTCGCCATATTCGTATTGCAAAAAATCACGCGCAGCTGGCTGGTCTGCTGGATGCGCTCGCGATTGTTGTACCGTTGCCGGTTGAGCGCATAGAAAAAACCCGTGCGGCTATCACTGCACTGGCCGTGGAACGCTGCCAGGCACTTAAAAAGGATCATCCTATGGTTCAGGAGTTCTGGGAGTTGTTTGATTACCTGGATGAACTGGCACCTTATGGCATCAATCATTCGTCTGATGAGAATGAAATAGCGGTTAATTTTAACCACATGGAGGAAGTCGCCGCTGCACACCGGCAGCGCATACCTTTTACCTTAACGGAAATCAAAAAGCTGCTTAAAAACGGTAATGAACGCCGTTTCATCAGGCAGGGAACCACACGCAGCGCAGTAAGTGAGCGTCATAATCGCGGTAAAGGGGATATGTCCAGAATGCCTGAGACCTTCCGGTGCTGGATATTTGGTCGAGAGAAATAAAAAAGGCACCGTGTGCGGTGCCATGTGTTATGCGGCCAGACTGGCTTTTAATAAATCCAGCGTCATTTGCTTCTGTTCTGGTGAGAATGAATTAATGATGGTCTGTAACATCATATCGCCTGTCTTCGCACTGGGGCTGAGTGTGTGGGAGAATGTCAGGTTCAGTACAAATGTATGTCCGCACTCCACATCCGTACAGGCGCAATAAATATCTGAAATATGGGGGTGTTTGGGATTGGTTTTTCTGATAACCGCTTTTGCCCCGCACTCCGGACATTTTACTTTCAGTACCCGCATATCCCTCGCTCCGTTAATCTGAAAACGCTGATATTTTAGCCTTTTTCTGGACATTAATCACCTTCCAGCTCACTGTCTTTCAGGAAATTAAGGTACAGGTGGGGCGGTACATCACTTTCCTGCGCCACTGCGGCGCTGAACATACGCTGAATGGGTAAAATCTCCGCTTTACGGTATGTTTTAGCCGCTTTTTCAATATCGCCCATTATAGCTCCGTTGGTGGGGATAATCCCTGCCAGACCTGCCGGAAAACGATGCGCGGTCAGCACGTCCTGGGCGCTGATGCTTTTGATGTTCTGAAACTCATCTTTGGCACTGATATCGCCAATCGGGATAAATTTGATGCCATCCGGATCGCCTTTGGGGATGTTCACAAACATGGTGCTGAAGTTCCCGATCCCCTTCGACTGCTCCAGCTTCTGAATGATTTCTTCTTCCACTTCGTCGGTCATATTCGGGTCGTTGCAATAAATCATGCCGCCCGTGTGACCACCGTTGTGGTAGTAACGCCGGCGAAAAATCGTGGCTTCACCGTTGAGCATGGCGGAGTGGATGCCGCTGATGTAATCCGGAAGACCATAAATGGCCTGTTGCGGGTCGTACTGCCTGAGAAAAATAATATCTTCAGGCGGATAAATTACCGGTTCACCCTGCTGAAGTACAACAAATTCCCCGGTCTTACGCTGGCGGGTATAGAGTGCCGGCAGCGGGTAAAGTGCGATTACATCCCCCCAGCCGTTACGTACCTTGAGAATGGCCACATCACCGAACGTCAGCCAGTCAAACACGGCCGCGCCCAGTTGCTCATGCGTCAGGCCGCCGCCATTATAATTTGCTGTCACCATATTGCGGCGGGCATACAGCACGCCACCGTGCTGCGCGTTCAGGTTTACCAGTTGCGCCAGCGCCAGCCGGTCAATCGGGAGCGTCCAGTGTTCCGCTTCATTGTCATACCAGACGTCTGTATAGTTCGTGCCGGTCGTCAGAATGGGTTCTGGCTTACCCAGCGTGATAAGGCTCATATGGCGCGGTCTGGTAACGGTGCGGCGTTCCCTGTATTTCCGTTTTTTCATGCTGCTTTCCCTAAGTTGCCCCAGCGTGATTTTCGCTGGTTTTCAAAGTTTAATGGTTCGTTGTCAATGGCATGGGCGATAGCCCAGAAGCTGTCAGCGTGGCCGGTTTCAGCTGTGCGGTCGGCGACAAATGTCATGGCGTTACCGCTGGCCGTGGACGTTCTGCGGATGGTCATAAAGCTGGCAGCGATTTCCGTCTTCTCCTTATCCCATTCCACGCGGTTGTCTTCGATAACGTCGATCATCTTCATCACCAGGCGGTTTTTCGTTTCCACGCCGTAGCGGATAGCCACCGCCTGACGCATGGCAAAATGCTGCACATCCTCAAAGACACCACTCCCCAGCCCGGTGATATCAATGCCGATGTAGGTCATGTTGTACTGGCCAAACAGCTTCTTAATTTGTGCCGCCTGCCATTTCCAGTTCATTCCCTGCCAGTGGAATACGCGCAGCACGCGAAATTTTTCGCCCGCCACGATCGGCGGCGCGATAATCACGAAGGTGGATGTGTCCCCGCTGCGTGCAGGGTCATAGCCTGCCCACACTTCACGATTGCCGAATGGCCGTGGCAGGTTTTCGTCATGATCCTCCCAGATATCCGGATCAACACAGCAACGTTCGACGTGGGAGAACGAAAATACGCTGTCCTTGCTGTCCACGAACACGCACATGTACAGCATGTTAAAGGTGTCGCGGTTGTAGCGATTGCGCAGCTTATCGATGCTGGCCAGGTTAAACCCGCCTGCGATCGCGTCTTCCAGCGTGATGATGTAGCGCCACTGGCCATCAGGACATAACCGTCCGCCGTCACGCAGCTCCTTCTCTGTTGGGAACGCCACGCGTGCGCGTTTTTTGTCGCCGCGCTTCCACTCTTCGCCTGTCCAGAACGGGTATGCCTGGTGTGTTTTGCTGCTGGGTGTGGAAAAGTAAGTGGTGCGCCATTTGTCGTGTGTGGCCATTGCGCTGGCCACTTCGTTTAACTTTGCAAAGTTGGGTACCCAGAAATATTCATCACAGTACAGATGACCACTGTATGACTGGGCGGTGTTCTTGTTGGTTGACAGGAAGCGCAGCTCCGCGCCGTTGGACAAACGGATGGGGTTGCCGGTCAGCTCCACGCCGAAATACTGCTCCGCAATGTTGACGATATAGCTGCGGAATACTTCAGCCTGGGCTTTTGAGGCGGACAGGAAGATTTGTGGATCACCTGTCATAACCGCATTCTCAAACGCTTCTATTGAGAAATACCAGGTTGCGCCAATCTGGCGGCTTTTCAGGATGTTCCTGATTTGCTGATGAAGATTGTCGCGAAGGTGTTTCTGGTAGCCGAAAAGGTGCTCCAGCGCGAAACGGTCAAAATCCTCCTGGGTTAAGTGGCTGATATCGTTCTTTTTGTATTTGCCGCGTTTCCGGTGCTTTTCGTCGCCACAGGACTGGCGGGACGCCGGCGCATCACTTTCACTGTGTTTAATTTCTGCCAGCTTTTCCTGATGCTTATTATGCTGTGCACGGAGTTTCACCAGGTGAGACACGAGGCTGTCCAGCTCCCGCAGCTCCAGTTCCGATTTCCCTTCACGTAATGTCAGTGACTGAATACGGCGGTTTAATGCGTCTTCTGTTGATTCATGACTGAGTAATTCCGCCCAGCAATATTTCTCCGCCCAGTAATAGACGATACGTCTGTTAGGCAGATTAAGTTCATCGGCAATTTCCTGCGGAGTATATCGTTTTAAATAGAGTGCCCGTGCAACGCCTTTTAATTCTTCACTGTATTTCGCCATTGGCTTCCTTGCCTTTATGTCAGTACTGTCTTTTCGGTTAAATCCGGAAGCAGTGGTATGTATGAATTATTCAGCAATTTGGTTTTCTTTTTTGAAAATAATTTCGTGGATATACGGATAAGCGACATAACCGAATTATTCCGGAATGAAGTGAATGCGGAAGCTAATTTTATTGGCGATACTGAAAACCGCAGCAGGAAGGGAGGCAATATGTCAGCTTCACAACTGGCAACAAACTGGATTTGTATCGCTACTGCGGGTGAAACGGTTGATAAGCGGGCTATTGAAGAGCAATGGCTACTGGATGCCGCTGAATTATACGACCCCTCTTTGTATACGGCGCTGTTATGGCCGGAGCATTCCCGTAATTTCGGGAATATGGGGGAGGTGCTGGAATTAAAAGCTGAACGTGATGATGAAGGTATTTTGCGTTTATATGCTCGTTTATGTCCTGGTATTTCGTTACTTCAGGCGAACGCCAACGGGCAACTTTTATTTTTGTCGCCGGAATTCACACCGGACGGTAATTTCCGGAACACCGGTAAAACCTATCTGGAAGGGCTGGCAGTCACTGACAGCCCGGCAGGAGTGAGCACCACACGGCTACGTTTCAGCCGCACCAAAGGAAAACGCATCGGCCCGTATAAGCCGCTGGCGTTTGATGAAGTCAGGGAATTTAAAAAGGAAAAGGGAATGTCTAAAGCGAAAAAAGGCTGGCGCCATTTTTTCAGTATTGAAGAACCAGAAGCGACCGCGGAGCAGGAAACATCACAGCCTGATGCTTTACAGGCGCTCGCTGAAGCGCTGGATGCGATTGATAAGCGTGTATCTGCCATTGAAACCCGTTTGGGTGAGGCGGAAGAAGCGGTATCTGATGTCCAGGAAGATGTGGACACCGTTAAGGAAGTGGTGGATACCGAAGATTTTGCGCGCCTGGTAGGGAATCTGCCAGAACTGGTGAAAAACTTCAGCAAGCTGAACAGCAAAGTTACCCAGTTGCCGGATAAAAAATTCAGCAAGGGCAAAAAAGGCTTCAATTTCCTGTAAGGGATAACACAACTTTTCTTTAAGGAAAAAGAATATGCAATTAAATGCGAAAGCCCGTGAGTTTCTGCGCCAGTATCACAATGGTCTGCGTGAATCCTACGGTGCGACCGATGACGACCGCTGGTTTGCGCTGTCAGATCCGAAAGAAACCCAGATGCGTAATGCGCTACTGGAGGAGTCATCTTTCCTGAATCTGTTGACGGTTGCTGATGTGGATCAGTTACAGGGGCAGGTGGTTCCGGTTGGCAGTTCTGGCCTGTATACCGGGCGTGTGCTGGATGGCCGTTTCCGTAAAAAAGTGGGCGTCAGCGGCAATGATTACAGGCTGGTCGAAACAGATTCGTGTGCCGCACTGACCTGGCAATTGCTTTCTGTCTGGGCGAATGCCGGCGATGAAAACGAGTTTTTCCAGCGTGTCCAGGAGTTCACCAATCAGGCGTTTGCGCTGGATATGCTGCGTATCGGGTTTAATGGTACCAAAGTGGCAGAAACCACAAATGCGGAAACCAACCCGAACGGCGAGGATGTGAACAAGGGCTGGCATCAAATCGTTAAAGAGTGGAAGGATGGCCAGCAGATCATCACTGATAAGGTTGTGCTGGACGGTGACGGTAAAGGTGATTACGTGTCGCTGGATGCGATGGCATCCGATCTTATCAATGCCAAAATTCCGGCACAGTACCGTAATGATCCGCGTCTGGTGGTTCTGGTAGGTGCTGACCTGGTGGCGGCGGAGTCGTTCCGTCTGTATCAGAAAGCTGATAAACCCACTGAAAAGATTGCGGCACAGCTGCTGTCTGACAGTATCGCCGGCCGTACGGCTTATGTTCCTCCGTTTATGCCAGGCAAGCGCATGATTGTTACCACACTGCCTAACCTGCATATCTACACCCAGCGCGGTACGCGTCAGCGTAAAGCGGAGTTTGTGGAAGATCGCAAGCAGTATGAAAACAAATACCTGCGTAATGAAGGCTATGCCGTGGAATATCCGGAACTGTATGCCGCATTTGACGAAAGCGCGGTAACGATTGGGGCAACGGCTGCACCGTCAGCAGGCGCATAACGGGGGAAATAATGCAGTTGTCACCGGCACAGCGACACAGCGCGCGTATTGCAGCAGAACGGCTGCTGCGTCAGCAACAATCTCTCGACAGTGAAACCAGTCTGCACGTCCAGATTGCGGCACTGGAAAAGGATGTGGCAGCGGCCGCAGCGATTAGCAACCGTGCGGAGCGCATGGAGTTCAAGCGTGATGTGCTGTTGCCCCGCTGGATGCCGACCGCACAAACCTGGCTGGAAAGTGACAGCATGCATCAGAATCCCGTTTTTGCCTGGTGTGTCATCTGGCTGTTTGATACCGGCCAGTTCGATCAGGCGCTGGACTGGGCGGATGTGGCCATCGAACGGGGGCAGGAAACCCCGGCCGCGTTCGGCAGTGCGTTCCCGGTGTTTGTGGCCGATACGGTACTGGCCTGGGCGGAGACGGAAGCCGCACAGGGGCAGGATGTGGAGCCGTATTTCAGCCGCACGCTGGGAAACGTTATGCAGCACTGGAATGTGTATGAGGTCATCAAGGCCAAATATGTGAAATTTGCCGGTCTGCACCTGCTACGCGATGAGAACGGAGAGCCACGCGCAGCGGCAACGGAAGACAGGGATGTATTGCTCCGGGCGAAGGATTTGCTGGAGCAGGCGAAGGGATTCGACCCTAAATGTGGTGTCGGCACGATGTTGCAGCGCATTGCTGCACGTCTGCGGGCGCTGGATAAGTAATCACAGGCTACCGACCCGAAAGCGGGCGCGGTGGAGGGGAGCGCATCAGCGTATCGCCCGTGGAAACCGGCCAGCCCGCTTTTTTCCGGAGGAACAGGATGTTCAGCGGAACTGCAATTGATTTTGATGATGCCATTCTGACTAATGATGGCTTCTGGCCAGACCTGAGCGTGAAGGATTTTCAGTCCCAGCGTGCTATTCCTGCCGATATCGACGCAGCCACCATCCGTCAGGCGCTGCTGACCGCAGCCGGTGAAATCAATGATGATCTGGTCAGGGTAGTGGCGGATTGTCGCCTCAGTGGCCATGCAAGCGCGGCGGACGTTCCGGGCGTTGAGATTGACGGTGAAAATCTGTTGTGCGCCCGTTACCGCAAGGCTGTTTTTGCCCGCGCCAAAGCTGACCTGATGGGCGAATTTGCGTCTGTTGGGCGCCGTGAAAGCCATCCTGGGCAGGAAAGCGATGAAACCCGCTCCAGTCTGATAGCGGAATCCACGCTGGCGGTACGGCGTATCAAAGGGCTGAAACGCATCACGGTGGCCATGATATGAGCCAGCTTACCGAATTAACGGATTTTCTCATTGCGAACATGCCCAGACGGGCAATGCAGGGATTTGACAGCCAGATGGATGAAATCGCATTCATCCCGGCACAGCGTGACACCGGGCTGGGGCAGTATCGCATTGCCATCATTCGTTATAACGCCGTGCTGACGTGGGAGCGTTATCCCTACCGTGAGTACGATCCCAAAATTCTGATGGCGTTATTTATGTCGTGGCTTTGTCAGGATGAGCGGGCGCTCTTTGAGGAAACCGGCATTGATGCCGAATTACCTGAATTTGATATCGAAACCATCGACCAGGAAACCGCCATTATGGTGGTGACGCTGCCAATGGTGGAGGAACTGAATCTGATCCCCGATCCCAAAGGTCAGATCCCGTTTGATGGCCAGCGCTGGAAGCTGGCAAACCCCGAAGTCTGGACGGCGGATGAGGTGACGGTGATCCCCGTCAATGAGGGGGATGGATGATAAATGGCGAACTGAACCAGGAACAGTTCCGCCAGCTACAGGAGGCGCTGAAAAAGCTGGATTTGCCTCCTGCCAGACGTCGCCGGCTGTTGTGGCGCATGGCGAAATACGGCGTGGAAGCCGCAGCAAAGCGCAATGTGCGCAACCAGCAGTCACCGGAGGGGGATAAGTGGCAGGGGAGACAGACCCGGCGTAAAGGCAAGATGTTGCGCAATATGCCGAAACTTATCCGCATCCGTGAAATGCCGGAAACGGATTCCGTCAGGTTGTATCTGGCTGGTGGCCATTACCGGAATGCGAAGGGAAATCTGCCTGCCGGCGTGGTGGGTTATGTCCAGCAGAATGGCATGAGCGTAACCGTCAACCGCAGGCAGGTGGAAGGCCGTGAGCAGGGGGATAAACCTGCATCACTGCGACAGGCGAAACGTCTGCGTAAGGCCGGGTATAAAGTCAGGCGCGGCAAGCGCTGGCGTAAGCCCGGTTATAAGGAAATACAGGAAAAAATGACCGCCAGACAGGCAGGTTTGCTTATCCGGATACTGGAGGACAAACCGGTCAAAACATCCTGGCAGATTGATTTACCTGCCAGGGCGTTTCTGGGGATAGGTCAGGATGATTTTAACAGATCGCTGGCACGACAGCTTCAGGCTATCGGGTTCGGCTGGGATGTTAACGCGCAGGATATCAGGGGGAGAGCATGACCTGGCCAATCGTAACCGTTAACCAGGTAAACCAGTTACTGGGTGAAACCAAAGAGGTGGAACGCACGTTGCTGTTTATCGGTACGGGTACCAAAAATGTGGGAAAAACTCTGGCTGTTAATGCACAGAGTGACTTTAACGCGCTACTGGGTGAGGGAAACAGTCCGTTAAAAAGTGATGTACTGGCTGCACTGGCGAACGCCGGGCAGAACTGGTGGGGGTTCATCCATGTGCTGGCCGCTGACAGTGAGTCAGGGGCGTGGGTTGATGCCGTCAAAGCTGCACAGGTTTCCTGTTCGGTGGAAGGTGTGGTGCTGTCGGATGATGTGGCTGCAAAAGAGCAGATTAACCAGGCGGCAACGTTGCGATCCGAACTGATTGCAAAATACGGTCGCTGGGTGTGGTTCATTCTGGCCGTACAGGGTATGCAGGAGGATGAATCACAGGCGGATTATCTGAAACGTCTGTCCACCCTTCAGCAGGGTATTGCTGAAAAAGCGGTGCAGCTGGTTCCGCGTCTCTGGGGGAATGAACCGGGTGTTCTGGCCGGTCGCCTCTGTAATCGCGCTGTTACCATCGCTGACAGTCCGGCGCGGGTAAAAACCGGGCCGTTACTGAATCTGGGCAGCGATGAACTGCCGAAAGATGGGGCAGGGGCAACGCTGGGGCTGGCTACCCTTCAGGCGCTGGAGGCACAGCGCTACAGCGTGCCGATGTGGTATCCGGACTATGACGGCTTTTACTGGGCTGACGGTCGCACGCTGGATGTGGAAGGAGGTGATTATCAGTCCATTGAGACGCTGCGTATTGTGGACAAGGCCGCCCGTCGTGTCCGTCTGCTGGCTATCGGTAAGATTGCCGATCGCTCCCTGAACAGTACACCGGGAAGCATTGCCGCACACCAGACGCTGTTTGCCCGTCCGCTGCGTGAAATGTCCACGGCGGCCAGCATTAACGGTGTGTCATTTCCGGGCGAAGTGAAGCCACCGCAGGACGGTGACGTGACCATTGTCTGGAAGAACAAAAAGGCGGTGGATATCTACATTGTGGTGCGTACGTATGAAGTACCACTGCAAATCACCATCAGTCTGTTACTGGATGCGAGTCTGGAGGCCAGCGCATGACCAAACGTATTTCAGGGATGTCCTTTGACGTCTACGTGGACGGCGACCTGATCCACATTGAAAAAATTTCGCTGGATATCACCGACAACAGCGCCGCAGCTCAGACACGCGGTGTACCTGACGGCTATGTCGACGGCGATGTGGCCGCAGAGGGTGAAATTGAAGTCAGTTCAAAAGTGCTTCAGGTACTGACGGCCAAAGCCCGTTCAGCCGGTTCATGGCGGGGCATTCCCCCTGTGGACTTCCTTTTTTACGCCAAAGCCGGCAGCGAAGAAATGAAGGTGGAAACCTTCGGTAATAAGCTCCAGCTCAATAGTGTACTGGATGTTGATCCGAAGGGCAGCAGCGTGTCCACCCATAAAATTAAATACTTCGTGACCAGTCCGAAGTTCGTCAACATCAACGGCGTTCCGTATCTGGAAGCGGAGGCCACGGAAAACCTGATTGGATAAGGGGCAGCAGGGATGCAGGACTATGAAAAGGGATTTATTGCCCTTGTGGTTATGGGGGGGCTGATTGCACTGGGGAAACTACTTAACAGTGACGAGCCGATTACCCTTCGTCTGGTGGCCGGCCGTGTCATTGTCGGGGCCGGGTTATCTGTTATTGCCGGCGTTGCTCTTTACTTTGTACCAAATATTCATCCGCTGGCATTGCTGGGATTTGGTTCTGGTCTGGGGATTCTGGGACAAAACGTGGTGGAAGCATGGTTACGTAAACGTGGATTTGCCGGAATTTTGGGCAAGGGGGTGACAAAGTGACACTGAGCGAAAAACAACAGTTGTTTACCATTATGGTGGCAAATCTGATCCACTGGGCAGAAGAACACGGCTACCGGCTGACGTTCGGGGAGGCTTACCGCACGCCGGAACAGGCGGCGCTGAACGCTAAAAAGGGTAGCGGTATTACCAACAGTCTGCATACCCGGCGTCTGGCGGTGGATTTTAACCTGTTTGTTAACGGCCAGTACCAGACCCGCACAGAGGATTACCTGCCGCTGGGCGAATACTGGGAGTCACTGGGCGGCAGCTGGGGCGGGCGCTTCAAATCCAGGCCGGACGGCAATCATTTCAGTCTGGAACATGACGGGGTTCGCTGATGGATCGTGTGGTAGCGGGCTGGCTTGTGACGGTTGTTCTGGCCTTCTGGGCAGGCTGGAAGGCGGCTAACTGGCAGCGTGACAGTATCGATCTGGCCATCAGCCGGTCAGCCAGCGCTACCGGGGAAACGCTGGCGAGCGTGGCCAGTGAATCCGGGCGAAAACTGGAAGAACAACTGGAGGCTTTGAAAAATGCGCCGCCGCGTGAAATTCGTACGGAGGTGGTTAAACCGGTGTTTACTAACGTGTGCCTGTCTGATGACTTTGTCCGCATGTACAACGACGCCGTCACCAGTACCGAACGTACGTTATCAGGAAAACCTGAAAACTAAATGTGCCACGCAGCTGCCGCGCCTGAATGGCACGCAGGGAAAAGATGCGGCGGAATTACTGACACTTTATCTGGAGTTATACGGGCAGTGTGCTGCACGTCATAACACGCTGGTTGATGAAATTAATTTAAGAGAGAATATTATTTATGGAAAAAATTAATCTGGTTGTATGTAAGAAAGAAATTACGTTTGAACCAAATCAGACGGCTTATAATAAATTCATCAATGAAATGGCGATGGATAATAAAGTGGCTCCAGCCCATAGTTATCTTATGCGTATTGTTGTACCAGAGTGTAAAGAAGCGCTGGAAGATATTCTGAAACGTCCGGGGGCAGCGCTTCAACTTGCAGGGAAAATCAATGAACTTTATGCGCCAGAACTGGAAATTGAAGTAAAAAACTGACAAAGCGAGTCCGGTCAATCGAACAGAACGGACTCGAACAATATCTGATTTTACGGCGTCATTATTTACCGCACGGTCAGGATTCCGTGGATGATATTTCCGCCGCTATCTGGCTGGATAATCGCCACTGGGAAAATACGCGCATAGCGGTTGCTAACGGAATAAGCACCGCATTTAAAGGTTCAGGATGAAACAGTTAGATTTTACATTAAGCCTGATTGATAAACTGACGCGCCCGTTAAAGCAGGTGCAGAGCAGTGTCACAGGCTTTGCGGAAAAATCGAAAGCGGCCTTTACGCAGATTGGGGGCGGTGCGCTGGCTTTAGCCGGCACAGGGATGGCCATCAAAGGGGCGTTATCGCCGGCTATTGAGATGTATGACGCACTGAATGACGCTGCGGCAAAAGGGATTGATGATCAGGCTTTAAAGGCTGTCCAGCGTGATGCGCTGCGGTTCAGTATGACCTACGGTGCCAGCGCGGTGGAGTTTGTTAAGTCCACAGAAAATATTAATGCCTCCATTGCCGGCCTCGCCGGTAATGAGCTGCCGAAAGTGACAAAAGTTGCTAATACCCTGGCATTTGCCCTGAGATCCACATCTGCCGAAACGGCGGAATTTATGGGGCAGATGTTCGGTAACTTTTCCGCTGATGCGGAGCGTCTGGGCAAGGTTCAGTTCGCTGAGCAGCTGGCCGGAAAAATGGTGTATATGCGCAAGGTCTTCGGTACCGAAATGGGCACTATCAAAGACCTGATGGAAGGGGCGCGGGGCGTTGGTACCAACTACGGCGTCGGACTGGATGAACAGCTGGCCGTACTGGGGCAGCTTAACCGCACGCTGGGAACGGAAGCCAGCAGCGCTTACGAAGGCTTCATGACCGGAGCCATTGAGGGCGGTAAAAAGCTGGGGCTGTCCTTTACGGATGCCACCGGCAAAATGCTGTCCATGCCTGAAATGCTGATCAAGTTACAGGGCAAGTATGGCAAAAGTCTGGAAGGGAACCTGAAAGCACAGGCGGAGCTGGATGCGGCATTTGGTGACAGTTCGGCGGTGGTGAAACACCTGTACGGCAATGTGGCCTTACTGCAACGTAACATCACTGAGCTGGGCGGTTCTGACGGGCTGAAGCGTACACAGGAGATGGCCGGCAAACTGGTGAAACCGTGGGATCGCTTTGTACAGATCCTTAAGTCTGTTCAGACCGTCATTGGACTGACGTTGATCCCCGTTCTGTATCCGGTGCTGAACCGCCTGGCTGATATGGGACAGACCTTTGCCCGCTGGATGCAGTTGTTTCCCAACATTGCGCGTGTTATCGGTTATGCGGCTATGGCGTTGTTGGGGTTTGCTGCTGCCGGCGCAATAGCTAACATCGTTCTGGGCGTCTCAAAACTTATTAAGCTGGGTGCGATTGCTCTCTGGAAGACACTGACTTCAGTCACGAAGATATACACCGCCACCGTCTGGATTGCCTCAAAAGCTGTAGCGGCATGGAATCTGACGCTTAAATTTCTGCGTGGTACGCTTCTTGCGGTTCGTATGGCGGCAATTATGGCCGGAATTGGCATAAATCTGATGAGCTGGCCGGTTCTGCTGGTTATTGGTGCGATTGGCCTGCTGGCAGCAGGGTGTTATCTGCTGATTAAACACTGGGACGATGTACAGGCGGCGGTGATGAATACGGCAGCGTTTACCGCTGTGGCTGGCGTTGTCGAATGGCTTGCCGGTGTGTTCTCGACGGCATGGCAATGGATTAAGGACGGCTGGAACGGCTTTATTAATCTGCTGACGGGATTTTCACCTTCACAGGCATTAAGCGGGATGGCCGGTGGTATTGTATCCATGTTTGATAATATCTGGCAGTCCGTTAAAGGTAGCTTCCTGAAATCATGGAACTGGATTGTAGAAAAGTTGAATAAAATACCCGGTGTCAATATTTCGCTGGCTAACGAGTCACCTCCGGCACTGACAACAAATACGCTTTCTACTGGTGGAGAATTAAAAGGAATTGATAAAGGTGGTATTAGTAAATCTGTTAGTAATAACTCAAGGGTTGTGACGGATAACAGTCGGAAAATTAATACTGTCAATATCTATCCAAAAGAAATGATAACGCCGGGGCAGTTAATGGAGTTTCAGGAGCTGGGCGTATGAATGAAATCCTGTATGTTGATTTATTAATTCAGGGAAATGACTTTGTCCTGAATACCGGTAATGAACCTGAATTATGTAATAACCGTAAAAGTATCGGGCAGGACATTATTCATTCCATTATTGAAAGCGGTCTGGCGACGGAATTAATTGCCGAGAGAAGCCCGACCATGCGGGCAGATATTTTTACCCGTATGGAATTACTGATTGAGGATGATGAACGTATCGTTCCGGGAACAGTGGAAATCGGTGAAGAAAGCCGGACACGGTTGTGGATCACGGCCAGCACTTATGACTTCGGCGGAATATCGGTACAGGTGGATTTATGACGGAAAAGCCACAGGTTGACTTTGAAGAGGTGGTGAAAGCCAGCGGTATGCCGGTGACGGAAGAAGAGATTCGCGATCGCTTTAATGCCATTGCGACGGAGGAGGGAATTATCACGAATACCTCCCGTATGTCTCCGTTCTGGCGACTGGTCACGGCCATTGTAACCGCGCCGGTGATGTGGCTGAAGGAGGTTTTGGTCTCCACCGTACTGGCCAATATGTTTGTGGCCACGGCCAGTGGAAGCATGTTACGGCTGCTGGCATGGGCGGTGAATATCACGCCGAAGCCCGCCAGCGCTGCACAGGGCGTTATCCGTTTTTACAAGGAAGACGCCAGCGCCGTGGTGACGGTGAAGGCCGGAACGGTGATACAGACAGAACGTATTAACGGCAGGGTGTATGAACTGGCCATCACGGAAGATGTGGTGATTGCCTCCGGTACCGCCAGCGCACTGCTGCCGGTAAAGGCAACGGGAACGGGCGGCGCATATAACCTTGCGCCGGGATATTACCGCATTCTGCCGGTGGCCGTGGACGGCATCAGCCATGTGGCCAGTGAAGAAAACTGGCTGACCGTACCGGGCGCGGATGAGGAAAGCGATGATGAACTGCGTGAGCGTTGCCGTAACCAGTTTAACCTGGTGGGCAACTACCATACGGACGCGGTATACCGGTCGATGATAGCCGGTGTTGCCGGACTGAGCATTGACCGGATTTTCTTTGAGCACGAAGCACCGAGGGGGCCGGGGACAGCCAACGCCTATTTATTGCTGGACAGCGGCGTGGCTTCTGCGCCGTTTGTGGATGCCGTGAATGACTATATCAACACGCAGGGGCATCACGGCCACGGGGACGATATGCAGTGTTATGCCATGCCGGAAACCCTGCACGATCTGGCGGTCACTGTCTGGGTCAGGAACCTGAACAACATCAGTGATGATGAACAGAAGCGCCTGAAGGACGGTATTGAAAACCTGATCCGGTGCGCCTTCCGGGAAAATACGGACTATGACGTCAGAAGGACGTGGCCGTATTCACGGTTCTCCTTCTCGCAGCTGGGGCGCGAAATCCATAAAAATTTTCCGGTAACAGAATCGCTGAATTTTTCGCTGGATGACATTGCCAGTGAGCTGAATGTGCCGCGCCTGAAATCGCTTGTGGTGAGTATTGAGAATGAATGAGTTCATGAAAAAACTGGCCGGAATGGTACTTCCCTCCTGGATGGACAGGGGCGAGCCGCGAAAACTGCTGCAAACGGCGCGTCGGTTCTGGGCGGAAGTGTACGGCTGGGTGACGTGGCCACTGAACCAGTTTGATCCGCTGACCTGTACACCGGCGTTACTTAACCTGCTGGCGTATGACCGGGACATTTCCCGCTTTGACGGGGAGCCGCTGGAACTGTTCCGCAGGCGTGTGGCGTATGCCTTCGTGAATGCGCGTGACGCCGGTTCTGTTGAGGGATTTATCAGTATCTTTGAGCGGCTGGGGATCGGGTACGTTGAACTGATGGAGCGCCAGCCGGGAATTGACTGGGATGTGATTCAGGTTCGCGTCACGGACAGCCAGATTGCGACTAACACGCAGCTGATGATCCAGATTATCCGGCAGTACGGGCGGACATGCCGCCGTTACCAGTTTGAAGTGATCACGTCCGAACGGCTGACTATCCGGGCGGGATGGGATCAGGGGGAATATGTGGTTTATCCGGCAGCACTGAGCGGTACGGAAACCAGCAGCGCAACGTACAGCGCAGGGTTATAAGGGGATTATATGTCACAGACAACAATCACACTGGCATTTGAACAGTGGAAAGCGCAACAGGGCACCACGGGGGAGCCTGTTCTGCTGGATGAATTTGTGTTCGCTAATGTGCCGGCACTTGACCCGGATCAGCCGGTTGACCGCAATGAAACCCTGCCACCGGCTGAACAGATTGTTCACCGGCAGGCCGTCAGCCGTAAGGGCGTGGTGAATGACAACGCTGTGGTGCATTCCGTCGTACTGGGGGCTGATGTGGGGGATTTTTCCTTTAACTGGATTGGTCTGATTAATAAGGCCAGCGGTACGCTGGCAATGATTGTTCATGCGCCATTACAGCAAAAACTTAAAACAGCTGAAGGGCAACAGGGGAACGTGCTTACACGCTCGTTTCTGATGGAATATAACGGCGCACAGGCTGAAACCGGAATTAATACGCCTGCTGAGACCTGGCAGATTGACTTTACCGCGCGTATGGCCGGAATGGACGAGCGCCAGCGCCTGGAAAATATCGACATCTTCGGGGCGGCGGCGTTTTTTGGGGACGGCTATCTGGTCGGGAAAAGCGGGAATCAGTTTTATGTGACCAAAGGTACCGGCTATGTGGCAGGTCTGCGCACAACGCTTGCAGAAAACCTGAATATTACCGTGACAACCAGGCCAGTCAAAGTCTGGCTGGATGTATGCTGGACAGGAACGCTTACCAGCGTGTGGGGTGTGCAGTCCCGTATTACGGTTGCTGACAACCTGGCGGATTATGTGCAGAACGGCGTACAGCATTATGTGTTTGCGGTGGCGGGTATTGATGAAAACGGCAATATTACGGATTTACGCCCGAAAGGGACACTGAATGAGCAGCAGGCCAGCGATGCGCTGAGAAAACATGAGCAATCCCGTAATCATCCGGACGCCACTACCAGCGCGAAGGGGTTCACTCAGTTAAGCAGCGCGACAGACAGCACCAGTGAAGAACAGGCCGCTACGCCGAAAGCAGTCAAGATTGCTATGGATAATGCCGCAGCACGACTAGCGAAAGACAGGAACGGATCGGATATTCCTGATAAACCTCTGTTTGTTCAAAATATTGGACTGGGAAATGTGCTTTTCAAAGGTGATGGCAGGTTCCTCGCGGGAACATTTGTCAGTGACGCAATTGACCGAACATCAATTGGTGCCAGGGCGGCTACAGGCTGTCAGTTTATGCGCGCACATCAGGCACCTGATGCGCCAGACCTGGTAAGTTTCTGGCAAATTATTACCCTTAGCGAGGTGGTAAGTCCGACCACTGTTGTGGATGTTCTTGCAGTCAGTGGCAATAACGTATTGTTTGGTCACGGTACAGGAGCAGGTATTACCTCATGGCGTCATGTGGCGATGCTGGAGGGGGGCGCCTTTACGGGGGGGATTTCTGCTCCAAATATGCGTGGCGATACCCTGGTTACGGTTGGGGATGGCACTGGTGGGATGGCTAAAGGTGACGTTGATGGTGCAGGTTTTAATGGTAACAATCTGAACATTAAGTCATGGAATGGTATTGGATTTCAGAACTCAGAAGACCTGGCTATCCGGGCATATATCAGCACCCGACTCGGTGTTATCGCAGCTGCTGAAAATTTGCAGGCCGGAAATGCGATATTCAACAAAAACGGCGATGTTTACGGCGATATATGGGGCACAGGCAGCGGGCCTGGCTGGTTGAGTGCGTATATTGCAGGCAGACCGTTACGACAATACATCACCATGGTCGGTGTGTACCAGAACGACAAAACAAAGCCATTTATGCTTCATGATGATGGTTCTGGTGTATTCCTTGCTACAACTGACATGCTAAGTGGGTATGTTCAGTCAATTCGATTCGGTGCCGTTGAGCATGGAAACTTATATCGTTCGCCCGGATTTGCAGACCAGTTAGGTTACGTCATTACAGGTGTTGAGAATGGAGACTCGAACGATACACCAGACCGGATCCAACGACGCTTGTTACAGCTTAAAGTGAATGGTCAGTGGTATACGGTAGGGACATAAAAATGAGACATTTTAAAAAATTCACTAAAACAACGGAATTAACCCCTGTTCAGCAGGAGTTATCAGAGAACTGCAGCGTTCAGTTTATCCACGATGAATCAGGTGTTGACTGGTATGTGCTACAGAAATTATTTCAGCCAGACACACTGAAAATACAGTATGACAAAACAGGTCTGATTATTGCTGCGGATAAAGATGCAACAAAGTTATTTCCGCTGAATTGCTCTGTTGTGGAACTCGCTGATACTGATATTCCTGATGGTTTCCAGGCTGGTAATTTTACCTATAGCAACGGCGTTATCGCACCTGTTCAGGTTGATTATGTTGCTTTAGCGACAGCAGAACGCGACCGGCGCATGGCGTCGGTCACGTCAAAAATCAATCAGCTTATGGAAGCGCAGGATGATAGTGATATTACTGATGCCGAGCTGGTCGAACTTTCCGATTTACGTGAAGTGCGTACAAAATTGCGCCGTCTGGATCTGACTGGTGCGCCAGATATTGACTGGCCGGAGGTACCGGATGTGGCGTGAAGCGCGTCTGGCTTTTACGGATTCTCTGGCTGCGCTGGATTGTTCTGTCGTTCCGGCGCATCCGTGGATTCACGGTCTGGGGCAGCAGACAGATAACGGGGCATACCTGAGTCCGGTCAATGCAATCCATTATCTGGCGGAAAGGCTGGCCGGAACGGGAGGCAATACCGATGTGGTGATCATGATGGTAACGGGACAGACCCATGAAAACTTCATGAAGGGGCTTAACAGCCTGGTGGATGTTTTCCCCGCGCCCGCATTCACCCAGGTTAGACGTCTGGCTGAGTCTGCGGCGACACTGGCTACTGAGAAAATGCAGATCCCCGCGAAAGCCGGGGCAGGACTGCCGGTTGCCATTCCGCTGTCCGTTCCGACCAGCAGGGCAGCGTTATCCGCTGCCGCTATCAGTGAGGCGCAGAAAGCGGCTGGCGCCGGATTCAGCCTGGAAGGGCTGAAACAACAGCTGGGGGAATTTACGCAACTGCGTGACAACCTGATTAACGATGTGGCCAGCGGCCTCGCTGATTTACAGGGGAAAAGCGCCAGGGCATGGGTATTTACGGCCAGTGGCGACACCGCCGCCACCCTTCTGGCGCTGGTAAAGGACATTCCGCAGCCTTCAGCCGTTTATACTGCGGCAATCATGCTGGCCGGAAAAAATCTTGATGGAATAAGGGGCATGATTCATGACGTCGATCCCGACACTGGCGCTTAATGGTGAGGCCATACTGCTGAAAAACATGCGCGTGACCGTTTCCCAGCAGTTTCAGGATAAAGACCAGTCCGGTCAGACCAGCGCGACCACCAAATCAGAGCAGGGGGCAAAGGGCAAAGAGCTGCGTATCAGCGGCGAAATACCCTTTAAAAACCCGGAGATCCTGAAGCGTATTTTTGAACTGGCCAGCGCCACCGATGCAGACGGGAAACGCATGAAATACCGCGTTGCGCATGAGGTGGCCAGAGCGGTGAATTTTCGTGAGGCCACCTTCAGCGGAATGCTGGATGCGCCGCAGCAGGACGGAAAAATGGCCTGGCTGGTCACGTTCACCCTGGCGGAACATGTCAGCGTGCAGGAGAAGCGGGAAGCCAGGGCAACCGGTAAAACAACGGCAAAAAAACAGACGGCCAGCAGTACGGGACAATCCGCTGGTCAGAATGCCGGAGAGGATGAAGAAAAACTGACGTGGTTTGAACGCAGGGTGCTGAAGCCCGTCAATGACGCTTTGGGTTAATGATGAAACCAGTAAAACGCCTTTACCTTTCAACGGATGAAATACACCTGGCTGACGCCAGTCTGGTGCTGGAGCTGAACAGCTGCGGACGTGGCTTTATTACGGCACAGACGACCACAGACTACACCGGCAAACTGGTACGGCTGGATGTGGGGTATTCCGGTTTACTTCTGCGCTGGTTTACCGGCTATGTGGAGCGCTCACAGCCTGCCGAAAACGGTTATCAGCGTCTGTTTGTCCGCGAGCTGGCTGGCGTGTTTGAGCGGATGTGGCCATGCTCATTTCAGCATCCCACACTGCGCGATGTGGCCGGATGGCTGGAGGAAAACAGCGGGATCAGCATTGCGGTACCGGATGTGCCGTACAGTGATAAACCGATCCCCCATTTCACCCATAACGGGACGGGATACCAGCTGCTGAATAACCTGGGCAGGGCATTCAGTATCACGGATTACATCTGGTATCCATTGCCGGATGGTTCGCTGTATGTCGGCGGCGCAGAAAAGGCGCTGTTTGCCGGACGCCCGGTAGAAATCCCGGCAGAGTTCAGCCAGGGAACGGCGGGCGGTAATTCCATGACATTGCCGGTGATCCAGAGTCTTCGTCCGGGCGTGGACGTGAACGGGGAACGCGTGACCAAAGTTCATCTGGCGAATGACACAATGACCATCACGTGGACACCACGGAACCGCGCCACAGGTCAGCCATTGCAGAAAACACCGGCGCAGCGTCAGATAGAAAGCCATTACCCGGAACTGGCTTCAGGTCTTCACCTGCCCAAACTGGCCAGGGTGGTGGCACCCAGCGAGGCCGTAAAAAGCGGTAATTTTGCCGACCCGTTCCGGCCACGGTACGCTGTTGACGTGCAGCTGCTTGACGCGGACGGCAACCCGGACAACCAGACGCCGGTATATTCCGCCGTACCGCTGCCAGTGCCAATGGCCGGTAACGATTCGGGAATGTTCCAGTTTCCACCGGAAGGAACGCTGGTAGAAGTGGCGTTTACGGGCGGCAGACCGGACAAGCCCTTTATCAGGCAGACGCTGCCGGATGGCACCAGTCTGCCGGACATTAAGCCCGGCGAACAGCTGCAACAGCAGCGAGCGGAAGTCTCGCAACGCGTGACACAGGCAGGAGACTGGGTACGCCAGACGGATCAGACCATCAGTGAAACATCGATGGCGCGGACGGTGAAAGCCGACACGGAACGACGAGAACTGGTCAGCCGTGAAACCACGGTGAAAGCCACGGATAAAATCACAGTACTGGGTACCGCCACGCTGATGGCCGGAGCCATACAGCAGGTCAGTGCTGGCGACTTCAGCCAGGCGGTAAAAGGAAACCGGCTGGCCAGTATTACAGGAAATGAAGAAACCGAAATCGCCGGGCAGCTGTCCACGAAAGTGGCCGGCGCCATGAATGTTGATGTGGGGGGAACCCTGACAGAAAAGATTGCCGCATTACGTAAATCTGTGGCGGCGGGCGGTCAGCAGATTATGGGGCCAACCGTGCATATCGGTAGCGAGGGCGTAAATACGCTAACTATGATGCTGGACACCATTGATTTACTGGCAGAGCTGGCGCAGCAGTGCGCGAGCCATTCGCACCCCAGTGTCGGTACGCCGACGAACGCGGGCGCATTTAACCAGACGGCAGCGAAGGCCGGACAGACCCGGAGCAAGTACCAGAACATCATCGCCTGATTCTCTCTTTTCAGCCCGCATAATGCGGGCTTTTTTATCCCCACTTTCAGACCGTATCAGACGCATTTTTAGCGTCGTTAATATCTGCCCCCGTTCATCCATTACCTCATTTGTTTCAGTGGCACAGCAAGCCGCTGCGGCTGTCTGTTGGCGACGAAATAACGGCGGAAGTGACGAAAACGGCGCTACACCGCACCCGCCTGCGGTTTTCGTGTTGAGAATGATTTCAGTTTTTCCGGTGGTACAAAACACATCGCCAGACCGTGCCAATGCTGGAGGTTTGACGGCCGATCGCTAACTGAAATGTGTGAAACAGATTTCAAAGATTACAGTTTTTGTGCGATTACCGGCCGTGGGTGAAAAATGCCGGTGCCGGACTTCATGCGGGATTAACAGCGATTACGTGACTTTTTACGTAACAACCGCATCGGAATCACGTAAGGGCGGGGAAGTGCCCAGACCTTATATGACGCGCTCTGGCGCGGAATGGCAGTGAAATGCGGAACTGAAATACTTTGCACAGCCTGAACCATCGCCATACCTGCAATAACGTACACGCTCCAGTGCTCAAATCACTAACAGATAGATATACAAAACTACCAACAAATCAGGGGGATTTCTGACCAATCTGGGCATTTTCAAAATTTGATGGGGGGCATCGGAAAACCGTCACAAACGTCACAAGATTTAAAAGTATTATCTATCTATATGATATTTAATAATAAATAAGCATATTTAAAACCATCACAAGAGCATCACAGAAGCATCACAGTGTGACGGTATTAAAACATCACAACTCTGTTTTATAACTCATTGAATTTATTGAGTGTGATGGTTTGCGTTACGTTTTGTGATGGTTTTACCGTCACAACATTTATTGTTTAGAATCATTATGATAGGGTTTCTTTTTGTAAGGTGTGATGGTTGTGACGGTTTTCCGAGGGAGCTTCCAATATTATGTTATGCGATGTTTTTATTCTTTAACGGGGATTTAATATCTTGGTAAGAGAGAAAATGATGTAAGTTCTGTTAATATTTATACTGGCTACAAATATAGTATCCATATGGTATTAATAGTATGGTTATAATTTTTTATGATTAAAACTAAGGGACTAAAATGAAATTATCTCCAGCAGAATTAAAGTTAGAAAAGGATAAGGTGCAGGATAATAAATTCAATCAATATGTTAAACGTATAACACTAAAAAATGTCAGGGGATTTGATGAGGAAATTGTAGAGTTTAAAACCCCCGTAACTGCGCTTATTGGTACCAATGGCGGCGGGAAGTCGACGATATTAGGTGCTGTAGCCCTCGCTTATAAAAATGTTAAGCCAAGTAAATTTTTCCCTAAATCATTTTATGGCGACGATTCAATGAGTGATTGGGAGATTGGTTTTGAATTGATTGATAAGCCTATTTCAAAAGATAAAAACATTAACAGAACTGCAAAGTTCAAACAGATGAAATGGCGTAGAGATAGTTTTCCGGAGCGAAATGTTGTATATGTAGAAATACAACGAACAGTCCCTGCTGGTGAGCTAACTAAATTCAATAAGTTTTTATCTGGTGATTCAATTCAATTTGAAGTGAAAAACCTTAATCCTGATACAATAAAATATTGCACTGCAGTTTTGGATAAAAAAATAGAAGATTATAAATGTGTAATAAATAAGAATGATCCAACTTCTAGAATGTTTGTAGGCAAGGCGTTGAATGGTTCTGGTTATTCTCAGTTCCATTTTGGTGCAGGTGAAGCCTCAATAATAGATACTATTGATAGAATTGAAAATGCTACCGATAATTCTCTTATCTTGGTTGAAGAAATTGAGAATGGGTTGCATCCTGTCGCGGTAAGATTGTTTGTTAATTATTTGACAAATGTCGCGAAGCGAAAAAAACTGCAGATAATATTTACAACACATTCACAGGATGCAGTGAATGAGCTTGAGCCAGAAGCCGTTTGGGCCTCCATTAATAAAAAAGTTTGGAATGGTAAACTAAGCATTGAAAGTTTACGTGCTATTACGGGGCAGAAGGTAAATTCGAAGGTTATATATGTTGAAGATTCTTTTGCAAAAGAGTGGGTTGAGAATGCGATAGATAGATATCTTCCAAAATTAGCTTCAACAATAAAAGTTTATACGGCTGGCGGATATCCTAGTGTTGTTAAGGTTAGTCAATATCATAATGAGAACCCTACCATTAATTATCCTTCTATTGCCTTAGTTGATGGCGATATTAAAGGACGGCAGGGAACTAAGGAATTGCCTGAAAATGCAATGTTTATCGGGGACGACTATCCTGATGCTATAGTCTATCATTATATTGCTAAAAACATAGAAGAACATGCTTCAGTTTTAAGGCAAAGATGTTTGTTAACAAGATTTGATGCTGAAAAAATCAAGGCGGCTGTTGAAAGTGTAATGAATTCGGCATGTGATCATCATGTTTATTTTACTAGATTAAGTGATAAATTGGATTTTACATCTGAGTTGTTTATTAGGGCGGGTATGATAGATTTATTCAACGAGCACAACTCTGAGTTTTGGTCGCCAATCATGGACTTCATTAAAAAAGGATTGGATTGAATGGTTGAGAGTGAATTTATAAATATAGACTGGGATGATTTGTAAAGTCCGTACTACAATTTAATTAGAATTAAACTAATAAGATAAAGCCTCATTAGTCGAGGCTTTATCTTATATATGACCTTTTTCTTAACCTTATTTATTGTCTTGCTTTGGTGCAACAACCACTGATGCCAGTTTATCGATCAGACGTTCGCACGCTTCAACATCCTTCAGACTGCGCAATTTAACCTTTGCTATTTTAGGTTCATAGTCCCCGGTACAAAGATTCAATTCGATTTCAACATCGTTCCTGTTTAGCAATCCCATAATAACCCCTGCTAACTTCCTTGCCTGAGTGGCCACTTCAAAGATGAGATTAAGTCTATCCGGTGCATTGTTGGAAAAGCAAATAGTTTTACTAACGTCAAACCCGTTACTTTTGAAGTAATCTTGTATTGAAGCTGAAAGTTCAGGAGGGCAGGCAAGCCGAACGCCGGCCAGTTTTGAATGATGTAGTGGTGCTCCTTCTAACTCTTGCATTTTAGACTCCATATGAAAAAACCCCAGATTCGGGGTTTTTTGTTATCGATGTGGTCGATATGTGGACGTTGGTTGAAATAAATCCTTTTATTTCAGTGAGATACTGTGAAATAAAACGCGCCCGAAGGCGCGTTGGCGATACACTCAATGTAAGGGACTACTCTTCTTCTGCTTCGACGAAGCTGGCATCTTTCACCGATGCGGTGGCACGACGGGCTTCGCCTTTGTGCTGCACTTTATTGAGCTGCCGTTCCAGCTTGTTGATCAATTCATTAATAGCGGTGTACATATCTTCGTGTTTTGCGCTGGCGACCAGATGTCCGTTCGGTGTATTAATGGTGGCGTCAGCAATAAAGCCCTGTGGCTCTTTAGACAGAATGATATGAGGATTAATCAGGTGAGTTTGCCATTTTTCCAGTTTGGCGAGACGGTCTGCGACATGTTGGCGGATTGCCGGAGTAATTTCCATTTGTTTACTGGTAATGTTCATTGTCATAAATTTTACCTCTTGTCTTTCCCGTCTTGGTGATTCCAGCATACCGTTCTTAATGTCAAAATGTGTGATGTAAATCACATTATTTTGTCACTTTTTGTCAAGGCGAACTTTTTGTGAGGCATCGCAGGAAGAAGCGATCTTTTACTTGAGGAATGGCTGAAAGCAGGCCATATTTGACTGGATGCGTTGCAGTGAAATCATTTCTGTTGCATCAGATACCGAATAAAAAAACGGCAGCCGGAAGGCTGCCGTTTTGCTTGTTGGTATTGCTTCAGGTGTTTTTGCTGTTAGCGGCAATAATTTTCGCGACTTTGTCAGCCTGCGCATTCAGCTGCATCTGACGATAGGCGTTTTCCATCAGCGGCAACGCATCGCGCGTGGCCTGCGTATCAGGATAATTGCGTAGCATACCTTCTACCCGGTTTACGACCGCAACCCATGCGCCGCGCGCGGTATAGTACTCTGCGACGGAATATTCATATTTCGCCAGACGGTCTTTCAGGAATACCAGACGCTTAGTGGCGTCGGTGGTGTACTGGCTATTAGGATAGCTGCGTACCAGTTTCGAAAAGTCATTGAACGCCGCCCGCGCATGTTGCGGATCGCGATCGCTGCGATCGACGCCAAAGAAACCCTGCAGCGCGCTATCATCCAGCGCCATGTTCGTCAGGCCGCGCATGTACATGACATAGTCAATATTAGGGTGCGTTGGATTAAGACGCATAAAACGATCGATGGCGGCCTGCGCTAGCGGCAAATCGGCGTTTTTGTAATAGGCGTAGATAAGATCCAACTGCACCTGCTGAGAATACGGTCCGAATGGATAACGATTATCTAACGCTTCCAATTGCGTTATTGCCTGTTTCCAGTTACCGTCCTGCAGCTTTTGCTGAGCAGTCGCGTAGATTTCATTCGGCGGATTATCGGGCACCTCTTCCTTTGAACCCGAGCAACCCGCCAGAAACAGGCTCAACGTGGCTGCTGCCACCAGATATTTCATGCGCGTCATGACGTTTTGACTTTCCTCAAAATGTTTTACGGGAGATTCTCTGTTCCTGCTCCCGGTTAAGACCAGCTACAATAGCACACTATATTAAACGGCAAAGCCGTAAAACCCAACGTTAAACGAAGAAGCTGTATATGGCACAACGAGTACAACTCACCGCAACGGTCTCCGAAAACCAACTCGGTCAACGCTTAGATCAGGCTTTGGCCGAAATGTTCCCGGATTATTCACGTTCGCGTATAAAAGAATGGATTTTGAATCAGCGCGTGTTGGTCAATGGTCAACTTTGCGATAAGCCAAAAGAAAAAGTGTTAGGCGGCGAGCGGGTGGCTATTGATGCGGAGATCGACGAAGAGATTCGTTTTGAAGCGCAGGATATCCCGTTAGATATTGTTTATGAAGATGACGATATTCTGGTTATCAACAAACCACGCGATCTGGTGGTACATCCTGGCGCGGGTAACCCGGACGGTACGGTACTGAACGCGTTGCTACATTATTATCCGCCGATTGCGGATGTTCCGCGCGCGGGCATTGTGCATCGTCTGGATAAGGACACGACGGGGCTGATGGTGGTGGCCAAAACCGTTCCGGCGCAAACGCGCCTGGTGGAGTCTTTGCAGCTGCGCGAGATCACCCGCGAATATGAAGCGGTCGCGATCGGACATATGACGGCGGGAGGAACGGTGAATGAACCCATCAGTCGTCACCCGACCAAACGTACCCATATGTCGGTGCATCCCATGGGCAAACCGGCGGTGACCCACTACCGCATTATGGAACATTTCCGTGTGCACACGCGTCTTAGGTTGCGTCTGGAGACCGGGCGTACGCACCAGATCCGCGTGCATATGGCGCATATTACGCACCCGTTAGTGGGCGATCAGGTCTACGGTGGTCGTCCACGTCCACCGAAAGGCGCATCGGAAGAATTTATTTCCACGCTGCGTAAGTTTGACCGCCAGGCGCTGCATGCAACAATGCTGCGTCTCTACCATCCTGTATCGGGTATCGAAATGGAGTGGCACGCGCCGATTCCACAAGATATGGTGGACCTTATCGATGCGATGCGCGCTGATTTTGAAGATCATAAAGATGATGTGGACTGGTTATGAATGCACTGATTGTCCCGCAGTGGCCGCTGCCGAAAGGCGTCGCAGCCTGTAGTTCTACCCGTATTGGCGGGGTGAGTTTACCGCCTTACGACTCGCTGAATCTGGGCGCGCATTGCGGCGATAACCCGGAGCATGTTGAAGAGAACCGCAAGCGTCTGTTTGCGGCGGGCAATCTGCCTTCGAAACCTGTCTGGCTTGAACAGGTTCACGGTAAAAATGTATTGAGGCTTACCGGAGAACCTTATGCCTCCAAACGTGCGGATGCGTCTTACAGCAATACGCCAGGAACCGTCTGCGCGGTAATGACGGCAGACTGCCTGCCTGTGCTATTCTGTAACCGTGAGGGAACAGAAGTGGCGGCGGCTCATGCGGGCTGGCGCGGATTATGTGAAGGCGTACTGGAGGAAACTGTCACCTGCTTTGCTGACAAACCAGAAAATATCATCGCCTGGTTAGGTCCGGCGATCGGCCCGGCCGCGTTTGAAGTGGGGCCGGAAGTGCGTGACGCATTTTTAGCAAAAGATGCGCAAGCCGATAGCGCATTTTTGCCGCACGGGGAAAAATTTCTGGCGGATATTTATCAGCTTGCACGCCAACGTCTGGCGAATACCGGCGTTGAACATGTCTATGGCGGGGATCGCTGCACCTTTAGCGAAAGTGAGACTTTCTTCTCTTATCGTCGCGACAAGACGACAGGTCGTATGGCAAGTTTTATTTGGCTGATATAACCTAAAGAATCAAGACGATCCGGTACGGGTAACTTTCTTTTCACATAATTCAGGTCATTCACCTTGAATAATTGAGGGATGACCTCATTTAATCTCCAGTAGCAATTTTGACCTGTTATGGGAGGAGTTATGCGTCTGGATCGTCTTACTAACAAATTCCAGCTTGCTCTTGCCGATGCCCAGTCGCTCGCGCTGGGGCACGACAACCAATTCATCGAACCTCTTCATTTAATGAGCGCCTTGCTGAACCAGGAAGGGGGATCGATACGTCCTTTATTAACCTCCGCCGGCATTAATGCTGGCCAGTTGCGCACTGCTATCGATCAGGCGCTGAGCCGTTTACCGCAGGTGGAAGGCACCGGCGGCGACGTACAGCCTTCTTCGGAACTGGTACGCGTACTGAACCTTTGCGACAAGCTGGCGCAAAAACGGGGAGACAATTTTATTTCGTCAGAGCTGTTTGTTCTGGCGGCGCTTGAGTCTCGCGGCACGTTAACCGATCTGCTGAAATCAGCCGGTGCGACCACGGCCAATATCACTCAGGCAATTGAACAGATGCGCGGAGGTGAAAGCGTGAACGATCAAGGGGCTGAAGACCAACGTCAGGCCTTGAAAAAATATACCGTCGATCTGACCGAGCGGGCTGAACAAGGTAAGCTTGACCCGGTAATTGGTCGTGATGAAGAAATTCGCCGTACCATTCAGGTACTGCAACGTCGTACTAAAAATAACCCGGTGTTAATCGGTGAGCCAGGGGTCGGTAAAACGGCAATTGTTGAAGGACTGGCGCAGCGCATTATTAACGGTGAAGTCCCTGAAGGCTTAAAAGGTCGCCGCGTACTGGCGCTGGATATGGGCGCGCTGGTGGCCGGGGCGAAATATCGCGGCGAATTTGAAGAGCGTCTGAAAGGCGTGCTGAACGATCTGGCAAAACAGGAAGGCAACGTCATCCTGTTTATCGATGAGCTGCACACCATGGTTGGCGCAGGTAAGGCCGATGGCGCCATGGACGCCGGGAATATGCTGAAACCGGCGCTGGCGCGTGGTGAACTGCACTGTGTGGGCGCCACCACGCTGGATGAATACCGTCAGTACATTGAAAAAGACGCGGCGCTGGAACGTCGTTTTCAAAAAGTGTTTGTCGCAGAACCTTCAGTGGAAGACACCATTGCTATTCTGCGTGGCCTGAAAGAACGTTACGAGCTGCACCACCATGTGCAGATCACTGACCCGGCGATTGTGGCGGCGGCAACATTGTCTCATCGCTATATCGCCGACCGTCAGTTGCCGGATAAAGCTATCGACCTCATCGATGAAGCGGCATCCAGCATTCGTATGCAGATTGACTCTAAGCCGGAGGAGCTGGACAGACTCGACCGCCGCATTATTCAGCTCAAACTGGAACAGCAGGCGTTGATGAAAGAGTCTGACGAGGCGAGTAAAAAACGTCTCGATATGCTGAATGAAGAACTGGACGACAAAGAGCGCCAGTATTCTGAGTTAGAAGAAGAGTGGAAAGCGGAAAAAGCGTCGCTCTCTGGGACGCAAACTATTAAAGCGGAGCTAGAGCAGGCGAAGATCGCCATCGAGCAGGCGCGTCGCGTTGGCGACCTGGCGCGAATGTCTGAACTGCAGTACGGCAAAATTCCGGAGCTGGAAAAACAGTTGGAAGCCGCGACCCAGTCGGAAGGTAAAACCATGCGTCTGTTACGTAACAAAGTAACGGATGCGGAAATTGCCGAAGTGCTGGCGCGCTGGACCGGTATTCCGGTTGCCAGAATGCTGGAAGGCGAACGTGAAAAACTGTTGCGTATGGAACAAGAGTTACACAGCCGTGTGATCGGGCAGAATGAAGCCGTTGAAGCAGTATCGAACGCCATACGTCGTAGCCGCGCGGGGCTGTCCGATCCGAACCGTCCGATTGGTTCCTTCCTGTTCCTTGGGCCGACGGGGGTCGGTAAAACCGAACTGTGTAAAGCGCTGGCTAACTTTATGTTCGACAGCGACGACGCGATGGTGCGTATCGACATGTCTGAGTTTATGGAGAAACACTCCGTGTCTCGTTTGGTCGGGGCGCCTCCGGGATATGTCGGCTATGAAGAAGGCGGTTATTTGACGGAAGCGGTACGCCGTCGTCCTTATTCCGTCATCTTGTTGGATGAAGTAGAAAAAGCGCATCCGGATGTATTCAACATTCTGTTGCAGGTGCTGGACGACGGTCGGCTGACTGACGGGCAGGGGAGAACGGTCGACTTCCGTAATACGGTGGTCATTATGACTTCTAACCTCGGTTCCGATCTCATTCAGGAGCGCTTTGGCGAACTGGATTACGGTCGAATGAAAGAGATGGTGCTGGGTGTGGTTAGCCAAAACTTCCGTCCGGAATTTATCAACCGTATTGATGAAGTTGTGGTATTCCATCCGTTAGGTGAGCAACACATCGCTTCTATTGCTCAGATCCAGCTGCAGCGTCTGTACAAACGTCTGGAAGAACGTGGTTATGAAATCCATATCTCCGACGAGGCGCTGAAACTGTTGAGCGCCAACGGTTACGATCCGGTCTACGGGGCGCGTCCGTTAAAACGTGCTATTCAACAGCAGATCGAAAACCCACTGGCGCAGCAAATCCTGTCTGGTGAACTGGTTCCTGGCAAAGTGATTCGCCTTGAAGCCAATGATGATCGTATTGTGGCAGTGCAGTAAGTCACAAATTTGAATAAAACGGGCCCTGACGGGCTCGTTTTTGTTTAAAAACCAGGCGAAAATAGGCTTTTGGTTCAAATGTTGTTTGAAAAGTGAACGGTTGAGCTTTTTTTTGCATTTAGGTCTTGTCAGGCTCTAATAACTCCCTATAATGCGCCACCACTGACACGGAACAACGGCATACAGGCCGCCGGGTCAGAAAGGCTTCGTTAAGAAGTCTGTGAGGAAAGCGAAAATAAAGGCTTGACTCAAAAAGAGGAAAGCGTAATATACGCCACCTCGCGACGGTGAGCGAAAGCCGCGTTGCACTGCTCTTTAACAATTTATCAGACAATCTGTGTGGGCACTCAAAGATACGGATTCTTAACGTCCTCGGACGAAAAATGAATACCAAGTCTCAAGAGTGAACACGTAATTCATTACGAAGTTTAATTCTTTGAGCATCAAACTTTTAAATTGAAGAGTTTGATCATGGCTCAGATTGAACGCTGGCGGCAGGCCTAACACATGCAAGTCGAACGGTAACAGGAAGCAGCTTGCTGCTTTGCTGACGAGTGGCGGACGGGTGAGTAATGTCTGGGAAACTGCCTGATGGAGGGGGATAACTACTGGAAACGGTGGCTAATACCGCATAACGTCGCAAGACCAAAGAGGGGGACCTTCGGGCCTCTTG